>CAMPKJ010000120.1 GCA_946887105.1 uncultured Acidobacteriota bacterium | reverse complement strand
GGATTGATCTGCATCCGCAGCGCATCCAGCCGCGCCTCGGCGAGCTGCGCCTGCAGATGCGCCTCCTGCCGCTGGCGGCGCTGGTCGCGCAGGAAAAACTCGCGCGCAAAGCCGGTGGCGAGCACAGCCAGATAGATGAGCAGTTGATTGAGGAAGCGCAGGCGTCCGATCTCGCGCAACGGAGAAAACGCGCTGCGGCCGCCGCGGCGGCGCATGACGATCGGCGGATCGATGACCAGGAACCGCGCCAGATCGAGCAGCGCGTAAACGGCGATGGCCACGCCGACGCCGATCAGCAGGAGCAATGGGATGCGCAACCAGAGCGGCTGCGTCCGTTCGCCGGGCCGGCTCAGCGACCGGCTGCTGAGCCAGAGGATGAACGGCGTGAACGCGGCCCAGATCCACGACTCGATGTACGCCAGCGCGATCGGCCCCGCCGGCGACGACATTCGGAAGCCGAACCCGCGCGGATCGAGCAGGCGATTCGCCGCCGAGAGCGTGGCCAGAAAGGTCCAGAAGGCGAAGATCAGCACGATCTCGCGGGTGCTCAGGGTAAACTTTTCGTGCGGTTGCGGCGTCACAGTCCCCGGCAGGATAACCGCCCGCCCCACCGCCCCGGTGCAGTTCGTGACACGCCGGTGCAGCTCGTTTCGCGGGCGAAACAGAATCGCGGAACGGAACGTCTATCCCGGCAACAAGGAGACGTAAAGCCCATGAAAAACACGAAGAAATGGTTTACGGCAGCAGCAGTGGTGGCGCTCTCGTCCACGCTCGCATTCGCGGCGCCGCATGAAGGCGGCAAGCGGGGACGTGGCGGACGCGGCGGTCACGCGTTCGGTCAGCGTTTCGCGCAGAAGCTGAACCTCTCGGACGCGCAGAAGCAGCAGATCAAGGACGCGCAGACGGCGTTCCGCAACGAGAACAAGGCCTTCTTCGATCAGGCGCGCGACACGCGCCGCCAGATCCGCGCGGCGAAGGAAGCCGGCGACGCCGCCCGCGTCGAGCAGCTCAAGGCCACCGCGAAGTCGCAGCACGCGCGGATGAAGGAACTGCGCAGCGCACAGCACGAGCGCATCCTGGCCCTCCTCACCCCCGATCAGCGCGCGCAGTGGGACGCGCTGAAGGCGGAGCGTGCCGCGAAGCGTGGCCAGCGCGGCCAGCGGTTCTGAAGAGACTGACGTCGCGGTACACGAAACGGGAGGCGGAAACGCCTCCCGTTTCATTTGCGCGACGTGCGTCGTGCAGTTCATGACATGCACGTGCAACTCGCTTCAAACGCGAAAGCACAACCGCCGCCCCGCCGTTATCCCCTTCATCATGAAAAAGAAATCGTTCATCGCCGTCGGGCTCCTGGCCGTGATCGCGGTGGTTGCCGTGCTCGTGCACCGCACCGCGTTCGCGAAGGGAACGACCACCTATCGCTTCACCGCCGTCGAGCGCGGCGACATCGCATCGACGGTCTCCGCGACCGGCACGCTGAACGCGGTACGCACCGTGAGCGTCGGAACGCAGGTGTCGGGGCAGATCGCCGAGCTGTTCGTCGACTACAACGACGTCGTCAAGAAAGGGCAGCTGCTCGCGCGCATCGATCCGATGCTGCAGCAGCAGGCCGTGACCGACGCGCAAGCCTCGGTCGAGCGCGCGCAGGCGCAGCTCCTCCAGGCGCAGCGCGACTACAACCGCAGCCGCGAGCTGATGACCAGCGGCCTGGTCGCGCGCAGTGAGTTCGAGACCACGGACTCCTCGCTCGACGTCGCACGCGCGAACGTCAAGTCGGCGCGCGTCGCGCTCGATCGCGCGAAACAGAACCTCGAGTACACGAACATCTACGCGCCGATCGACGGCGTGGTCGTGGAACGCAACGTCGACCACGGCCAGACCGTGGCCGCGAGCCTTTCCGCGCCGCAGCTCTTCCTGATCGCCAACGACCTGCGCAACATGCAGATCCTGGCCAGCGTCGGCGAAGGCGACATCGCCCGCATCAAGGAAGGGCAGAAGGTGAAGTTCACCGTCCAGGCGCTGAGCGGCCAGACCTTCGAAGGCGAAGTCGCGCAGGTGCGCCTGCAGTCCGCGACGAACGAGAACGTCGTCAACTACACGGTGGTCGTGGCGGTGGCGAATCCGGAGAAGAAGCTCCTCCCCGGCATGACCGCGCGCGTCGAGTTTCTGACCGAAAGCGCCGACGGCGTGTTGAAGATCGCGAACGCGGCGCTGCGCTTCAAGCCCGCGGACGATGCGGTCGTGGCCAAAACGGAGACGGCACCGGCGCAGCAGCGCACGCGCCAACGCACGCGCGAACGCACACGCGAACGCACACGCGAACAAGGCAACGCCAACGGCCAGCGCACGCGCAGCGGCGGCTTCGGCACGATCTACACGGTCGACGCAAAAGGCACGCTCACGCCGGTCCGCGTACGCACCGGACTCACCGACGGCTCGACGACCGAAATCCGCGGTCGCGATCTGAAGGAAGGGATGAAGGTCGTCGCCGGCACCGTGCAGCCGCAGTCCGCGAACGCGAGCTCCTCGAGCGCATCGCCGTTCCAGAACGACAACCAACAACAGCGCGGACGGCGTCCGGGAGGCTTCTGATGACGGTCATCCGCACCGAAGCACTCACCAAGACGTACACCAGCGGCACGAACGAAGTGCACGCGCTGCGCGGCATCGATCTGACCATCGGCCGCGGAGAGCTGGTGGCGATCATGGGCACGTCGGGCTCCGGCAAGTCGACGCTCATGAATCTCCTCGGCTGTCTCGACTCGCCCAGCTCCGGCTCGTATGAGCTGGACGGCGTGCGCGTCGACGGCCTCGGACGCAACGAGTTGGCCGCGATCCGCAATCAGAAACTCGGCTTCGTGTTTCAGGGCTTCAACCTGCTGCCGCGGACGACCGCGGTCGACAATGTCGAGCTGCCGTTGCTGTACGACCGCAGCGGGAGGAAGCGCGACACGAAGGCGCTGGCCGTCGCCGCGCTCGAACGCGTCGGCCTCGGATCGCGGCTCGACCATCAGCCGAGCGAGCTTTCCGGCGGACAGCAGCAGCGCGTGGCCATCGCACGCGCGCTGGTCACGTCGCCCGCGCTCGTGCTCGCGGACGAGCCGACCGGCAATCTCGACACGCACACGACCATCGAAGTGATGGCGCTGTTCCAGGAACTGAACGAAGAAGGCGTCACGATCGTGCTGGTCACGCACGAGCCGGAGGTGGCGATCTACGCGAAGCGCATCGTGGAAGTCCGCGATGGCCGCATCGTGCGCGACGAGCCGGTGAAGAACCGCCGCATGGCGGCCGAGGACCTCGAGAAGGCGGCAGCATGAAGACGACCATCCTGATCAAACTGGCCACGCAGAGCATCCAGAAGAACAAGATGCGCGCGGCGCTCACGATGCTGGGCATCATCATCGGCGTGGCCGCGGTCATCGTGATGGTGGCGGTCGGCTTCGGCGCGCGCTCGCGCATCCGCGCCCAGATCAACAACCTCGGCACGAACATGATCGTGATCACGCCCGGCGCCGCGCAGCAGGGCGGCGTGAGCCAGGGCGCGCAGGCGTTCCCGAACCTCTCACTCGACGACGTCGAGAAGATCCGCCGCGAGGCGCAGGTCGTGACCGCGGTCTCGCCCGTGATCGTCAGCCGCACGCAGGTGATCGGCGAGGCAGGCAACTGGCGCACGATGATCAACGGTGTCGACGTCGACTACCAGGTCATCCGCGACTGGCAGACCGCATCCGGCGCCTTCTTCGCGCCGGAAGACGTCGCGTCGATGCGCAAGGTGGCGGTGCTCGGCACGACCGTCGCGAATCAGCTCTTCCCGGGCACCGATCCGGTCGGCCAGGAGGTGCAGATCCGCAATGTGCCGTTCGATGTCGTGGGCGTGCTCGCGCCGAAAGGGCAGACCGCCAGCGGCAGCGACTCGGATGATGTGGTGATCATTCCGCACACGACCATGAAGGCCGCGCTGTCGGGACGCTCGTTCCTGCCGCAGATCCTCGCCAGCACCGCTTCCGAGGGCGACATCGTCGCGGCGCAGGAGGAAATCCGCGTGCTGCTTCGCGAATCGCGGCGCCTCGGCGAAAACGACGCCGAAGACTTCACGGTGCGCAATCAGAACGACCTCGCCGAGGCGGCGGAAGGCAGCACGAAAGTGATGACCTTGCTGCTCGCGGCGATCGCATCGATCTCGCTGCTCGTCGGCGGCATCGGCATCATGAACATCATGCTGGTCTCGGTGACGGAGAGAACGCGCGAGATCGGCATCCGTCTAGCCATCGGCGCGCGTGGCTCGGACGTGCTCACGCAGTTCCTGGTCGAGAGCATCGTCATGGGCATCCTCGGTGGCTTGATCGGCCTCGCGCTCGGTGTGATCGGCTCGAAAGTGCTCGGGCACTTCACCGGATGGGAGACCGTGATCTCGCCGGTGCTGATGCTCATCGCGGTGGTGTTCTCCGGCGCGGTGGGCGTGTTCTTCGGTTACTACCCGGCGCGGAAGGCGGCGGCGCTGCATCCGATCGAGGCGTTGCGGTACGAGTGAGGGGACGTGCGCATGCGTACACTTCGTGCATATGCGCACATTCGCTTTTTTCGCCGCGCTCCTGTTCACCGCCGCATGCAACCACGTCGTTCCGGCTGCAAACCAACGGCTCGAGACCACTCCTCGCCACGATGAGTGGGTGACGATCGACAGCGCCGGACGCCCGTTGCACGCGTATGTCGTGTATCCGCAATCGAGCACAAAGTCGGGCGCGGTCGTGGTCATTCACGAGAACCGCGGCTTGACCGATTGGGTGCGCACCGTTGCGGACCGGCTGGCGGAGGAAGGCTACATCGCCATCGCGCCGGACATGCTTTCCGGGTCGGCGCCGGGCGGCGGACGGACGAAGGATTTCCCATCCGAGGATGCGGCGCGCGAGGCGATTTCGAAACTGCCGCCACAACAGGTTGCGGCCGATCTCGCGGCGTCGGCGAGCTACGTCCGCGCGTTGCCGTCCGCGAATGGCAAGCTGGCCGTGGCCGGATTCTGCTGGGGCGGCGCGCGCACGTGGGAGGCGGCCAACACCATCGACGGACTCACGGCCGCGTTCCCGTTTTACGGCACCGGACCGTCGACCGACGCCGGCGTCACCGGCATCGAGGCGCCGGTGTACGGCTTTTACGGCGGCGCCGACGAGCGCGTGAACGCGACCATCGAGACCTCGCGTGCACTGATGGAAAAACACGGCAAGAGATTCGAGCCCGTGATCTACACAGGCGCCGGTCACGCGTTCATGCGCCTGGGCGAAATGCCCGATGCGTCCGAGGCCAACCGGACGGCGCATGACGAAGGTTGGAGACGGTTGCTGGCGCTCCTCCAGGCCATCAGGTAAAGCCAACCGGCGATAATCGCCCCGTTGCTCCACCCCGGCACGACGCTCGGCCGTTACACGATCCTCGACCTCGTTGCGGTCGGCGGGATGGGCGAGGTTTATCGCGCCGAGGACGCACGGCTGCACCGCGATGTGGCCATCAAAGTGCTGCCCTCGCATCTCGAACACGATCGCGTTGCGCTGGATCGTTTCCATCGCGAGGCGCGCGCCGTGGCGGCACTCTCACATCCGAACATCCTGGCCATTTTCGACTTCGGCAGCGAGAACGGCATCCATTACGCCGTCACCGAGCTGCTGGAAGGGGAAACGCTGCGCACGCGCCTCAACCGCGATCGTCCCGCGACGCGCGAGGCGCTCGAGATCCTGCTCGCCGTCACCGACGGCGTGGCCGCCGCACACGCGCGCGGCATCGTCCATCGCGATCTCAAGCCGGAGAACATCTTCATCACCCGCGAAGGCCGCGTGAAGGTGCTCGACTTCGGCCTGGCGCGCAGCGCGAGCGGCATCTTCGGCGCGCGCGGCGCAGGCGCGGTGACGGAGATGCTGCCGACGGAACCGGGCATCGTGATCGGAACGGTCGGCTATCTCGCACCGGAGCAGCTCGAAGCACGCGCGACGAGTCCGGCCACGGACGTCTTCGCGCTCGGCTGCATGCTGTTCGAACTGCTGGCCGGACACCTGCCGTTCGAGCGCGCTTCGTCCGCGCAGGGAATGGTCGCGCTGCTGCACGATGACGCGCCGCGGCTGAAGATGACCGGCGAGCCGCTGCTGCGCGATCTCGATGCGCTCGTGCAACGCTGCCTGCAGAAGGACCCGCACGACCGCCCGCGCGAAGCGGGCCAGCTCGCGATCGAGTTGCGCGCGCTGCTCGCGGGCGAGCGCGTGTCGCGCGCGATGCGTGCGCCGCTGCGCCGCACGCGCGGCCGGCGGATCGCGATCGCATTGGTCGCCTCGATCGCGATCGTCGCCCTCATCGGCGCGTTCGTCTCTCTCAGAGATCCGCAGCTCGATCACGGATACGACATCCGCGCCTCCGACATCCGCGGCGACCAGGAAACGAAGCGGCTGATCGGACTCGCATTGCGCGCCGACGCGGAAGGCAATCGCCCGAAGGCGATGGAGCTGCTGGAGGAGGCGTGGCGGCGCCCTTCCGCGACCGCGATTCCATCCGCGCTGTTGTCGAGCTTCACCGACGCGGCGGGGAACTTCGAGCGCGCGCGATACTGGACGGTGGAAACGGACAAGCGGCTCGGCGGCGCATCCGCGTACGAGTCGCTGCTGGCGCGCTATCTCGCGGTCGCGAGCAGCAACGGCCAGCAGGAGCTGGCGCTCGCGAAGTCGGCGCTCGACCTGCGGCCGGGCGCGTGGCGGTTGCGGCTCGCGGCGGCGCACATCTACCTCGGCAATCGCGATCGCGAAGCGGCGCGGCGCGAGCTGATGCAGATTGACGTCGAGAAGCCCGACGATCGCCGCCTGATGCTCGTGCTTGCCGATCGCGCATCCCTCGGCGACTCGGACGGCGCGGAACGCGATCTGCGCAAGAGCCGCCTCGTCAATCGTCCGGCGCTGCTGCACTACACCGAAGGACGCATCGCGTGGAGCCGCGGCGATGCGGCACGCGCGGCCGCGCTGTTCGATCGGGCTGCGCAGGACGCCGGCAATGAAGGACTGGGCGGCATGGAAGCGGAGTCGCGCGAGCTCGCGGGAGTGGCGTTGTTGCGACGCGGCGAGTGGGCGGAAGCGCAACGCCGCTTCGCCGCGAGCGTGGCGCGTGCGCGGCAGCTTGGACTGACGTACCGCATCTTCACCTCGTCGGCGCTTGCCGCGTACGCCGCGCATCGCATCGGCGACGCCGAGGAGCGCGATCGCAAGCTCGAGGATGCGGCGGTCGTCGCTCCGTCCGGCGCGCCTCAGGCGGCGCTGCGCGTGCTGGGCATCCGCATCGGATCGCAGGCGTGGCGCGCGTGGAGCACGCGCGGACTCGACCGCGAGGCGTTGTCGCTCATCCGTGCGCGGGAAGCATTCGCGTCAGGCGACATCGAGTCCGCGCGACGCGAGCTCCGCCGCGCGCGTGCCGAGGGCGTCGAGCAGACCGAGCTGCGCGAAGAGGCGGAGCTCCTCGCGCACCAGCTCGGAATGCCGTCCGTGAAACTGCCGGCCGATCCGCCGTATCCAAACGTGCTGCGCTACCTCGCCATCTTCGATCACCCGTAATTGCGGTGCCTCGGTTCCTCGGAGTTCCTCGGAGTTCCTCGGCGGCAGAGCCCACTCCGAGGAACCCGAGGCACCGAGGCACTCCGAGGTACTCGTCACATCACCCGTAGATCTCGACCGGAATCGGCTCCGTCAGATACACGACCCTGGTGATCTTTCGCCGGAAAATGCGGCGATACCACGGCTCCGGCATCGGCTTGCCGCCGTGCGCCATCACCAGCTGCGCGACGCGCGTGACGTCTTCCTTGCTCATGCGGATACAGCCGTGCGACTCGGCCTGGCCGAGCGAATCGTCATCGCCGGTGCCGTGGATGTAGTAGTCCGGCTCCTTGAAGAACATCTTCACGAGCTTCATCGGATTTTCGGGATGGCCAGGCGGCTTCGACGATTTGCCGCGCGCCCACTTCGAATCGGGCGGAACCCACGACGGATTCCAGATCACTTTGCGGATCTTGAACGATCCCTCGGGAGTCGGATAGCTGTCTTTTCCGATGGCGATGGGGAAGCGCTCGATGATCTCGCCGTTCTCGACGACGGCCAGCTCGCGCTCGGAGAGGTCGATCTGCAGGCGGAGGTCGGCGAACGAAGGCAGACTCCAGAGCAGACACGTAAATGTCAGAAAAATAAGCCGTTTCACGCTCCGAAATCATTGCAATCGAGATTCCACACTTGACGAATCGGAGTCAGCATAGGATGATTACTGCCTGAGACTGAGTCTCAAGTGCAAGCCAGTCTGACGCAAGGAATACCGGACCAGTGATCATCTGCATCTGCCGCGGCAAATCCGATCGGGACATCAACAGAGCCATCGACAACGGCGCCACCACCGTTCGCGATCTGCAGCGCTGCGGCATCGGCGATCAATGCGGCTCCTGCCACAACAGCCTGCGCAGCATGCTCGCGCAAGCCGCGGCGGCCGCCGCGCCACCAGCCGCAGCCGTTCCGTGCCCCGCCTGCCTCCCCGCCGGAACCGCAACCACCAACGCGCACGCGTGATAACCTCCGCCCCATGAAGGGCGACGCGAAAATCATCGAGGTTCTCAATGACGTGCTGACGGCCGAGCTCACGGCCATCAACCAGTATTTCGTGCACGGCGAGATGTGCGAGAACTGGGGATACGAGCGACTCCACAAGGTGGTCCGCAAGCACTCCATCGGCGAGATGAAACACGCCGAGGAGCTCATCGAGCGCGTCCTGTTCCTCGAAGGCATCCCCAACGTGCAGCGCCTCGGCAAGATCACCATCGGCGAAGACGTCGAGGAGATCCTGAAATCCGACTACGCGCTGGAGCTGGAAGCGCTGCCTCGGCTGAATGAAGGCATCGAGCTGTGCCGCGAGAAGGGCGACAACAACAGCCGCCATCTGCTCGAAGAGATCCTCGAGGATGAGGAAGAGCACGTGGACTGGATCGAAGCGCAGATGACGCTCATCCAGCAGGTGGGCATCCAGAACTATCTCGCCCAGCAAATCAAGGAAGACGAATAGCCACGCTTGCGCTGACGAACGGGCCGATCTGGACCGGCGACAGATTCGCCGCCAGCGTCCTCATCGAAGGCAACCGCATCGCTGCCGTCGATGCACCCATTCCTCCCGGCGCGCGCGTGATCGATCTGCGCGGCCGCCTCGCCGTACCGGGCTTCATCGACAATCACGTGCACTTCATCACCGGCGGCTTGCAGCTGTCGCGCGTACAGTTGCGCGACGCCGCATCGGCGGATGAATTCGTGGCGCGCATCGCCGCGCATGCATGCGACGGATGGATTCTCGGCGGCGGCTGGGATGAACAACGCTGGACCCCGAATGCGTTGCCGTCGCGGCAGATGATCGACGCCGCCACGCGCGCGCAGCCCGCGTTCCTGCACCGGCAGGACATGCACATGGCGCTCGCGAACACGCGCGCGCTGCGGCTGGCCGGGATCACGCGCGACACTCCCGATCCCGCGGGAGGAACGATCGTGCGCGACGCCGGCGGCGAGCCCACCGGCTTGCTCAAAGACGCGGCCATGGCGCTCGTCGCCGCGATCGTCCCGCCGCCGTCGATCGAGGAACGCATCGCCGCGGCGCGAGCTGCCTTGCGCGAGGCGGCGCGATTCGGCGTGACGTCGTTCTGCGACATGGGCATGAGCGCCGAGGCGTTCGACGACTTTCGCGCGTACCAGCGGCTCGCGCGGGCGGGCGAGCTCACCGCGCGCGTCTCGCTGTTCATGCCCATCGGCAGCTACGAGCGCCTGCAGAACGCGGGCATCGAGAAGAGTTTCGGCAGCGAGCGCCTGCGCGTCGGCGGGCTGAAGGGATTCGCGGACGGGTCGCTCGGATCGGCGACCGCGGCGATGCGCGAGCCATTCAGCGACGAAGATCACTGCGGCCTGGTAATGCGCGAGATGGCGGACGGCTCGATGGCGAAGTGGGTCGAGGATGCCGATGCCCACGAACTGCAGATCGCCATTCACGCCATCGGCGATCGCGCCAACGCGGATGTGTTGTCGATCTTCGAATCGCACTCCGGCACACGCGCGCGCCGTTTCCGCATCGAGCACGCACAGCATCTCGATCCCTCGCTGATCGAGCGCTTTGCCCGCAGCGGCGTCATTGCATCGATGCAGCCGTACCACGCGATCGACGACGGACGCTGGGCGGAGACGAGGATCGGCAGCGAGCGCGCCAAGTCGGCGTATGCCTTTCGTTCGCTGATCGACGCCGGCGCCATGGTGACGTTCGGCTCCGACTGGACCGTCGCCCCGCTCAACCCGCTCCTCGGCATTGCCGCCGCGGTGACGCGCCGTTGGATTCCCGAGCAGAACATCACCGTCGAAGAAGCGCTGCGCTGCTACACCATCCACAACGCCTACGCCATGTTCGCCGAGCACGAGATCGGCCGCATCGCGCCGGGCATGCTCGCGGACGTGGCCGTGCTGTCGGAGGACCTTTTCACCATCGCGCCGGAGCGCATCGCGGACGTGCAGGTGGAGATGACGATCTTCGACGGGGAGATCGTGTTCCAGGCCTGACGATCGCGCTACCCGCTACCGCCAATTCTCGACGTGCAACCCGGCGACGCGCGAGAAATGTTTGACGTTGTTGGTGACGAGCGTCAGTTCCAGAGCAACAGCGTGCGCAGCGATCAGGGCGTCATACTCACCGATGGGTGAGCCGCGCTCAGCCAACTCGCTGGCGACGACACCAAAATGAGCGGCGCATCCCTCGTCAAAGGGCATGACCGCGATGCTCGCCGTGAATGCATCGATAAGGTCGTAAAGCTTGGCGGATTTTCGCCGCGCAGCGCCGTACCGCAATTCTGCCAGGGTTATGGCACTGATGCAGATTTCCGACGGCCGGTGCTCGAGAACGCGCGCAGCCACTTTCCCCTGACCGCGCAGCGCGAAGCTCACGCTGTCGGTGTCGAGCATGAAAGTCGGCCTCACTCGAAAGGATCCTTTTTCTTCGAGATCGGCTTTGCGTGAGGACGTTCGAGATCACCGCTCCATCCACCGAGCGTACTCACGAATTCGCTGCTCCACTCGTCAGCCGGTTCGAGGATTACACGGCGCCCAACGCGACGTACCAGCACTTCACGCTGATCGTCGGGAAACCGGCATGATTTGGGGAGACGAACGGCCTGGCTGCCACCGTTCGTGAAGATCTTTGCTCGTTGCGCCATCGCCGCAGAAGTATAGACCCACGTCTATACACGCGTCAACCGCCCTACCCGCCGGCGATCACGTCCAGCTCATCCACCAGTTCATTGATGGAGTGATACCGGAACTCCTCCGGCTCGGCGATGAGCTGATCGAGCACCGGCGTCACGAACCCCGCGGCCGCGAGTTGACGCGCGAGCGGAATGGCCAGCTCACGGAGCTCCGCGCGCGGATGGGGCAGCGGCTCGGCCTCGGTGCCTTCCACACGATACTGGCTGCGCTCCATGGCCTTGCCGCGCGCGCGCAGGCGCAGCTGCAGATCGCGAATGGCCTGGATCGTTTCGGGAGGAAGCGCGTTCGCGCGCCGCAGCGCCGCGGTGTCGTTCTGCAGCAGCGCGATCGCGGAACAGACCGCGTCCGGCGCACCCGCATCATCGACGGCGGACACGAGATCGTTGAGCGCGAACTCGATGTCGTTCACGCGCGCCGCGTTGATGCCGTTGTCCTTTGCCGCCGCCACCGCGTTCGCGAGCACGTCCGCGCTGAGGCGCATGGCCAGCAGCTCGGGATCGTCCCCGAGCGCGGCGCGCAACTGAAAGAGCGCGGCCTCCATCATCACCAGCTCGCTCATCTCCGTCACTCCTTCAGCTTGGCGAGATGCGCGAGGCCGGAGAGGATGTCCACCGGCAGCGGGAAGACGATGGTGGTGTTCTTCTCGACGCCGATCTCGGTCAGGGTCTGCAGATAGCGGAGCTGGATCGTGGTCGGCTCGGTGGCCAGCACTTTCGCGGCATCGGCGAGACGCTGCGATGCCGCGAACTCGCCCTCCGCGTGGATCAGCTTCGCGCGCTTCTCGCGTTCGGCTTCCGCCTGCTTGGCCATCGCGCGCAGCATCGAGTCGGGCAGATCGACCTGCTTCACTTCGACGTTCGCGACCTTCACACCCCACGGCTCGGTGTGCTGGTCGAGGATGGTCTGGATGCGCGCGTTGAGCGCGTCGCGATGCGCGAGCAGATCGTCGAGCTCCACCTCGCCGAGGACCGAGCGCAGCGTGGTCTGCGCAAACTGTGAGGTCTGGTAGCGGTAGTCGAGCACCTGTACCACCGCGTTGCGAGGCTCGACCACGCGCAGGAACACGACCGCGTTCACCTTCAGCGTGACGTTGTCGCGCGTGATGATGTCCTGCGGCGGCACCTCGAACGCCTCCTGCCGCAGCGACACGCGCACCATCCGGTCGATCGGTGCAAAGACCAGGAAAATGCCCGGCCCCTTCGCCTCCGGCAGCAATCGTCCCAGCCGGAAGATCACACCGCGCTCGTACTCCGGAAGGATCTTGATGGAGCTGAGGATGTAGAGAGCGACGACGATCAGGGCAACGGTTGTAGCGGTCACGTGCAGCACCTCCGGACGCGATTCGATTGTAACGCGCGGTTTTCAGCGCGTGCGTCGCGGCTTCGGCCGCGGAGCCTCTTCCTGCACTTCACGAAGCGCCTCGGCGATCGAAGCGGGGACGTTCTGGCGCAGCGTGTCGATCGAGCGGAACGAGATCCCGCCGTCGAATTTCCACTCGTGCTGCGGACGGTACATGCCGATGTCGTGCACGCGCGATCCGACCACGATGCGCAGCACGTTGCGCCGATAGTCGAAAGCGCGTCCGTTGCGCGTGTGCACCGCCGCGTCGATCCGATACGTGCCTGCAACGAGATCGAGTGACGGCACCACGAACCGCACGCGCGCCTTTCCCTCGATCCGCTGCGCCGCGTAGCCTTCGATGTCCGTGTTCGTGCCGTACACGCACGTACCGTTCGCGTGATAGATGCCGATGCCGAAGACGAAGTCCTCCTGCGGCACGCGCGCGTCGACGTCGAGGTCGACGATGACCGGCGTGCCCGCGCCGAGGGCCACCAGCTCGCGGCCCTGGTGATCGGTGAGCGCGACGCGCTTGAGCACCACTTCGCCCGAGCCCCAGCGCTCTTCGTCCGTCTCTTTTTTTTCCTTTTCTTCCGGCTCGGCGGCGGCCGTTTCGGGCTCGGGCGGCGGAGGCGCGGGCGGCGTGCCGCTCACTTCCTGCAGGTAGGCATCGACGACGCGCATCGGATCGCCGATGGCCTCGGTCCGGCCATGATCGAGCCACAGCGCGCGGTCGCAGAGGTTGCGCACCTGGTCGAGCTGGTGCGTGACGAAGAGCAGCGTCACGCCGCGATACTTCATCTCCTGGATCTTGGCGATGCAGCGCGCCGAAAACTCCTCATCGCCGACGGACAACACCTCGTCGATCAGCAACACGTCGGGATCGACGTGGACCGCGACCGCGAATCCGAGCCGCACGTACATGCCGGACGAGTACGTCTTCACCGGCTGATCGAGGAATTCGGAGATGCCGGAGAACTCCACGATCTTGTCGAAGCGCTGATCGATCTCGCGCCGCGAGAGACCGAGCATGATCCCGTTGATGTAGATGTTCTCGCGGCCGGTGATCTCCGGATGGAAGCCGGCGCCGAGCTCGATCAGCGCGGCCACGCGCCCGTTGACGGACACGCGTCCCGAGCTCGGCTTGAGGATGCCCGAGATCAGCTTGAGCAGCGTCGACTTGCCGGAGCCATTACGTCCGATGATCCCGAACGCTTCCCCGCGGTCGACGACGAACGACACATGCCGCAACGCCGCCACCGATGCATCCGGCGCCAGCGTCAGATCGCGCTTCAGCAGCGCGCTCTTGAGCGT
>CAMPKJ010000119.1 GCA_946887105.1 uncultured Acidobacteriota bacterium | reverse complement strand
GCGGATATCGATCTCATCGCCGCTCTACAGATCGAGCGGGATGTACGTGTGATTGTTGAACCGTACGGGCGTATTCGTGTAGAACTCGACGACCGTCGTCGAGCCGTAGCCGCGATCGACTTCGATGGTGCGGCGGGCCGTATCGATGGAGCGGACCGTGCCGCGGATGTTCGATTCGTACGAGCCCGAAGGATACGTCGGGTACGCGCCGCCGTTGGAAACGTCGCGAATGACGGTCATCGACTCCGCCAGCAAATTGTTGCCGGACTCGTCGACGCGCACCGCGACCTGATCGCCACGCTCGAGATCGGCCGGCCGGTAGGTCTGGCCGTTGTACTCGACCGGCGTCTGCTCGTCGTAATAGACGCGCACGGTATTACCTCCGGTGCCCGAGAGCATGGAGGTGTTGTATCCGCTCACGTTCGAAAGCCAGACGGAGCGGCTGTTCAGATCGACCGACTCGACGGTACCGCGGATTTCGTAGTCCTGATCCGAGTCGCCGCCGAGGATATCCCCCACCGAGCCGCAGGCGGCCAGTAGGATCAGCGCTAAGCTCGCTGTTGCCAATGATTTAGTGATCTTCATGGTCATAGTCTCCCTGGGCTTGAAAGAGCAGGAAATGTGCCGCCGGCGTGCAATACTTTCCTCATGCGCACCACCATCGCGGTCCTGCTCCTGCTCGCCATTCCTTCGCTCGCCCAGGACGCAAGTCCGGACGCGAGCTCGCAGGTCACGATCTCGCTCGATGCGTACGAAACTCTGCGCCGCAACAGCGACGCACCGTCGCGCACGGTGATCGACACGATCCTCCTCGGCGGCGGCTTTCGCGAACGCAACCTCTCCATCACCTTCAGTGGCCGCACCCTCGGCACGCGTCCGGCGGCGCCGGCGCTGCAGCAGACCAACGACGTCACCATCTCCGGCTGCAGCGGCAATGCGATCGTCTCGCGGACAGGCAAAGGCGAGTTCGATCTGATCCCGCTCGCGGAATCGTTCGAGGTGACCTGCGACCTGCACATCAGCGGCAGCGATCGGCTGCGCATGCACGTGACGCCGAGCGTGCTGGCGGTGCGATCGAGCGTGGCCGATGCCGAGCTCGTCGCCGGCGATGAAGACGACACCGGCGCGCGCGACTACACGCTCGTACGCCACGTCGCGGGTCCGGGCGAAACGCTCGCGGCGACCGCGACCGGGCGCTATCTGATCACGCTGCTCCCCGACGCGACGCGATTCCGCTACGCGATCGACGTACACAATCCGAATCGCACCACCGCTTCGCTGGAGCTGGTCCTCCAGTCGAACGAGCACCTGCAGCAGATCGATTCGGCCGCGCCGTACGAAGTGAACGCGGGCCGCTACGTGTTCGCCACGCCTCCCGGCGATTCGACGATCATGCTCACCGGCGAGCTGCGCGGCACATCGTTCATGGCACCGGTGCGCGCGAGCCTGCAGTATCTGGTCATCGAATCGCACCCGCTGCTCCGCCCGAGCGTGCAGACGCCGGCGAAGCGCATCTCCCTCGGCGAGACGGGCGTCACCACGCAATACCGCGGCGCGCTGGCGTTCGAGACCGGCACCGAGCGCATCACCTGGCAGGTCACGCGGCTGCAGGCGCTGCACGCGATCAGCTACGCGGTGAACAGCGCCAACCATCGACTGTTCGTGCCGGTCGATGGTCCGGTGCTCGGCGAGTCGCTCTTCGCGCTGCGCAACGAGGGCGCGCCCGAGCTCGTGTTGCCGCCGCGACCCGAGCCGACCTACGTCAGCCTCGGCGAAGAGCCGGTGCTGATGACGAAGAACGCGGCCGGACAACTGACCGTACCTCTGTCGCAGGGCGAGCAGCAGGTGCTCGTGCAGCACCGGCAGGGACTGCGCCGCCGCCTCGGGTTCGCGGCGGGCAGGATCGCAATCCCGCAACTCGCGGTCGCGGCGACCGAGACGCAGCTCCACCTCACCTATCCCGGCCGATGGATTCCGCTGTACGAGGCCTTCGCATCGCGAGCGCGGGTGTGGACGCCGGGTGGCGGCGAGCTCCTGTTGTTCTTCGTGCTTGCGCTGTGGATCGAGCGGCTGCTGTCGTGGATCGGACTGAACGTACGGCCGCGCATGTTCGTGGCGATCCTGCTCGCACTTGCCGCGTCGATGGTCACGGTGCTCATGGGAGCGGTGCTGGTCGCATTCGGCGCACTCACGGTTGTGTGGATCGCGTCGCTGCCGATGCGCTCGCGCGTCGCGTTCGGCTCGGTGTTCGCGCTCGCAGTGATGATGATCCTGTTGTACGTGTCGACCTTCGGCGGACGCAAGGGATCGAAGTACGACGTCGCCGCGTATGACGAGTCGGCGTCGCGCGTGGTCACCGACACGATGGCACCGTCGGCCGATATGAAAACGCCCGCCGCCGCACCTGCCGGCGGCAGAATCGACAGCGTCTCGTATCAAGGTTTGCCGGCGAAGTTTCTGTTGCCGTCGGGAGAACGCCGGAGCTATTTCGCACAGGAGCTTCTGCGCACCGACCGGCCGCAGACCGCGTTCGTGTTCGCGGTCTCCTCGGCGCTCGTGAACTGGTTCGGCGTTCTGCTCGCGGTCATTCCGATGGCGTTGCTTTGGCGCGAACGCCGGCAAATCGCGGGCGCCGTTCGCGTACGTCTCGCGGCTGCTACGCCTGCGCCGCAGGCAACTTCAGAGTGAACACCGAGCCCTGGCCGGGCGCGCTTTGCGCGGCGTGCCAGAATGCGCCATGCGACATGCTGTTCTGGCGGCCTTCCTCCTCCTCGGCGTGTGGTGCGCGGATGCGCGCGAGCTTCACTGGCGCGACCTGACCGTCCGCGCGGAGTTGCAGAACGACGGGGTTCTCCGCGTCAGCGAGCGTCATGCGATGGTCTTCACAGGCGACTGGAACGGCGGCGAGCGCGCGTTCCGCGTCGAGTCGCATCAGACGCTGACCATTCACGGCGTGTCGCGCATCGACGCGGACGGCGCCGCGCATCGCCTCACCGAGGGAGAGCTCGGCACCGTCGATCACTACCAGCGGCGCGAAGGCAATGTCGTGCGATGGCGATCGCGCGCGCCCGGCGATCCGGAATTCGATGGCACCGAGATCGTGTACGTGCTCGATTACAGCCTCGCCGGCATTCTCGTGCCGGAGGGGATGCCGGGCAGCAAAGCGTACGAGTTGAAACACGACTTCGCGTTTCCGAATCGCGACGGCAACATCGCGGAGTTTTCGCTCGACCTCCAACTCGCATCGAACTGGAGCTCCCCCGCGGGACGGCGCATCCGCCGCAACGCGTCACAGCTCTTGCCGGGCACAGGGTACGTCCTGCACATTCCGCTCGAATTTCAGGGCCAGACCGCGCCGTCGTCGATGAGTTACGCGATGGCCGCCGGCAAGTGGGTGAAGCCGTGGATTCTGCCCGCGGCGTTGCTGATTCCGCTGCTGTTGTTTCTGCGGAACGAGTGGCTCGATCGCGTCGCGGTGACGATCGACGAAGGTCCGATCGACAAGACGTGGCTGGAGCGGAACGTGTTCTGGCATCAGCCGGAGATCGCCGGTGCGTTTCTGCACGGGCACGTCGGGCCAGCCGAGGTGTCGGCGCTGCTGGCGCGGATGGAACAGGAACGAAAGATCAGCACATCCATCAAGCAGGCCAAGCGCGGCAAGGCGAACATGCACCTGAAGCTGCTCGTGCCGCAACACGATCTGCGCGGTGCCGAGCGGCTGATCGCGGAGGCGATCTTCCGCGGCAAGACTGCGACCAATACCGAGGAGCTCCGGCAGGCGTATCGCAAACGCGGCTTCGATCCTCCGGGCGTAATCCGGCACAGCGTGATGACCACGGCCATGGTGGTCGCGCCGATCGAGCCTTCGAAGAAGCCGATGCGCACCGGACTGCTGCTGGCGGTGCTGGGGCTGATCGGCGTGGTCGTCGCGGGCGTCCTGGAGCCGAAGAGTTTTCTGCTGCTGTTCGTGATCCTGTTCGGCGCGATTCCGTTGACGGTCCTCGGCATGCCTGCCGCGGAGAAATGGCGCAAGGCGCGAACGAACAGCGCGTTGATCCGCATCGCGCTGGTGCCGGTCGTGGCGATTCTGATGGCGCGCTTCGTCGAGCGGAACTTCATCCCGGTCGACGCTTCGTCGGGCGAGTTCACCTTGCTCGCGACGCTGGGACTGGCCGCGTCGTGGCTCGGGCTCTACCTGATGATCCTCGCCGAAGCGGGCCATCGCCTCGCGCCCGCGACGGCGGAGATCCGTAAGACGCTGCGCCGCGCGCGCAATCACTTCCGCGACGAACTGCGCAAGCCGAAACCGGCCATCGACGATCGCTGGACGCCGTGGCTGATCGCCTTCGGACTCGATCGCTCCATCGCGTCGTGGTGGAAAAGGCATGGCGGCGAAGCGGCGGCTGGTGTATCCGCGCGCTCCTCATCGTCGTCTTCTTCTTCGCCTTCCTTCTCGTCGTCGTCTTCGGCGTCCGGCGCGAGCTCGACGTTCGGCGGCGGTGGCGGTGCGTTCGGCGGCGCCGGCGCCAGCGGATCGTGGAACGCGGGATGGGGAACGGCCGCGATCGCGCTGGCCACGCCGATCAGCGCACCGTCCACATCGAGCGGCGGCGGAGGCAGCTCGAGCTCATCGTCATCGTCATCATCCTCTTCGAGCTCGTCGAGCAGTTCCAGCGGCGGCGGAGGTGGCGGCGGCTGGTAGCGCCTACGTCCGTAGGACGCCCGCGCGCTCGTACACCTTCGTGTCGATGAACGTATCGACCAGCGCCGGATCGAGCAAGCCGTCCCCCACTTCCATCTTGAGGATGTCCAGCGCGCGCTCGGTGGAGATGGCGCGTTTGTACGGGCGGTCGCTCGCGGTCAGTGCGTCGTAGATGTCCGAGATGGCCATCATGCGCGACTGCAGGGGGATGTCGGTCGCGGTGAGCTTGCGCGGGTAGCCGCGGCCATTGAGCTTCTCGTGATGGGCGTACGCGATGTCGGCCACTTTCGACAGGTCGCGCGTCCAGGGGATCTTCATCAGGAAGTTGAACGTGTGCGTGACGTGGCTCTCGATCTCGACGCGCTCCGCCGCGTCCAGATTGCCTTTGCGGATCGAGAGGATGCGCGCTTCCTCGCCTTCGATCAGCCGCCGGCGCTCGCCGCGGATGTCCACGTAGTCGCTGCCTGCGAGCTGCTGCAGATACTGGAAGTCTCCTTCCGGCAGGACGGTCGGCTCGTTCGACTGCGCGATGAACGTGAAGTCTTTCTGCAGCTTCGCGATCTGCTCCGCCGCCTCGGCCTCGACCGCGCCGGCGAAGGCGTCGTAGCCCTCGCGGCCGCGCTCGAGCAGGTAGTCGATCTTGCGGCGGTTGGCCTCGTTCTCGATGCTCTTCATCGCATACTCGAAACGTCCGCGGATCGTTTCCAGCTGCATCGGATAAAGCTTCTTTTCCTTGATCAGCACCTGCTCGCGCACGCCGACTTTGCCGAAGTCGTGCAGCAGCGACGCGTAACGGATCTCGCGTACCTGATCGGGCGTGAATTTCACCTCGGCGAACTGGCCGGCGTCGATGCGATCGATCACGCGCGCCAGCTCGACGGTGAGATCGGCCACGCGGAACGAGTGACCGGAGGTGGTCGGATCGCGTTGTTCGATGGCCGTGACGGCCGCGGTGACGAAGCCTTCGAACAGCCGCTCGATCGATTCGTAGAGCAGGTTGTTCTCCACGGCCACCGCGGCCTGGCTGGCCAGCGCGCGCATGATGTCGGCCGTGTCATCGAGGAACGAGATCACGTTGCCGGGCACGTTCTCGGCGGTGAGACGCTCCGTCATGCCCAGGCGGCGACGGTTGATCAGCTGCAACACGCCGATCACTTCCCCGGCGTGATTGGTCATCGGAAAGACCAGCAGCGAGCGCGTGAGATAACCGTTCTGCTCGTCGAAAGTGCGGTTGATCTCGTACTCGGCGTCCGGGGGCAGATCGTATGCATCGTCGATGACCAGCGTCTCGCCGGTCATGGCCACATAACCCGCCAGACTCTTGCGCGTGATCGGCAGGATCTTTTCCTCGAACCCCTCGACGTCGATCGAGTCGTTCTGGGCCAGCTTCCAGCGCAGGACCTTCTCGCCGTTCTGCTCGTCGAGGAGGTAAAGCGATCCGGCGTCGGAACGCGACAGCTCGCGCGCCTTGCCGAGGATCATCGTCAGCAGCACGGAGTGATTGCGGACGGTCGACAGCGAAACGCCGACCTGGGCCACTTCCTGAAGCTCGCGCGTGCGCTCGGTGAGCTGGCTCTCCAGGTGATCGGCGCGCTGCTTCTGGTAGAGGAACTGATACGCGCGCTTCACGGCGCTGAGCAGCACGCCGGTGGACGGATTCTCAGGCAGATGCAGATAAATGCTGTCGTCGGCCAGCCAGCGCGGCTGCTCGGAGAGACCGACGCCGACCACCGCCGTGCGCTTGTCGAGCGGCAGGATCGACTTGCGGCCGTTGGTGATGCCCGGATCGACCAGCACCACGCGCAGCGAGGACGCGTCACCGATCAGCAGCTGATCGAGATTGTCGAGCCTGCTCGACGAGATCGACTCGCGCGTCAGCACCTCGGCGTACAGGCCGATGGGGAAGGACTGCGAGTGCAACAGCGTAAGCGTTTGCATGATCCTGGATGCCGGGCCTGCAACCCCCGTGCGAGTGGTGTTCTTCCATTATAGGTCCGCGCAAACATCCGATAGACTCCCGCCCCGAAACGAGAATGTTGTCCTCGGCTTGAACGTTGCCCGGCCGAGAACCTTCAGGAGGACCGTTTGGCCGCGTACACCACCGAGACGATCACGCCGAAGTACCACGATGCCATCGTGGCATGGCAGAAGAAGAACTTCCCCGAGCTCGCGTTTCTCGAGCAGAACTGGTCGAAGTTCTACAGCCAGACTCCGTTCGCCCTCACGGCAAAGATCGGCAAGCTGTCGAATGACGCGATCCCGCACGGACGCATGGCCGGCAGGCCGCGCTTCGAGAGCGCGGGCGACATGGTCGGCAACATGTTCTATTCGGCGCGCGACATCATCCGCGCCCAGGCCTCGACCGAGCTCGGCTCCATCCAGCAGCACCGCCTGACGCTCGAGGAAGCGCCCACCGATCAGATGAAGATGGCCGTGCTGCGCATCATGGCCGAGGAGCTGCGGCACGGATATCAGATGTTCTGGGTTCTCGATCATGACCATTCGTGGAAGAAGCCGGGCCATCCCGACATCGCCAGCGAGACGATGGAAGAGCTGCTGTCGATGGAGCTCGGCGACCACGTCCTCGACGCGTTCAACATCCCCTTCGTGAACTTCCTCGACAACGTCGTCTTCGCGACGGTGATCGACCTGGTCGGCAAGTACCAGCTGGAGATGCAGAAGGTCTTCTCGTACGCGCCGATGGCCCGCTCGATGGGACCGATGCTCTCCGAGGAAGGCTTCCACATCGGCTCCGGCCGCGGGTTCCTCAAGGAGATGGCGGTGGGCGCGACGAACGACACCGGCCGCTACTCGATCGAAGACATCCAGCGCGTGCTCAACGCCTGGATTCCGCGCGGCGTGGAGATGTTCGGCAACGAGCGCGGGGGCGGCACGGCCGTGCAGTTCGGCTTCAAGGACCGCGACAACGGCACCGCGCAGGGCGAGTACTACAACGAGGTGCGCGAGCTGATCGAGTTGATCAACGTCGAGATCGTGAAGACGAAGCTCGCCGGCGACATCACCGCGCCCGACGCGCGCGTGCTCGTGCGCGAAGTGCAGGACACCGGCGAGACGGTGCGCAACGTGAAGCCTTCCGATCTGCTGTCCGTGCCGGACGTGAAGTTCTTCCGCAAGCGCGGCGCCGAGGAGATCGCGCTGATGCCGTTCGACGTCACGGGCGAGCTGCTGATGAAAGACGGCAAGCCGTACACCGGCGAGCAGTATCTCCAGTACCTGGCCACGGTGCTGCCGGACTACTACATGAAGTCGGGGGAGTTCGCGAAATACAAAGAGGCGCTGCTGGGACACCACGCGCCGGCGGGTTCCTACGGCTGGTGATATGCTCCCAGTCCCCTCTCCCCGTTACGCGGGGAGAGGGGACTGGGCCGCACCAGAGCCACGTATCGCATCGAGCGAATACGCGGGCGCGCAGTAGATCAGAAAGAAGATCCCACCCACCAGCATCGCCATCGGCGCGATGTTCGCGTTGAACGGTAACCCGACGTGCACCATCGCCAGCGCGGCGATGAAGTTGATGATCACCACGATCGACGTCAGCCGCGTGAACAAGCCGAGCGCCAGCAGGATCCCGGCGATGAACTGTCCGTACGCCGACAAGTGCGCGGAGAACATCGGCATCGGGAAACCGTTCTTCGCCAGAAAGTCGCGGAACTCGATCATCCGCTCGTGACTGACGACGTTGTCGAGCGTCCCGTAGATCAGCACGAACGCGAGAAACAGGCGGAGCAGGAGCGGCGCGATCTCACGATTCATGATTCACGATCGTAGCGGCGAACTACGATGCCTGGCGTGTCAGCACGAGAACGCCTCCGAGAGCCAGCATTACCGCAAGGGCGATCATTAACGCCGTCGAAAGCGCCGGTACGTTTTCCGCGTGGGCCTGCGCGAACGGATCGAAGCGGCCAATCTGATCCGCCACGTTCTCGTTGAACCAGATGCCGCCATCGGGACCGGCGGCAATGTCGGTCGGACCGCCTCCTGGCGTCGGAATCGGAAAGGTGGTGCCGACTCCGGTCACGGTGAAGCGCACGATTGCGTTAGGCCAGCTCGCGATCCAGAGGTTTCCATCCGGCCCCGTCACGATGTCGAACGACCCGGTGCCTGGCGGAAGAGGGAACTCGGTGATCGTTCCCGTGGGAGTGATCCGCGCGACCTGGTTCGCATGTGGTTGGATGAACCAGAGATTGCCATCGGGTCCCGTCGTGATCGCCGCCGGCCTGCTGTCGAATGTGGGGACGGCGAAGTACGTGAGACCCGTGCCCGACGTAGACATTCTGCCGATGCGATTGCCGTAGAAATCCGTGAACCAGATGTTGCCGTCCGGCCCTGCCGTGATGTCACCTGGAGCCTCGACGTCTACGATCGGAAACGTGGTGACGACGCCCGACGTCGTGATCCTGCCGACATAGCTGTCGAGAATCGGAACGAACCAGAGATTTCCATCGGGGCCGGCCGTGATCTCAAACGGACTAGGCGCCGCCGGAAACTCCGTGATCACACCTGTCGGAGTGATGCGACCGATGGTGTTGTGGGTGCTGTTGGTGTACCAGAGGTTGCCGTCGGAGCCGGCCGTGATGTCGTTCGGATCGGCGCCCGCGGCGAGCGCAAATTCGACGATCTGTCCCGATGGCGTAATCCGGCCGATGCGATCGGCGCTGCGTTCGGTGAACCAGACGTTGCCATCCGGTCCGGCAGTGATGCCGCCTGGATGGCTTTGATCCGCTAACGGATACTCGACGAATTGCGCGTGAAGCTGAATTCCGAAGACCACTGCGAACGCGCAGATGAAGAGCCGCATGACTCGCATCATAGCTACAATCCCTCGCGATGAAGAAAGTCGTCGCGCTCTTCCTTCTCCTTCTGTCGTTCTCCGCGTTCGCGCAGGACGAACCGCGCCAGCCGTATGCGCCCGATCGTCGCGCCGGTGAAGGGGAAGGTCCGTTCGAGCGGATGATCATCCGCGGCGTCACCGTCATCGACGGCTCCGGCGCACCGCCGATCGGGCCGATGGATGTGGTCATCGAAGGGAACCGCATCAAGGAAGTGCGCGGCGTCGGCTTCCCGAAAGTGCCCATCGATCGGAAACGCCGTCCCGCGGCCGCGCAGAAGGAGATCGACGGCTCGAATCTCTATCCCCTCCCCGGCTTCGTCGACATGCACGGTCACTGCGGCGGCACCGAACAGGGCACGACCGCGGAGTACGTGTTCAAGCTCTGGCTCGCGCACGGGATCACCACCGTCCGCGATCCCGGCTCGGGCAACGGACTCGATTGGACGGTGCACGAACGCGATCGCAGCGCGCGCAATGAGATCGTCGCGCCGCGCATCATCCCGTACGCGTTCACCGGTGCCGGCATGTGGGACGGCGGACCGATCGACTCGCCCGAGCAGGCGCGCAAGTTCGCGCAATGGACGGCGAAGAACGGCGGCGCAGGGCTGAAGATCATCGGCGGCGGCGGCGACGCGATCTACGATCCCGACGTTCTGGCCGCGCTGCTGTCCGAAGCGAAGAAGCTGAAGCTCGGCACGACCACGCATCTCGCGCAGATGGGCGTGGCCCGCATGAACATCCTTCAGGCCGCGCGCCTCGGGCTCGACGGTATGGAGCACTGGTACGGACTGCCCGAGGCGCTGTTCGACGCGCGCACCGTTCAGGACTATCCGGCCGACTACAACTACCTCGACGAATCGCATCGCTTCGGACAGGCGGGCCGGCTCTGGAAGCAGGCCGCGGCGCCCGGCAGCGCGAAGTGGAACGCGGTCATGGACGAGCTGTTGAAGCTCGGCTTCAACCTCGATCCGACCATGACCATCTACGAAGCCAGCCGCGATCTGATGCGCTCGATGCGCGCGGAATGGCACGACCGCTACACGCTGCCGTCGCTCTGGAAATGGTACGAGCCGAGTCGCAAGGCGCACGGCTCGTACTGGTTCGACTGGACCACGCGCGACGAGTTCGAGTGGAAGAACAACTACCGCCTCTGGATGGCGTTCCTCAACGAGTCCAAGAACCGCGGCGGCCGCGTCACCACCGGCTCCGATTCGGGCTACATCTACAAACTCTATGGCTTCGACTACATCCGCGAGCTGGAGCTGTTGCAGGAGGCGGGCTTCCATCCGCTGGAGGTGATTCGCGCCGCGACGTTTCACGGAGCGGAAGCGCTGCACGAAGCGAGCGGAAAGAAACCGGAGTTCGGATTGGTGCGCGCCGGCATGCTCGCGGATCTCGTGCTCGTGGAAGGAAATCCGCTCGCGAATCTCAAGCTGCTCTACGGCACCGGCGCCATTCACGTGAATGACGACACCGGCAAGGTGGAGCGCATCGGCGGCGTGAAGTACGTGGTGAAGGACGGCATCGTATACGACGCGAAGAAGCTGCTCGCGGATGTGGAGAAGCTGGTGGCCGCGAAGAAGTAGTCACGTCAGTCGCGGCGCCGCCGTCTCCGTCGAGGCATCGCCGGAATCGAGCCGGGCCAGTTGCACCGACACCTCGCCGATCACGATCTCGCAGCGATTGAGAAGCTCGGTCGGTTCGGTGATCCGTTTGCCGTCGACGAACGTGCCGTTCTTGCTGCGCAGGTCTTCGATGCGCATCACGTCGCGGGTGATCTCCAGCCGTGCGTGTACGCGCGACACCGAGGGATCATCGATGGCCACCGCGCAATCGGGGCGGCGGCCGATCACGTGTGCGCCGAGCGGCAGCAGCACGGAGTGCATGGCCCAGCGGACCGTGACCACGGCCTGCGATTCCGCGCCCGTATCCGCTTCCTCCTCCACGTTTCCCGTGAACGCGTAGCCATATCCGTACACGGTCCGCACGACCTCGGGACGTCCGCCGCGTTCTTCCAGCGCCGTGCGGATCTCCAGCACGAGCGTCTTGAGGTTCGCCTCCTCGACGATGTTGCCCGACCAGACGTGATCGAGGAGATCGCGCTTGCTGACCGCCTTCGGACGGCGGCGGATCAGCAACTCCAGAAGACGAAACGCGCGCGGCGTGAGGCGCACCGGCTCCCCACCGCGAAGCAGCGCCTTCTGATCGGAGTCGAAGCAGAACTGGTCGAAGCGAAACCGCGCCATAGAAAACAACCAGATCGCTACCAGCCGCTTACGACTTTCGCGGCCCATCTGACGATCATGGGTCCGCAAGAGAGTTCAGCAGGTAGCGGGTCCTAACTCAACGTAAGACACCAAAGCGGGTCGGTCGGCGGTTCCGGCCTACTCCCGAATGCGAAAACTTCGCATCCGGACGGTTTCGAAAGGATTGTAGACGACCATGCACGCGGTCCCCCGGGGCGGTCTCGACAGCAGTACAGGAACGGGATCGGGACTTCCGCCTCTCCGTCAGATCGGCGTAACATCCGTCCATTCCATACACTCGGCGGATCGCATGATCGGTGCTCGGATCGGGCATCTTCGCGTCACCGGCGTCCTCGGTTCCGGCGGCATGGGCGAGGTGTATCGCGCCACCGACGAGCGTCTCAACCGCACCGTGGCGCTGAAGGTCATTCGCGCCGACCGCCGGCTCAGCGCCGACGCGCGCAGCCGCTTTCTGCGCGAGGCGCGCACGCTGTCGTCGCTCGACCACCCGAACATCTGCCGCATCCATGAATATATAGAGGCCGAAGAGGGCGATTTTCTCGTTCTCGAGCTCGTCGACGGCGTCACGCTCGAGAAAGCGATCGAGCAGGGCATGAGCCGCGCGCGCAAGCTGCGCGTCGCGCTCGAGATCTGCGACGCGCTCGCGGCCGCCCATCGCAAGGGCGTCGTCCATCGCGATCTGAAGGAAGAAAACATCATGATCGCCTCGGACGGCACCGTGAAGGTGCTGGACTTCGGCATCGCGCGGCAGGAAGCGGAGCACGACACTCCCCCGCCGCCGCCCGCGTCGACCAACGAGCCGATCGAAGATGCAAAGACGCTCATCTTTCCCGTCGGCGGCGCGAAGATCACGCCGCCCGGCGAGCCGGCACCGCCGGTCACCGAGCACGGCATCGCCGTCGGCACGCCCGCGACGATGAGCCCCGAGCAGGCCATCGGCGGCACGGCCACGCCGGCCAGCGACATGTACTCGTTCGGCCTGCTGCTGCAGATGCTGTTCACCGAGAAGCCGGCGCATCCCGACTACCTCAGCTCCCGCGAGCTGATGCTGCGCGCCGCGGCCGGCACGACCGAGCCGATGGCCGGCCAGCCGCGCGACATCACCGCGCTCGTCGACCGCCTGAAGCGCTTCGCGCCGGCCGATCGTCCGACGGCGGTGGAAACACTGGAAGTCCTGCAGCGCATCGTGGCCGCGCCCAAACGGCGGGTGCGCGCGGCGGTGCTGATCGCGTTCGTGTTCCTGCTCGCCGCCTTCGCGACGAAGTACGTCATCGACGTCACCGCCGCGCGGAAAGAAGCGGAAGAGAAGCGGCGGCAGGCGGAAGAGCTGGTGAGCTTCATCGTGGGCGATCTGCGGACGAAGCTCGAGACCGTGGGACGCCTCGATGTCCTCGACGCCGCGGCATCGCGCGCGCTGGCGTACTTCGCGTCGCTCGATCCCGAGGAGCTGAGCCCCGACAATCTGCACAAGAATGCCATCGCGCTGACGCAGCTCGGCGACGTGCGCCGCGATCAGGGGAAGCTCGGCGACGCGGTGCAGATGTTCCGGGAGTCCGTGCGTTTCGCGACAGCGCTCGCGGCGCGCGACCCAAAACGCGACGACTGGCAGCTCGCGCTCTCGAACGCGCACTTCTATCTCGGCGACGCGTACCGCCTCAAAGGCGAGCACGTGGGCACGCTGCGCCACTTCCGCCACTATCTCGACATCTCACGCGACCTCGCCGCCGCGCATCCGGCGGACCCGAAGTACCAGGCCGAGGTGAGCTACGGTCACGGCAATGTCGGCGCGGCTTACGAAGCAGCGGGCAACGTCAGCGGCGCGCTGGCCGAATATCGCCTGGCGGTCGATCTCGACCGCCGGCGGCTGCAAAGCGATTCGCAGAACGAGAAGTGGCAGACGGACCTGGCCATCTCGCTCAACCGCCTCGGCGTGGTCTTGCAGTCGAATGGCGATCTCGCTGGTGCGCGTGCGGTGTTCGAGGAGCAACTGGCGTTGCAACGCCGCCTCGTCGCCGCGGCTCCGCTCGATGCGAAGCGTCTGGCGCGGCTGACGACCAGCCTCGCCTACATGGGTGTGCTGCAGCAGATGATGGGCGACGCGCAGCAGGCACTGGCGACGTTCGACGAA
>CAMPKJ010000118.1 GCA_946887105.1 uncultured Acidobacteriota bacterium | reverse complement strand
TTGTAGGCGAGTAGCGTTGCTCCGGGCGCGACTCCCTTCAACGTGCCGTTCGCACTGATGATCCCCGCCACATGCGTCCCGTGGCCGTTGTCGTCGCGCGGGTCACTGTCGTCGTTGACGAAGTCGTAGCCGCCGGCCACTTTGCATCCCACGCCGAAACAGCCGCCGAGGTCGTCGTGCGTGTAGTCGATGCCGGTGTCGATCACGGCCACTTTCACGCCCGCGCCGGTCACGGAATACGTACTTGCGGCGGCCGATGCGCCGATCAGCGGCACGCTCTGCGTGACGCTTGCACGAACCCGTACGTCCGGGTGGACCGATTTCACGTTCGGCAGCCGGCGGATCTCTGCGATCGCCGCGGCGTCGACGGTCGCGGCTACGCCGCTGAAGAGCGTGTCGTACTCCCGCGTGATCACGGACTGCGTCGCGGTTTGCAGCCGCGCATCGATGGCCAGGAGGTCGTGCGCGAGTTGCGCGCGTTGCGAGGCGGCGGCGGAGGAGGAACCGGGCGCTGTGCGATCCAGCCGCGGTGGCGCAGCGAGCTCGATCAGCACGCGTTGCCGCGGGTGCCAGGTCGTGTCGACGATCCGCCCGTCCGCGTCGATGGCCTGGAGCGTCGTCGCATTCGCATCGACGAATCGTTCATCGACCGCGGTCGTGCCGTCCTGCGACGTGCGGACGGTCTGGAGGATTCGCTGGGGTGGTGGATCGCCGGCGGCAGGCAATCCAGTGGCGAGGACGAGATAGAGCGACAGTATCGGGAGCATGGGAGGACCGGTCCGGCCGGCGATTATACGCACCTGGGCGTCTCACCTCTTACGGAAGATTCAGAGCTCTTTCAGAAACATTTCATGGCTGGAAAAGGACTTCCGCGCGGCCCGATCTCATCCTGCAAGCACCCAATCCATTTCGCGGAGACCACGATGCAGCCATCCATTTGCGTGCGGATCCTTGTGATTTTGATGCTCGCTCTGTCAATCGGCGCCGCACCCGCGGAGAGTGAGATCGTGCGAGTCCGTCTCGACGTTCGTCCGCTTCCTCCCGGTGCGCGCGCGGTTGTTTTGAAGGTCTATGCCGCGCCCGAGGGCGGAGACGCAATCTCCAGCGATCGGCACGAGGTGCGCGTCGATGAACGCGGCTCCTTCACGCTTCCCGTGGACGCTGATTCCATCTCCGCGTCGGGCGAGCGTTGGCTCGGACTGGAAATCGCTCCTGGCAAGGAGAGCCGCCGCATTCGGTTATTGCCGACCCTTGTGGGACGGCGGATCGTTGTGGATGTGGGTCCGATCGCTGCGATCGCGGCCGACGGATTCATCGAATCGACCGTGTCCGGTTTTCGTTTCCCCGATGGCTCGATCCAGACCTCCGCGGCGACCGTGAGCGGTGGCGTTCCGAGCGTCAACGGAATCGGCGGCGCGGTCACGATCGCCGGCGGTGGAACGACCTCGGTGCAGACCGCGGGAAGCACCATCACCATCAACGGTCCCGCGTTCGGATCGCCGGTTGCCGTCGGGACGTCGAATGCGGCCGGCACCGCCGTGACGGTCGCGCGCGCCGATCACGTGCACGCGCATGGCAACCAATCGGGCGGCAGCCTGCACGCAACGGCGACGGCCGGCAGCGCAGGGTTCCTGTCCGCATCGGACAAGGTGAAGCTCGACGGGGCGGTTTCGTACGTCAGGACGGTCGTGGTCAGTCCGATTCCCGGCGATCCCACCGGCAGCGGCAGCGAGCTGCTCGATGCGCTCAGCAGCATCTCGGGAAACAGCGCCACGTCGCCGTTCCTGCTGAAGATCGAGCCGGGCGTCTACGACATCGGGGCGACCGCGTTGACGATGAAGACCTTCGTGGACATCGAGGGATCCGGCGAAACCGCGACGTTCATCGTGGCGTCGCGCGGAAACACGTCCATTACTACGACGGCGTCCGCCGTCATTGGCGCAGCAAGCGCGGAGCTCCGGCAACTGTCGGTGACCAACACCGCGCCTGGTTCGCTCTTCGGCGTCGGCTTCTTCACGAACACCAGCGCGCGGCTTCGCGACGTCACCATCAACTCGACCGGCGCCACGCAGAACTCGGTCGGCGTCTTTGCCACTTCGGCGAACGCGAACCTGGCCATCTCCCGCTGCACGATTTCGGGAACGGCAATGGGCGGAACGTCGAGTACCGCGGGCGTGCAGCTTTCCACCGGCGCGCAAGTCACCATTCAGGACAGCAAGGTCACCGGGAAGGGAATCGGCGGCACGGGCTCGAATTTCGGTGTGAGCCTTCTATCCTCGAGCGCAGACGCGACGATCGATGGTTGCACGATCCTGTCGACCGGCACGGGCGGTCAGAACACGGCGGTCTCGGTCGCTCCGGGAACCGCGACGATCCTCAACTCGACCCTCCAGGCGGAGACGAACGGCTCGCGCGCTGCCGTTTCGACGAGCGCTCAAGCGACCGCCATCCTCAATGTTCTGCACTCACGGCTGCTCGCGCTGTCCACCTCTCCGAACTCGTCGGAGGTCTCCGTTTCAAAGGGAAGCGGCTCGACGATTCGCGTGGCAGCATCGCAACTGGACAGTTCCTCGGTCGGCGTCCCGAAGTGCGTTCACGTCTACGACGATGAGATGAATGACCTGAACAATACCTGCCCGGCGCCGCCGCTCTGACGCCTACCGGTTCTTCGGATCGAGCGTCTCGCACATCGTTCGCAGGAACGCTTCCGCCTCGCCGAGCCGGCCGGCATCGACATGCGCGGCGACCTCCCGATGGAATGCCGCGGCGCGCTGGGTGATCCGGTCCAGAGCCTTGCGCCCGGCAGGCGTGAGCTCGACCAGCGTCGATTTCTTGTGATCCGGATTGGGCACGAATCGCACGAATGCATTCGCGGCAAGCGAGTCCGCGGTGCGTTGCACGCTTTGCCGCGTGTAGCCGAGACGCCGCGCGACCTGCGGAACGGTTCGCGCTCCGTCTGAGATCGCAGACAGGAGCTGCCACTCGGCCTGGGTGCGTCCCGCCAAGCGGGCGATTTGCTCGCCGATTCGACGGAACACGCCAGCCAGGTGGAAGACATCCGCCACCAGCAGCGGCACGATCTCTGCCCCTCGCTTCGACACAACCCCAGTATAGCCGCTTGACAGCCGCACACCAACTTCGTCAGGATGGTCAACGTGACAACAAGCTGTCACATCGACAGGAGGCGACAATCGGTATGCGAATCGATTTGTATTCAGCCATTCACAAGGCCCAGCGTTTCCATCTTTTCGAGCTCGCGAACGCAATCGGAGGCGCGGATCTCGGGAACGAGCGGATCGCCGGCACGATCGCTGAACGGGTGCGGCATATGGTCGAGCACCTTCGGGACCACGCGCACAACGAGGAAAAGTACATTCATCCGCTCTTCGACGCTGCCGGCGCCGGCGCGGGTCCGCTGCGGCACGAGCACGACCAGCTCGAAGCGGAGCTGGCGGAAATCGAGCGCGTGCTCAGGGAAGGGCCGCCGCGCGATCTGTACGCCGCATATACGCGGTTCGTCGCCAACTATCTCCTGCATCTGAGCGAAGAAGAGGATGCGCAGAAAGAGATTCTCTGGCGACACTACGACGACCAGACGCTCCGGGAGGTGCTCGATCGCTTCAAGTCCGAACGGCCGCGCGAGAAGGCAGCGGCCGATCTCGAGTTCATGTTGCCGGCGCTGAGCACGCCGGAGGTGGTGGCCCTGTTTCGAGGCGCTGGCGACAACTGACTCGCGTGGCGATCGCGCCCTGGCTGCCGATCGCGTGGTGTACACCCGAGAGGATCAGGTGAGCTTCGTCGGCGCGGTACACTCTTCGTAATGGTGGTGGTCCATGAGCCTGAGCTCACCGTTCGCGACGGGACCACGCGCGTCGCGGCTCGGGTCGAGATCGGCGGCTTCGGCGACCATTCGATCTGGTTCGAAGCGGACGGGGAGGAAGGTTCGTTTCTCACGACGCGCGGCGATGCGTTCGCCGCGGCCTTGCTTCCGGTTGCCAGTGCGCTCGCGCAGCCGCTCGAAGTGCGAGGGGCGGTCTCGCCCCGGCTGGCGTGGGGACTCCGCGAGCTGGTGCGGCTGCGTCGCGTCTGGTGGCCGAACGAGTCCGCTCCGGGTGAGCTCGTGTTTCCGCGGCTCGAAGTGGCCAACGGTACGCCGCGCGCGGTGGCCTGTTCCTTCTCGGGCGGAGTCGATTCGTGGTTTTCCGCGCTTCGTCATTTGCCGCGCAACGAGTCGATTCCCGAGTATCGCGTGACGCATCTCACCCTGGTCAACGGCTTCGATCACGACCGGCACCTCGAGGATCCCTCGTGGTTCGAGGCCATGCGCGCGATCTACGGTCCGGTGGCGGAGAAGGAGGGGCTTCGCTTTTTCGCGATCCGGACGAACGCGAGCAGCCTGATGTCGCTTGGGACTCGCATCGATTGGTATCAATGGATCGGCACGCTCCTGGGCGCACCGGCACTGGCCCTCGGCGGTGGTGTCGCTCGCTACTACATCGGCGCCTCCGAGGGATATGGCCACCTCGAGGTCGGCTCGAACCCGCTCTCCGATCCCTGGTATTCGACGGAATCGCTGCAACTGATTCATGACGGGCCCGAGACGTCGCGGACCGAAAAGCTCGCGCTGCTGGCCGAGCATCCGGAAACGTGGAACCGCTTGCGGGTGTGCCGTACGCTGACCTGGCGCAATGTCGACGTCGAGCGCGGAGCGGTGCGCAACTGCGGCGCTTGCGGCAAGTGCGTGCGCACCATGGTGGCGCTGCATCTCATCGGCAGACTCGATCGCTTTACGACCTTCGCGCGCCCCCTCACGCTGCGCAGGATCGCGACCGCGCGCCTCACCCGCACCGCGCTGTTCTTTGTAAGAGAGAACGTGAAGCTCGCCATCCACAATCGGCAGTATTCGCTGGCGGCCGCACTCGTCGCCGGTATGTGGGTGGAGCGGTACAGGAGTTTCAGGACAGGAGTCGCGCGCCTGCTTCGGCGTGGTCGGGCGGGACGCGCGGCGAAAACGTCCGGTCTCATCCCGCCTGGCGCGCGAGATAGTCCTTGATTCGCGACCAGTACTGATCGCGCCAGGCCTGAACGATTCGGCGCCCGCTGTGAGTTTGGTCACAATATTATTTGGTGTTACATGGTTACGGTCGTTCTGACGAATGCGAACGACGGCCTCAGCAATTGCGTGTCTCCTCATGGTGGTTTCCTCGGCCTTTGCCGGGGAGCGTATGACCATCGAGCCCGACTATGGCGAGCCGAACGGCACGTTCCCGAACTGGCAGGAGCGCGTGATCGCTCAGCTCACCAATCGCGCGCGCGTCGATCCGGCGACGGAACTCGCGGCCTGTCCGTCGGGCCGTTGTGCAGAGGCGGCGTGCTACTCGCCGAAGGCCCCGCTGTTCTGGCTCTACGATCTGAATCAGGCCGCACGATTTCATTCGCTGACCATGGGCATGTTCCCGTTCTTCGCGCACAGCACGCCGTGCGCATTGTTCGGCGACATCAACTCGCGCTACCCCGGCTCATCGAATGGATCCTTTGCATCATCGTGCAGCAGCAGCGGCACGACGACCGCCGGCTCGCGCGTGAACCTGTTCGGCGCGACGTATCGCGGCGAAAATGCCGCGGCCGGTCAAAGTACGCCGCACTCGGCGTTCTACGGATGGCTGTATGAACCGACGAGCTCCAGCGCATGCGGATTCTCGTCGGCGAACGGCCACCGCCACAACATTCTCAACAATAGCGGGCCTGGTGTCGGGATCGGTCATGCGCAGGTCGCGGGATCGCCGTACTCCCATTATTGGACGCAGGACTTCGGCGGCTCCGGATCGATTCCGAAAATCCCTTCTGGATCGCACTGGACGGCGGCGAATCGTTTTCGGGATGCGGGCGGCAACGACAACAGCGTTGAATTCTGGGCGAACTGGTATGACCCTTCGGACGGCGGACCGACGGCCGCGACGGTCGTTCTCGACAACGTTCCGGTCGTCATGACGCTCGCCCGCGGAACGGCCGCGAATGGCGCATTCACCGCAACGGTCAGCGGTGTCTCGACCGCGTGTCACACGTACTACTTCTCGTTCGTCGATGCGTCGCTGGAGCCCGTCCGCTATCCCGGTACCGGCGTTCTGGGATTCGGCGCGGGCTGCCCCGACTATCAGGGCGGCGCAATCGCACCTGCCGCACCGGCCGGAGTGAATGCAGTAGCGACATCGAGCACGCAAGTGCAGGTGACGTGGAGTGCCGTCATCGGCGCGACGTCGTACGAGATCTATCGGCGCAGTCCGGGCGGCTCCTTCGCCTCGCGCGGAACGTCGCTGACGACTTCGTTCAACGACAGCGCGTCCGCGAACACGGCGTATCTCTATCGCGTGCGTGCGGTGAATCTCGGCGGCTCTTCGGGCGACTCGTCAGCCGATCTCGCAACGACGGTGATGTTCACGGAAGACCCGATGTCGGCCGGCGTGCCGGTGCGAGCCGTCCATCTCAGTCAATTGCGAACCGCGGTCAGCGCCGTTCGCGCACAGGCAGGTCTCAGCTCGGCCACCTACACCGATCCGGCCGCACCCGGCGTGATCGTGCGAGCGATCCACATCGCCGAACTTCGGACATACCTCGATCAGGCCCTGGCCGCGCTCGGCCGAACCACGGGAGGATGGACCGGCGCGAACCTCAGCGGCGCAGTCATCCGGGCGACGCACCTGCAGCAAATCCGCGATCGCGTGAAATAGGTGGGTCTGGCCCGGCGCCGGATCTCCGTGGCCTCCGCAAGAAACGTCAAGACGCCCCATCCCGCTGGCGGTACTCTCGCACCATGAGAATGAGAGACATCAGATGGGGGGCGGCGCTCGGCGGGATGCTCCTGGCCGAGGTTGGGCAGATCGCCGTCACGTTCGCCTGGGTCGCCTTCTACAGCTACCTCGTTCATCCGGGGGAGGCACCGGCCTTCTACCAGCGTTACGCCCAGGTGGCCGGGCCGTGGGTGTCGGTGCTAGCGGGGACGCCGATCTTCTATCTGATCTGCCGCTGGATCGGTTCGCGGAACCCTGCTCGTGCCTGGCCCACCGCGATGGCCCTGTTCGGCTTCTTCGTCCTCCTCGACCTGCCGCTGATGTTCGTCGCGGGTGCGCCTTCGCCGCGGCTCGCCGGGTTCGTGGCCGCCAGCTATCTCCTGAAGCTCGTCGCGTGTCATTTCGGAGGGCGGAGGGCTGCCGGGAACGAGGTCGCGGAGCCGGCGTGACGGCGGATTGGGATTCGCTCCTTCCGTTGCTGGTTCACATCCAGGCTCACTTGGAAGGGGACCTCAGTCTCGCTGCGCTCAGCCGTAAGGCAGGGCTTTCGCCATTTCATCTGCAGCGGCGGTTCAAGGCCGCGATCGGGGAGACGCCGAAGGCCTACACCGAGCGCCTTCGCCTCGAGCGCGCCGCGTTCCGCCTCTTGGTACATGACTCCAACGTGCTCGACATCGCTCTGCAGTGCGGCTTTCAGACGCACGAGACCTTTCTCCGAGCCTTCCGCCGGCGCTTTGGTCGTGCGCCGAGCGAGTACCGGGAATCGGTGTGCGAGCATCTGTTGGGATGGCCGGAGAGCGGACCCGGCGACTGTGCCGAGCGAGCGCCGGCTTCCGAGATCTCGGCAACGAAAGTGATCGCCATGCGGCCGGCGCATCTGGCCTTCCGGCGGCACGTGGGACCGTACGAGTCGGTCCCGGAGAGTCTCTTCGATGACTTGGAGGTTTGGGCAGCCCGAAGCGGGTTGCAGGGTCCGCCGGTGTGGATGGGAATCGGGCACGACGCGCCCGGGACCACGCCTCCGGAGCGGCTCCGCTTCGACGCGGCGCTCGTTGTGCCGGGGCCTTTCGCCGCCGAGGGAAAGATCGGACACCAGGTTCTCTCCGGCGGGCTCTTCGCCGTCACCACGCACGTGGGACCTTACGAGACACTCCCTGCCGCATACGGCGAGATTTTTCAGCGCCTCCTGACCCTCCCCGGCTATCAGATCGTCGGCCTGCCGGCGGTCGAGATCTACCACACCACTCGGGTGAACGTGCGGCACCGCCTGAACCACACGGACGTGTGCCTGCCGGTGGTCCCGCGTGGCGCTCAGATGTAACGTATGCCCCACGTATCATCGCGTCATGACCAAACACCGCATCTATGCGACGAGTGTCGCGAGCGTATATCCCCATTACGTCACGAAGGCGGAGAAGAAAGGACGTACGCAGTCAGAAGTCGACGAGATCTTCCGGTGGCTGACCGGCTATAGCCAGCCGGAGCTGGAAGCGCAGCTGAAAGCGCGGACAGATTTCGAGACCTTCTTTGCCGAGGCTCCCCGGCTGAACCCTGCCCGGAGCTCGATCAAAGGCGTCATCTGTGGGGTCCGAATCGAAGACATCGAAGAACCGCTGATGCGGGAGATTCGTTATCTCGACAAGCTGATCGATGAGCTCGCGAAGGGAAAGGCAATGGACAGAATCCTGCGGAAGTGACGAACCTGTATTCGATCACCGGCACCAGGATCGTGAGTGGATGATGAACCGGACGACGCGGCATCGGCTTCTCGTGTCTGTGGCGGCTGCGATGGTCACCGCGGGCGCGGCGAACGTCCAGAGTCCACAGAGCACCCCGCGCAGCTCGCCGATCGTAGTGACCATCGACGGCAGGCGTGTCGTAGCCGTCAATCCTGATTCCGATTCGATTTCCGTCCTGGACGTGCAAAGCAGCGCGATCACCGAGATTCAGACGGGCAGCAATCCGCAAACACTCGCACTCAGTTCCGACGGGGAGGTGGCGTTCGTCGCGAATCGCGGCGATGACAGCGTCAGCGTCGTTTCTCTTCGCGGCGGTCCGCACGGGCCGCGGATCGCGGCATGCCGGGAACCGTTCGGCATCGTCTCCCATCGCACTCTCCTTTACGTAACCTGCTTCGGCGATTCGAGCGTTGCGGTGATCGACCCAGCGAGCCGGAGTCGCATCGGAACGATCGACGTCGACATCGATCCACGCGGCCTGGCCGTATCGCCCGACGGCACGAAGATCTACGTGACGCATTTCACGAGCGGACGACTGTCGATCATCGACGTCGAGACGTCGACCGTGGAACGCGTCCTGGAAACGCTCGCCGACAGCAGTCTTTCCCAATCGGTGATGGTCGATCCGGCCTCGAACCTCGCGTACCTGCCTCAGACACGACTGAACTCGGGAAACGATGCCCTGCTGTTTGATACGACGGCCTTCCCGATCGTGTCGGTGGTCGACCTGTCTATTCCCGCGAACGTGAATGCGAAGCGGATCTCGATCGACGTGGCGGACCGCCCGTCGGCGATCCCCATCGACGCCATTCGAATCGGCGACAGACTCTTCGTGGTTCACGCCGCCAGCAACGACGTCTCGGTAATCGATGTGACCACCGGACGCTCCGCGGCCCATCTGACCGTGGGCGCGAACCCGCGCGGCGCAACGCGGTCTCCGGACGGTCTCCGGCTCTATGTGAACAACGTGCTCGACGGCACGATCTCGGTCCTCGATACGGCTGGGCTTCGCGTGATCGAAACGATTGCAGTCACGTCCATTCCGCTGCCGCCGCGTGTGCTGAACGGAAAGAAGCTCTTCAACACGTCATCGGATCCGCGCATCGCCAGAGATCGCTGGATCGCCTGTGCGACCTGCCACTTCGATGGGTCCATGGATCGTCGCACGTGGTTCTTTCGCGACGGTCCGCGGAACACGCCGACGCTGCGAGGCGTGGCCGGCACGGGTCCGTTTCACTGGTCCGGCGATCTCGATGAGCTGGAGGACGTCGAGAAGACGATCAGGGAGATTCAAGCCGGGACCGGACTGGTGCCGGGCGGCGCGAACTGCGAGCCCACGTGCGATGCAGCGGCGCCCAACGGCGGACGATCGGCCGATCTCGACGATCTCGCCGCATTCACGGCAAGCCTCCGGCGACATCCGCGCAGCGAAGCTCCCTCGCACGAGACGCGCAGAGGACGGCAAATCTTCTTTTCGCCGGTCACGCGCTGCGCCTCCTGTCATCGCCCTCCGCTCTTTCTCGACGGCCTGCAACATGACGTGGGAACGGTGACGGCTGCGCGGGAGCGCAAAGGGCCATTCATCGACACTCCGACACTCATCGGCGTTGCCGACACCGCGCCGTACTTTCATGACGGCAGCGCCCCGACACTGCTCGACGCCATCCGGCGGCAGTCCTCGGACGGCAAAACGCACGGGCACGTTTCTCATCTCTCGGAGGACGAGCTCTCGGCGCTGGTGGGATACATCAATACGGTTGGCGTGAGCGAAACCCGGCGCCGAGCCGTGCGGCACTGAGGGCGAGGTTCCCCTAATGGCGAACGGCCCTCCGTCGCGAATCCGCGGCACGAGGGTGCTGCTCCGGGATCTGGAGCTCTTCCCCTTGGATCACCACCTGGCGGGCGAAGTGCCTTCGTGTACGAGTGGCATCCACGCCGCTGAGGAGAAGTGAAATCGTGATGGTGTCGATGCCGCTCCGGCCATCGGAATCGTGAAGGTCGAGGTTCGGGAAGTCCCGTGCCAGTTGCGAAGGTTCGTACGTGTAGCTCAGCGCCGCGCGCGTTCCCTCTTCGAGAATGAAGCCCGGCATCGTGGTGGTGTGCGTGAGCTGCAGGTCCGTCAATCCCGGCGGCGGCACGACTGTGAACTGGAGCGGACCGTCCGCAGGCCTGACGACGTCCGGCATCGATGGCAGATCGAGTTGTGGGGCGGCGCGATCGACGACGTAGAAGTTAAATGCGCCATCTGGTGAGCCGAGGACGCCGCCAGTCGGGAACGGCGCCGCCAGCGGGCCCGCACTCGTCGCACCGTCGAACATCACTTTCACGCTCGCCTTCCACACGCCCTCCTCATCGACCGCGAAGTCCTGCGATGGCGCGGAAAACATCCCGACCCGGTTTGCGCGACCGGAGATGACGCGCGTCCGGCCCGACGGGGACGTGATGAGCATCTCGACGCCGCCCGCCAGCGGCGGCGCGACATTGCCGGCGAACGATGCGATCTCGCCGCGATGAAGGATCGTACCGGGGCGCACCGCGGTCGGGTGAAAGAACGCATCGATTTCAGCGCCCTTCAATTTCATGATCGGACCGCCGCCGTTGGTCTGGAAGGGAGGAAAGACCCGCGTGCCGCCGCCCGGGTCCGAGTCTGCGACCAGCACGAAGAGCGAACCGTAGATTGCGTACTGGGTCGCGCCAATCGCATTTCCGCCTAGGACGACTCCGCCGAACTGAAACTTGAAATCGTTCGGCAGATCGCCGTTGGCGCCGTTCCCTCGCTGGTTTCCGTAACGATCGTTGAAACGCCAGTACGGTGCCGGTACGTTTTCTTCGCCGACGATCTCGCGGACGCGAACGAGCGGACGCTGGACGAACCGATAAGTGCGGCCGGCGATGTCAGGCTCGCGAGCGGTGAGATGGACGTCCAGCCCTTCCACGTTCCCGGAGAACAGCGGGATCTCGCCATCCTGAATCCGTGCGGGGTTGACGCCCGCGCAGCAGTAGCGGCTGAGCGACGAAGCGAATCGGCCCTCCACATCGTGGAACGTGATGACCGGCGACGTCGCGTCGAGGTCCTCCATCCACATGATGTCGCCCGAATGCAGGGGCAGCTGCACGTGCCCCCTGCCGAACGTCAGGCCTGTCTGCGTTCGGAAGTACCACGCCTGGCGATTCTCACGTTGATCATCGATGCCGCGCCGGCCGTGCGCCACGATTGCGGTTTCCTTCGGTGCCACCACGCCGCCCCAGGTCCGCGTGGCTGCCCAGCGGCGGCCTTTTCCGTCGATGCCGGCCGCCGAAAGATCGACGCGATACTCGCCCGCCTCATCGAATCGGAATCCTTTCAATCGCGCGTGACCGAAGCGATTGGCGCGGCCGCGGTAGACGCGCTCGATGAGACGCGTCGCGTCGGATTGCGGAGCGAATCGGACGCGCGCCTCCACATCGACGGGCAGCGGCGGGAACGTCACGGCACCGATCGGGAGCGTGTCACCCACTTCGAACGGCGTGCCGATGGTGATGAACGGATCGATGACCAGCGTGCGAGCGACGTCGATCTCATAGGTGCCGCTGCTCGTCCAGCGGTTGCCGTAGATGTCTTCGACAAAGCCCTCCGCCACGATGCGGTGCAGACCATCCTGAGAAAATCGGACGTCGAAGCGGCCATCGCCGGTCGTGAGGCGGTACGGATCGCTGATGTGCCCTCCGCCTTCGGAAGAAAAGCCATTCGGGCTCGCCGCGCCGATGAACAACGGCTGTGTGAACGGAGCGGGACCGAGCGCGCTCACCGTGCCGTCGGGCGCATGGATCGTGACGCGCAGCTCGCCCGAAGGAAAGCGCAATGGAATGAGAGGCGGCGCGGGAGGGCTGCCTCGATCTCCGATCGCCAGCGTCGGTGCGAACGGCTCGAGGTTGTATGACGCATCGCGCGGCACGACCAAACGCTCGGAGGAAGTGGCAATGCGAGGCGCCATGGCGAAGTGGCCGCGGTCCTCTGCGGCAGTCACGCCGCGCATCGCTTCAACGACGTCGTTCACGAGGAGAGCCCAGGGAAGGCGCGGCGGGTCGGGATTGCCGACACGGATCACTGGAAGCAGAACGGCGGATCCCGATCGCGACGCGCTGTCGAGGAAATCGATGACGCGCTGATTTGGATCCTCCAGCGGGACACCTTCGAGCCGCAGAACCATCGCCGGGCGATAGAAGCCGTGCGGGAGATCGTTCGGAATGATCAGCGAGCCATCGAGATCTACGGTCAGCTCATTGTTTCCCGACGGTATCAGTGTCGCGCCGGCGCTCGACTGGAAGCTGGTCATCAGCCATTGCGTGCGCTCGACCGGGAGCCCGGTCGGAGTCATGACCGTGGATGCGCCGATGTTCTGTGCGAGCGCTCCACGGCCATCGGCGCGCGAGAGTGGCGTGAGACTGAACTGTGCGGAAACGCGTGGCGTCTCCGTGACAGCAGATTTGATGTGCGCCGCGACCGAAACGCGGATCGTCACCTTCGCGCCGGGGTTGATTTCAGAGGGCGCAATGAAGCCGCGTGCAGACCATGAGACGAATCCCTGCGCCGAACGCTGCCGGCCGGCCGTGCCGAATGAGACCACCCCCGGCTCTGCCGGCGGATCGGGAACGCGCACGATCGTTCCCGCCAGTCCGATCAACTCGCTGAAATGATGATCGATGACGACGAATTGCTCGAGCGCCGGTACGAGCAGAGTCCCGGTTGGATCGACTTTGATGAGCACGGTCGTGCCGGCTGGAGCAAAGAGTGTCGTTTCGAAGCTGCCGTCAATCGCGGCGCGCACCACCGTGTAATGGCCGGTTTCGAGCGTTGCGCAGAGTACGTACGCCTGCGAAGGAACCGTGCCCGCGCTGCCGGTCACCGTCGACTCCACCGCCGAGACCGGTGCAGCACGGATGCGCGCGGCGATCGGCGGGTTCTTCACGGTCTGACCGTGGAGCGCGCCCGTAAAGAGAAGGGCGATGACCAGGCGCTTCATGGCTCGAGCCTCTCGCGAGAACGACTCCTCTGTGCCCGCGATTATAGTCAGGTGCGTTGCGGCGCGATTCCGAACAGTCCAGCCAGCGCGACGCGAGAGACGCGACGCGGCAACGAGCTCGTTCGACCAGGCCACTGTTCGCTGTAAATGGAGTCGATCGCCATAGACGTCATCGGCGTGGGTGGTACCCTGACTCGATCATGCGTGAGCTCGGTGCCGCGAATCGGAACCTGGTGTCGTCGCTCGCGCGCCAGGATCTCCGTCGCGTGCAGGCCGGTACGGCTGCGGGGCTCGCCTGGACAGTGCTCACTCCCCTCGTGCCGCTGCTCATCTTCACGGCCTCTTTGCATTCGGACTTCGTCTCCCTCTGAACGGAGCTCCCTACGCCCTCGGCTTTGCGGCGGCCTATGTGCGATGGGCGCTGATGTCCGCGTCGGTCGCCGGCGCCGTGGGATCGATCGTCGAGCGC
>CAMPKJ010000117.1 GCA_946887105.1 uncultured Acidobacteriota bacterium | reverse complement strand
TTCATGATGAACATCGCCGAATCGATTGCGCTCCCCGGCAAGGACGGGCAGCCGCGCGCGGGCGACCGGTTGTATTCGGTGGGAGTGTTCTCGCTCGAGATGTCGAAGGAGCAGATCGGGCTGCGCATCCTCTCGTCGGAGTCGGGGGTGTCCAATCATCTGATCCGATCGGGGATGCTCTCCGAGCGCAACTGGCGCGAGCTCGCGGAAGCGTCGGCGCGGCTGGCGAAGGGGAAGATCTTCATCGACGACACGCCGGGCATGGATCCTCTGGAGATGCGCGCCAAGGCGCGGCGGCTGAAGATGGAGGCCGGCCTGGACATGATCATGGTCGATTACCTCCAGCTGATGGCCATCAAGGGAAAGATCGAGTCACGCCAGCAGGAGGTCTCGCAGATCTCGCGCAGCCTCAAGGCCATCGCCAAGGAGCTGGGCGTGCCGCTGCTCTCGCTCTCGCAGCTCTCGCGCCGTTCCGAGCAGCGCACCGGCGATCACCGCCCGCAGCTTTCCGACCTCCGCGAGTCGGGCTCCATCGAGCAGGACGCCGATCTGGTGGCGTTCATCTATCGCGACGAGGTGTACAACCGCGAGACCGAGGAGAAAGGGATCGCCGAGATCATCATCGCCAAGCAGCGCAACGGCCCCATCGGCGACTTCAAGCTCGTGTTCCGGAACGACATCACCAAGTTCTTCAATTACGAGCCGCAGCCGGAGTATCTGCAGCAGTAGATTTTCGAGCGACAATGTCCGCGAGGGCTGCCATGAGACTCGCGTTTGCGGTGCTACTCCTGCTCGCGTCCTACAGCGCACACGCCGCGGTTCTGCGCGTGGTCGTCGACGACATCATTCATCCGATCGCGGACGAGTTCGTCGGGCGGGCGCTCGATGAGGCGGCGCGGACGAAGGCGGAGGTGGTGATCCTCGAACTGCGCACGCCGGGCGGTCTGGACACGTCCATGCGCGGGATCGTCGAGAAGATCATCCGCTCGCAGGTGCCGGTGATCGTGTGGGTGGGACCGAGCGGGTCGCGCGCGGCGTCGGCGGGGTTCTTCATCCTGCAGGCGGCCGACGTCGCGGCGATGGCGCCGGGAACGAACACCGGCGCGGCGCATCCGGTGCTCCTCGGCGAGAAGCTCGACGACATCATGAAGATGAAGATGCAGAACGACGCGGCGGCGTTCATGCGCACGCTCGCGGCCCGGCGCGGACGCAATGTCGCGGTCGCGGAGAGCGGCGTACGCGAGGCGAAGTCGTTCACCGAAGACGAGGCGCTGGCGACGCGGCTCATCGACGTGGTCGCGCCCGATGTGCCGTCGCTGGTGCGCTGGGCCGATGGCAAAACGATCAAGCGTTTCAACGGAACCAGTACCGTGCTGCGCCTCGCAGGCAAGCCGGTCGTCACGTACGAGATGACCCTCAAGCAGCGGTTGCTCTCCTGGATCATGGACCCGAACATCGCTTTCATCCTGATGTCGCTGGGGATGCTCGCCATCTGGGCGGAGTTCAACCATCCCGGCGCGATCCTGCCGGGCGTGGTGGGCCTGATCGCCCTGGTCCTTGCGGTGTTCGCGCTGAATCTGCTGCCGACGAGCTACGTCGCCTTCGTCCTGATCGGCCTGGCGTTCGCGCTCTTCGCCCTCGAGGCGAAGTTCACCTCGTACGGCATCCTCGGCATCGGCGGCGTGATCTGCATGATCTTCGGCGCGTTGCTTCTCGTCGACGGGCCGATTCCCGAGCTGCGCGTGAGCCTGCTCACCGCGATCGCCGTCAGCATCCCTCTCGGCGCGATCACCGTGGTGCTCATGACGCTCGTGCTGCGCGCGCACAAGAATCCGGTCGTCACCGGCACGCACGCGATGATCGGCGAGATCGGCATCGCACGCACCGCGGTCGACGGCGACGGCAAGGTGTTCGTGCACGGCGAGCTGTGGAACGCGATGGCCGCAAACTCGATCCCGGAAGGAGCGCGCGTGCGCGTGAGGGGCGTCGAAGGAATGCGTGTGGTCGTCGAAGCGGCAACGGAGCCGGTCGAGACCTAATCGCTCTTATCCTTCATCCACGGGAGCTCCCAGCGCCCTTCCTCTTCGTCGAGTGATGGCAGCGGCACAGGCTTGCCGAGGCGTTCGAGCTGGCGCAACTCCCACAACTTCGCGTACTTCCAGAACGTGTAATAGACGTGCATGCCCACGGAGATCACGCCGCGGGCGCCGTCGAGGAAGCCGAGGTTGAGGATGTAATCGCGCACGAACTTGCCGAGGGCGTGGCTGAAGATGCCCCAGGCGCCGGTGGACCTGCCGTCGATGTACATCTGTGCGGCGCTCCAGTACGCGTAGCGGGTCATCTTCGCGATCATGTGATCGAACGTGCGGATGTAGAAGTGCAGCATCTTCTCCCGCAGATCGAACGCCGGCCCATCCACGAGCAGGTCGGCGTGCACGCGCTTGTTGGGATACCGCGCGTGCTCGCGGTGGAAGAGCCGCGTCACGCGGTCGCGCTGCAGGCCGCTGTACTTCACTTCCTTGCCGAGCATGAAGTTGCGGCGGCCGACGGAATACGCCCAGTGATCGAGTGGCCCCTCCAGCGTGCGCAGGATCTCGTCGCGCAGCTCGGGCGTCACGCGCTCGTCGGCATCGAGCACGAAGATCCATTCGTGCGCGGCGCGATCGATGGCGTAGTTCTTCGTCGATGCGGCGCCGAGGTATTCGCGCTGCTCGACGCGGACGCGCGGGAACTTCTCGCGGACGCGCTCGACCGTGCCGTCGGTGGAAAACGAATCGACGAGATACACCTCGTCGGCCCATTCGATCGAGCGCAGGCAATCCTCGATCTGCTCGATCTCGTTGAGCGTGTGAACGATGGCAGATACGCATGGCCGCGGCACGGCGGGCATTCTAGAATCAGCATCCATGTCGAAGAAAGCCGCCCCTCTCCTCGCCCTCTTCTTCATAGCGTGCGCCACCAAGGTGCCGCTCCAGAAAACGACCCGCTCGACGGTGCTGATGAGCACGAACAAAGCGGGCACGCAGGTCGTGACCAGGCACGGCGACACCATCACCGTCGACTACGAGTTCAACGATCGCGGCCGTGGACCGAAAACGCACACCGTGATCCGCCTCGCGCCGAACCGCGTGCCGCTTTCGGTGGAGACCACCGGCAACGACTACTTCAAGGTCCCGATCGAAGAGACCTTCGTCGTCGATCGCGGAACGGCGCGGTGGACGAACACCGCGGAATCGGGCGAGGCGCCGGCCGGCGCGTTCTACACGAGCATGTACGGACCGCCGGAAGAGCTGGCCGTGCTCGCACGCGCGCTCCTGCGGAACGGCGGACGCTTGCCGCTATTTCCGGCCGGCGAGGCCACCATCCGCAAGGCCGGCACGATGGATCTGCGCGGCGTCAGCGTCGCGGCGTACGAGCTCAGCGGACTCGGATTCACTCCGTTCGAGATCTGGCTCGACCGCGACCAGAACCTCTTCGGCTACGTCTCGGCGTGGTCGTCCGCCATCCGCGAGGGATATGAAGCCGACACGCGGACACTGATCGACGCGCAGGACGCGCGCGCCGCGAAACGGGCCGCGGAGCTGGCGAGAAAACTGACGCACACGCCGACGATGTCGCGGCTGTCGATCACGAACGCGCGCATTTTCGATCCGCGCAGCGGCACGCTCTCCGAGCCGACCACGATCATCGTGGAAGGCAATCGCATCGCGTCGATCGGCCGCGATCTGCAACTCAGCGCCGCCGATGTTTTCAACGCCGATGGCAAGGTCGTGTTGCCGGGGTTGTGGGACATGCACACGCACCTCGGCGACGTCGACGGGCTGCTGAACATCGCCGCCGGCATCACTTCGGCCCGCGATCTCGGCAACGACAGCGACTCGATCCTCGAGCTCAAACGCAAGATCGAGGCGGGCCAGGCCATCGGGCCGCGCATCGTGCTGGCCGGCCTCGTCGATGGTCCTGGTCCGTTCCAGGGACCGACGAACATCCTGGCCGGGAACGAAGAAGAAGCGCGCAAGGCGGTGGACTTCTTCGCCGGGCGCGGCTACGAAGGGCTGAAGATCTACAGCTCCATCAAGCCGGAGCTCGTACCCGTGCTGACGAAGTACGCACACGAGCGCGGGCTGCGCGTGAGCGGCCACATCCCGGCCGGCATGCGCGCCGAGCAGGCCATCGACGCGGGCTATGACGAGATCCAGCACGCGAACATGCTCTTCCTGAACTTCATGCCGGACGTGACCGACACGCGCACGCCGGCGCGCTTCACCGAAGTCGCGAAACGCGCCACGGACGTCGATACCGCCTGGCAGGAAGTGCGCGATTTCATCAACAAGCTGCGCGACCGGCGCATCGTCGTCGATCCGACGCTTGCGATTTTCGAGAACATGTTCACGGCGCGGCAGGGCGAGGTATCGCCGGCGTACGCGGCGATCGCGGACCGCATGCCGCCGCAGGTGCGCCGTTACTTCCTGACCGGCGGACTGCCGGTGCCGCCCGGCATGGACGTGCAATACCGCGCCTCGTTCCAGCGCATGGTCCAGTTCATCGGCGAACTGCACCGCTCCGGCGTCACCATCGTCGCAGGCACCGACGCGATGGCCGGGTTCACCCTGCACCGCGAGCTCGAGCTCTACGCAAAGGCAGGCATCCCGAACGCGGACGTGCTGCGCATCGCCACACTCGTTCCCGCGCAGATCCTGAAGCGCGAACACGACCTCGGCACCATCGAAGCCGGCAAGCTGGCGGACTTCATCCTCGTCGACGGCAACCCGCTCCAGAACATCTCCGACATCCGCAAGGTGTCGCGGGTGGTGAAGGATGGGAAGGTGTATGTGCCGGCGGAGATTTACGGGGAGCTGGGAGTGGAGTGACGAGTCGCAAAGTCGCAAAGTCTCAAAGGGGAGGCGTGTACGCGAAGCTTCTCTTTGAGACTTTGCGACTTTGCGACTTACAACGTGTAGTTCTTCTCCAGCAGCACCCGGGCGCGGCGGTCGCGCAGATTGCGGATCTGCGATTCGATGTCGCGCTCGTACGGGATCTTGCGATGGCTGGCGTAGACCGGCGCGTCGGCGGTGATCTTCTTCAGCTCTTCGCCGAAGGTGTGCGGGGTGAGGTGCGCGGTTTCGTCGGCGAGCTGTTGCTGGTCGTTCGGGAAGGAGGCTTCGGTCACGACCGCGACCACGTTCTGCAGTTTGTTCGTGCGCTTCCAGATTTCCTGCGTGGGACCGGTGTCGCCGGTGAAGACGATGGACTGGCCGTTCATCTCCAGCAGCACGCCGGCCGCGGGGATCTGGTGATCGACCGAGACGGCAGTCAGCGCGACGTCATTGAAGATCGTGCGCTTGCCGGGCGCGAGCGCGCGGTACTGCACGGCCGGCTTGCCGGTGGCGGGCGCGATGATCTCCGAGAAGTCGGGCCACACGCAGCCGTTGAAGACGTCCCGCGACAGCAGATCCATCACCTCGCGCGCCGCGAAAATCGTCAGCGGTCCGGTCGATTGTGCGAAGCGGTTGTGGATCAGATGCGGAAGATCGCGGATGTGATCGGCGTGCGGATGGGTGATGAAAACGGCCTGAATCCGCGCCTGCTGCGCGAACGACAGCTTCGAGGTGAGGGTGCCGGCATCGACCGCGAGCCAGTCGTCGATCAGGTACCCGGTCAGATTGTGTTCCGCATCCGACGCCCCATAGGCGCCGAGCACCTTCAGCCGCATCTCCCATCCTTCACTGCCACGTCAGCCATCTAAGCGGGGGGACTGGTTACTATTCTTGCAGTCACACCACACGTTGTCCAGCAGCGTGACGACGCTCACTATGACACGCAAGCCGAAAGCAAAGAACGCGCTCGACCTCTTTCATCCGGCCGTGCGCGAATGGTTTGCGTCCTCGTTTGCCTCGCCGACCAAGGCGCAGCAGGAGGGCTGGCCGGCCATCGCCAACGGCGACTGGACGCTGATCTTCGCGCCCACCGGCAGCGGCAAGACGCTCACCGCGTTCCTCTGGGCGCTGGACCGGCTGATGTTCCGCCCGCGCCCGCCGAAGGAACAGCGCTGCCGCGTGCTGTATCTGTCGCCGCTCAAGGCGCTGGCCGTCGATGTGGAGCGCAACCTGCGCGCGCCGCTGGCCGGCATCTCGAACGTCGCGCAATCGCGCGGCGATGCGTTCACGATCCCCGGGATCGCCATCCGTACCGGCGACACGCCGCCATCGGAGCGCGCGAAGTTCGCCCGCGATCCGGCCGACATCCTCATCACCACACCCGAGTCGCTCTATCTGATGATGACCTCGAACGCGCGCGACGTGCTGCGCGGCGTCGAGACGGTGATCATCGACGAGATCCACGCGCTGGTGCCGAACAAACGCGGCGCGCACATGGCGCTGTCGCTGGAACGGCTGACGATGCGCTGCGAGAAACCGCCGCAGCGCATCGGGTTGTCGGCCACGCAGCGGCCGCTGGAAGAGGTGGCGCACTTTCTCGGGGGAGCCGAAACGGCAGCGCGGTTCCGTCCCGTCACCATCGTGAACACCGGCGAAAAGAAAAAGCTCACGCTGCGCGTCGAAGTCCCGGTCGAAGACATGGCGCGCGCGGCGGAGCCGGAGATCCAGAGCGGTCCCGCCTCGCTCGGACCGCGTTCGCCATCGATCTGGCCGGCCATCCATCCGCGCCTGCTCGAACTGATCAAACAGCACACGTCGACGTTGATCTTCGTCAATTCGCGGCGGCTCGCGGAGCGGCTCGCGGGCGCGCTCAACGAGCTCGCCGGCGAAACGCTCGTCTCCGCGCACCACGGCTCGATCGCCCGCGCGCAACGCGTGGAGATCGAGGACGCGTTGAAATCGGGACGCCTGCCGGCGCTCGTCGCCACCTCGTCGCTGGAGCTCGGCATCGACATGGGCGCGATCGATCTGGTCATCCAGATCGAGGCGCCGCCGTCGATCGCGTCGGGGATGCAACGCATCGGTCGCGCGAGCCATCACGTCGGCGCGGCGTCGAGCGGGATCATCGTGCCGAAGTTCCGCGGGGATCTGATCGCCTGCGCCGCGGTCGCCGAGGCCATGCACGAGGGGGCGATCGAACCGACGCGCTACCCGCGCAATCCGCTCGACGTCCTGTCGCAGCAGATCGTGGCGATGGTGGCCATGGACACGTGGCACGCGGATGCGCTCTTCGCCGCGGTGCGTGCTGCGGCGCCGTTCGCGGAGCTTTCGCGCACGTCGTTCGACGGCGTGCTGGACATGCTCTCCGGGCTCTATCCCTCCGATGAATTCGCGGAGCTCCGCCCGCGCCTGACCTGGGATCGCGTGGCGAACACGATCACCGCGCGGCAGGGCGCGAAACGCATCGCCATCACCAGCGGCGGCACGATTCCCGATCGCGGGCTGTACGGCGTCTTTCTGGCCGGTACGGAGAAGAACCAGTCCGCGCGCGTCGGCGAGCTCGATGAAGAGATGGTCTTCGAGGCCGCCGTCGGCGAGACGTTCATCCTCGGCGCATCGACGTGGCGCATCGAAGAAATCACGCACGACAAAGTGATCGTCACGCCCGCGCCCGGACAGCCGGGCAAGATGCCGTTCTGGAAAGCCGACGCCGCGGAGCGCACGGTTCCGTTCGGCGAGGCGATCGGCAAGCTCGTGCGCGAGATCCGCGCGTCGAAAAAGAGCGATGCCATCCATCGCCTCACCACGCGCAACGATCTCGACCAGCTCGCGGCCGAGAACTTCCTCCAGTACCTCGCCGATCAGGAAGAGGCCACCAATGCCGTGCCCGACGATCAGACCATCGTCATCGAGCGGGTGATGGACGAGCTGGGCGACTGGCGCGTCTGCGTGCTGTCGCCGCTCGGCGGAAGGATTCACGCGCCGTGGGCGATGGTGGTGGCGGCGAAAGTGCGGCAGCAACTCGCGCTCGACGTCGAGTCGATGTGGAGCGACGACGGTTTCATCGTGCGCTTCCCCGAAACCGATCAGCCGCCGCCGGTGGAGCTGGTCATCCCCGATCCCGACGAAGTCGAGCCGCTGCTCCTGCGGCAGCTCGGCGCGAGCTCGATGTTCGCCGCGAAGTTCCGCGAAGCCGCGGCGCGCGCGCTGCTCTTGCCGCGCACGCGCATCCAGGGACGGATGCCGCTCTGGCAGCAGCGCAAGCGCGCGTACGACCTGCTGCAGGTCGCGTCGCGCTACGGCTCGTTCCCGATCATTCTCGAGGCCTATCGCGAGGCGCTGCGCGACGTGTTCGACGTGCCCGCGCTGGTGGAGCTGGCGCGCAGGATCCGCAAACGCGACGTGCGGATCCACGTCGCGGATACGAGCAAGCCGTCGCCGTTCGCCGCGTCGGTGCTGTTCCGCTACGTCGCGAATTTTCTCTACGACGGCGATGCCCCGCTCGCCGAGCGCCGCGCGCAGGCGCTGGCCATCGATCAATCGCAACTGCGCGAGCTGCTCGGCGAGCCGGAGCTCCGCGAGCTGCTCGATCCGGAGGCGCTCGAACAGACCGAGCTCGAACTGCAGCATCTCGATGAGCGGCACAAGGCGAAGACCATCGACGCGATTCACGATCTGCTGCTGCGCCTCGGCGATCTCTCGCTGGAGGAAATTGCCGCCCGCGTCACTCTGAGGCGCGCAGACGCCGAAGAGTCTCCGGATGCGCAGACCTCGAATCCTGAGATGCTTCGCTCCGCTCAGCATGACGTGGCGGCGCGTTTCGTCGAGGAGCTGATCAGAACGCGGCGCATCCTCGAGGTGCCGGTCGCGCGCGGCAAACGCTTCATCGCCATCGAAGACGCGTCGCGCTATCGCGATGCGCTCGGCACGCCCATTCCGCACGGCGTCGCGGAACGCTATCTCGATCCCGTCGCCGACCCCGTCGGCGATCTCGTGCTGCGTTACGCGCGCACGCACGGTCCGTTCACGCCGAACGACGTCGCGCGTCGCTACGGCCTCGGCACCGCGGTCATCCATCACGCGCTGTCGCGCTTCGTCGAGCGCGGACGCCTGATCGAAGGTGAGTTCCGTCCGGGCGGGACGCAGCGCGAATGGTGCGAGTCGGAGGTGCTGCGCATCGTGCGCCGGCGCTCGCTGGCGAAACTGCGCAAGGAGGCGGAGCCGGTCGATCAACCGGTGCTGGCGCGCCTCTTCACGAACTGGCAGGGCGTGACGCGCAAACGCCGCGGACTCGACGCGCTGCTCGAGGTCGTCGAGTCGCTGCAGGGATTTTCGATGGCGGCCTCGATCTTCGAGAGCGAGATCCTCGGCGCGCGCATCGCCGATTACAAACCGTCCGATCTCGACACGCTCAGCGCGGCCGGCGAGATCGTGTGGGTCGGCGTCGAGCCGCTGGGAGAACGCGATGGGCGCATCGCGCTGTATCTGACGGACAACCTGCCGCTGCTGCATGCGCCATCGCCGGACACCGCTGAATCGGCAATCGTCGATTACCTGCGCACGCACGGCGCGTCGTTCTTTCATCAGATCCAGACCGCGGTGGGCGGCTTTCCCGCCGAGGTCATCGACGCGCTCTGGGATCTGGTGTGGAAGGGGGTGGTCACGAACGACACGTTTCACGCGCTGCGCGCCTTTGCGCGCACGGCGAAGGGAAAGGCGTCGCAGCGTTCCGTCCCCGGCGGACGCTTTCGCTCGCGCCGCACGGCGGCGCCGCCATCGACGCAGGGACGCTGGTCGCTCGTTCCGCCCGCAACGGCAAACGACACGCAGCGCGCGAACGCACTCGCGCAACAGCTCCTCGCGCGCTACGGAGTGGTCACACGCGAGGCGCCGGCGCTCGAAAACATCTTCGGCGGCTTCTCCGCGGTTTACCCGGTCCTGCGCGCGATGGAAGACGCCGGGCGCATCCGCCGCGGTTACTTCGTGGCGGGTCTCGGCGCGACGCAGTTCGCCGGTCCGGGCGCGATCGATCTGTTGCGCTCGATGCGCGACGAGCCCGAGAAGCCGGAGACGGTGATGCTCGCCGCAACCGATCCCGCGAATCCGTACGGCGCGATCGTGAAATGGCCGGAGTCGGCATTCACGATGTCGCGCAGCGTGGGCGCGCACGTGATCCTCGTCAACGGCCTCATGGCCTGCTACGTCTCGCGCGGCGAAAAGCAACTGCTGCTCTTCCTTCCCGACGACGAGCCGGTGCGCTCGATGATCGGCCGCGAGGTGGCGCGCGTCCTGGCGTCGCTCGTCCACGACGGCACGCGGCGCGCACTGCTCATCGCCGAGATCGATGACCAGCCCGCATCGCGCTCGCCGCTCGCACCGTTCCTGGTCGAGCAGGGATTCGCGGCGACGGGACTCGGATATCAGTTGAGGGCACTTGCCAGATGAACGACGCGATGAAGGAATCGGCGCGCCGTGCCCGAGGGTGACACCATCTATCGAGCCGCGCGCACGTTGCACGCGGCGCTGGCCGGACGGGTGATCACGGAGTTCGAGAGCGTGTTCTCGCAACTTGCGCGCGTCGATCACGACACTCCGCTCGCCGGGCGAACCATCGAGCGCGTCGTCTCCGAAGGCAAACATCTGATCATGCACTTCTCAGGCGACCTGCGCCTGCGCACGCACATGCGCATGCACGGTACGTGGCACCTCTACAAACCGGGCGAGCGGTGGCAGATGCGCCACAGCGACATGCGCATCGTGATCGAGACGGATGCGTGGGTGGCGGTGGCGTTCAACGTGCCGGTCGCGGAGTTCAACGATGACGTTGCAATCGGGCCCGATCTCCTCGCCGAGACGTTCGACTTCGACGAAGCCACGAAACGCATGCGTGCTTGCGCGAACGAGGAGATCGCGGACGTACTGCTCGAGCAGCGCGTCGTGGCCGGCATCGGGAACGAGTACAAGAACGAGGTGCTGTTCGTGGCGCGTCGACCCGTTCGCGCGCGTGTCCGCGCTCACGGACGAACAGCTCCGGCACATCCTCGAGACCGCGCGCAAGCTGATGATCGCGAACGTCACGAAGCCGGGCTTCGGACGCGTGACCACGTTCAGCCTCCACCCGCGCCAGCAGCAATACGTGTACGGCCGCGGGGGCCAGCCGTGCCGCCGGTGCGGAACGCCGGTGCGATTCGCGAAGCAGGGAAAGCACGCGCGCGGCACGTACTGGTGCGAGCGGTGCCAGGCGCCCGCTACAATACAGGCATGATCATCCTGCCCAACGACCTCACTTCCCAGGAGATCCGCGTCCTACAGGAGTTCCGGCGGCTCAACCTCGAGACCATGACGCCCGACCAGGTCAGTGCGATCAAGCATCCGGCCGGCGGCGGCGAACAACCTGCCGTTGGACTGGTCGGCAAGGGGTGGCTGACCGCCGATTCCGGCGGCTACACATTGACGGACAAGGCACGAGCGTTCCTGGCCATCGACGCAAAACCGATGTTCGAGGAAGCGGGCCCGGCCGCGGAGACCAGCGACGCCGAGGCGGCGGTGGAAGGCGCCTGATTGCACAACCTTCGGTGCATGTTGCACATTCGCTAAAGCGCGTCCTTTCAATACCTTAGCGGGAAGGCGTCATTTCCGTAATCGGTGGGTCAGAAGGTGACTTCACCGTAACCCACATTGACTCAGTCACTTAACGGGAGCTACAATCACCGCCCTGAGGACTGAAATGACGCATGGCGACAAAGCAAAAGCCAAAGCAGCCAAAAGCAACAAAGCCTCAGTCAAAAAAGCCAGCGGCCCGCAAAGCGCCAAAGGCGGCGAAAACGGCAAAAGCAAAGCCGCCAGCCAAGCCGTCCAAGGCAGCAAAGCCAGTCAAAGCAGCAAAGCCAAAGCCGGCGCCAAAAGCGAAGGCAAAGCCGGTAGCGAAAAAGCCGCAGCCCCAAAAAGCGGCTCCGCCGAAAAAGGCAGCAGCCCCGAGCCCAAAGCCAAAAGCAGCGGCAGCGGCTCCAGCAAAGGCAGCGCCGCCCCCTCCGAAACCGCCGGCTTCAACAACCCCGCCATCGCCGCCGCCTTCAAGCAAGCCGTCAAAAAGTACCCCAACGCTCTTCGCAAGCTCACCGACTGACGGCGGGGTGCGCTATCTCACCGTGCAGGACGTGGTGGACCTGCACAAGGCGGTCAGCTCCGAGTTCGGCGGCAATCAGGCGCATCCGGGCGTGATCGAGTCGCAGTTCGCCCTGGTCAGCGCGGTGCAGCGCCCGCAAGTGACCACCCTCGGGCGTGAAGCCTATCCGGCCTTCCCCGACAAAGTCGCGGCACTGGTCTTCGCGCTCCTGCAGGCGCGCCCGTTCCGCGGCGGAAACCGGCGCGTCGCGCTGGCGTCGCTCATCGCATTCTGCGAGCTCAACAACCGCAACGTCGACACGCGCGTCTTCGATGAGAAGACGGCGGAGAACGTCCTCAAGCGGGCCGGCAGCTGTCAGGAGCTGGGCATCCCGCCGGAGAACGCATTCCGTGAGCTGCGCGACGTGATGAACCGCGCCATCGTGGCGGCGTAGGTCTATTTCTTTTTGTCGCTGTTCATCCGGTGCAGTTCGTGATTGATGCGGCCCAGGAGAATGCGGGCCACGCGGAGGTCATGGCCGGCGTCGATCAGCAGCAGCGTGATGTCGCCGCCTCCCCACATCAAGCCCGCCAGCACGAGCAGGCGGGTGATCTCGCCGATCAGCTCGGGCAGCGATGCGGTGCCTTCGGTCATGAATCCGACCACGATCTCGCCGACCAGGAGCACGACCATCAGCACGGCCAGGACCTTGAAGAGCCGGGCGATGTAGCGAAGCGTGATGTACGGCTCGAGATCCTGGGAACGGACTTCCTCTTCGAGCGCGCGTTGCTCTCCCTCGCGCATCGGCGGCGCGCCGCACGTCGGACACACGACCGAGGGGTCGGTGCGACGGCTTTGACACTCGGGACATTGAAACTCAGTCACCACGGTACCTCCTTCAGAACTACCCATTCCCGGTTCCTCTCCAGCGCGCGCGATAGCCGCGTACGTCGATGTGTGTGAAAGGTCCGTGCCCGCAGCAGGCCACGTACACGCCGATGCCGCCGACGAGCGACCGGTGCCGGCGCTCGACCGCCTCGGCCGCCTGCGCAAAACGCTCGGCGTCGCGAACGGTCACCCGGCCGTCTCCGGTGATGTCGTCCGGTGATCCATCGCGGTTGTTGTCGACGTACACGTCGGCCGCGTCGCCGTACATGTGACGGCTGAGGTTGGCGCGACCCGCGGTATTGCCGCCGCTATGGTTGTACCGCGGCGTGCGGAAGCCGCTCATCACGTGCATGCCGGTGATCTTCACGCCCTGCCGCTCCAGTTCCTGAATGGTGAGCTCGAGCTTGTCGATCAGTTTCGGATCGAGCAGCAGGTATTTCGGCCAGACGTTGCGCTGGTCCTTGGTGAGAAAGTCGCGCAGGCGGAAGTGCTCGGAGACGTAGAAGTCCTGATTCTCCGGCGTGACTTCGATGAAGCCTGACGGCGGCGCGTAACGCTCCGACTTGGGCGTGCCGCCGCTCTCCCACGGCCAGCTGCCGAGCTGGTACTGGCCGATGCGGCCGCTGCGCTTCTCCGATCGCGGCACGAGCGTGACGATGCTGACGCCTTCGATCGCCTTCGTCGCTTTGTTCAGCTCGACGGCGAACTTGTAGATGCCGCGCTGCTCCGGAGCGCTGAAGTCGGGACGCGGCGATCCTTCGATGACCGTCCGCGCGCCGCCCGGCGCGTCGCGCACGACCGGCGTGCCGGGAAGCGCCGGCACGTAGCGCACTTCTCCGCTCGCGCCGCGCAACGGATTCAGAAACGCGAGCATGGCCTCGGTGAGAAAGGGCGTCTGCGGCGCCGCGTCACCGAAGATCTTCGTCGTGATCTCCTGGCTCGGCGTCGAGGGCGCTGCCAGTGCCGCGGGCCCGGCAGGCGGACCGAATGCAGGCTCGGCGACGCGACGGCGGATCTCCACGATCGCGCCGACCCACGCGCTCACGTACAACAGGATCACCACTACGGCCATCCACGTGAAGATGTGCTCCTGCCGCTCGGTGATGAGCCCGCGATGAATGCGGTGCCGCTTCGGCACCTCCGGAAACAACGGCGACCCGCGATCCACGT
>CAMPKJ010000116.1 GCA_946887105.1 uncultured Acidobacteriota bacterium | reverse complement strand
CGCGCGAGCTCGCGCGCGAGATCGAGTCCGATTCCGCTGGAGGCACCGGTGAGGACCGCGCGTTTGTTCATGCGAGCGCTACCCTACTTCAACTTCGGCAACTTCACGCGGTTCTCGAACACCGCCGCGAACAGATCGCCGACCTTCGCCAGGCGATCCGGCATCGTGCGGATGGTGAACTTCATCGGATCGAGTTTCTTGGTGATCTCGCTCCAGTCCAGCGGCGCGGACACGGGCGCGCCGTCGATCGCGCGCGGCGAATACGGCGCGACGACGGTCTTGCCGTAGCCGTTCTGCAGGCAATCGAGGTAAAGGCGGCCGCGGCGTTTCGAGAGGCTGCGCTCGACGGTCAGGAAGGGCACTTTCGCCGACACCGCTTCCGCGACCGAGCATGCGAACTCCGCGGCCTCTTCGTGCGTGTAGCCTCCCGCGAGCGGAACGAAGACGTGAATGCCGCGTTTGCCGGAAGTCTTCGGGACGCTCGGCAGCTGGAGATTTTCGAGCAGGCGGCGCATCACCATCGCCGCCTCGATCGCCTGCTCGATGCCCTTCCCTTTGGCCGGATCGAGATCGAACAGGATCCAGTCCGGATGCTCCAGGCTCTCGCCGCGCGACGACCACATGTGCGTGGTGAGCACCGACATCTGCGCGAGCCAGCGCAGCGAGTCGACGCTGTCGACCACCAGGTGCTTGACCGTGCCGCGTTTGGTCGTGCGCGTCGGCGTGTCGATGGAGCTCAGCCACGAGGGCGCTTCCTTGCCGATGTTCTGGTGGAACCACGACGGCTTGTCGATGCCCTGGTTCCAGTGCTCGAGCGCGAGCGGCCGGTCGGCGAGCGCGTTCAGCATCGGCTCGGCCACCGCTTCGTAATACGCGGCCAGATCGGTCTTGGTGATGCGATCGCGGGGATAGAGAACGCGATCGGGATTCGACAGGGTCACGCGACTTTCCACTGCGAGTTTCTCCGGCGTTTCGCGCACGACGTCCTTCGCCGTCGCACTCTTGTCTTCGCGCAATCCGAGGAAGGACGGATGGCGCAGGCGATTGTCGGATGTCCATTCGGTGAACGAGACCTGCGCGACCAGCCGCGGCTTCACCCAATGCGCGGTCTTGACGCGCGGCGCGTCTTTCACGGGCGGCTGCGGGATCTCGTCCTTCGCAAGCTCGGCGCGCAACGTGCCGCGCAGCTTCGCGGAAAAGCCGGTGCCGACTTTCCCCGCGTAACGAAGCTCGCCCGCCTCGTCGAAGAACGCCAGGTGCAGCGAGCCGATGTCGCGATCGGAGGCCGTGCTCGGCTGCCATCCGATGATCACCAGCTCCTGCTGCTGGATGGCTTTGACCTTCAGCCATTCCTTCGAGCGGCGGTTCTCGTAAAGAGAACCCTTCCGCTTGGCGATCACGCCTTCCCATCCTCCACTGGCCGCGTGCGCGAGCGCTTCCTGGCCGGTCATGTCGAGCGTTTGCGCGATGTAGATGCCGGGCGGCGGTTTCAGCTTCATGAGGATCTTGCGACGTTCTTCGTACGGACGGCGGCGCAGGTCCTCGCCGTCGAGCCACAGCACATCGAAGAGGATCATCCGCTCGTTTCCGCTGGCCTGCTGGAGCAGTTGAAAGCGCGGTGCGCCTTTCGCGTCGAGCACGACGATCTCGCCGTCGACGACCAGCTCCTTCGCCTTCATCTTGTGCAGCGCTGCGAACGTGCGCGGAAAGCGCGGCGCGAGATCGAGCTCGTTGCGGCTGAGCATCGCCACCTCGCCGTCGACGATGGCCGCGACGGCGCGGAAGCCGTCGTACTTCAATTCGTACCACCAGTTCTTCTCGTCGCGCGGCGGACCCTCGGACAGCGTGGCCAGCATCGGAGGAAAGACCTTCTTCAGCAACTGCCTCGGCGTCATGAAAAGGCTCCGATCACGCGCACCTCGTCGAACCCTTCCTCGAGCGACGGCGGCACGAGCTTCTTGGCCGTGACGTACAGCGCGACGTCCGGCACGCGCGCCTTCCCTTCGCGCAGACGATTGCGCGCGGCCGCGTCCTTCACCACGGTTTCGAAAAGATAGGCGATCACGCGCGCGCCGTGCTTGCGGCCCAGCGCGATGAGCGGCGCACGCACCAGCGGCGTGGGATTGGTGTTGTCGACCACGACGGATCGTCCGGCGGCCAGCGCGCTCTCGATCATCTGCTGTTGCCGCGCGTCGCGGTCGCGGACATTCTTCATCAGGTCCTTGCTCACATGCACGTGCGTTGCCGCGAAATGCGTGGCGTAGTACGTCGACTTGCCGGCTGCCTGGATGCCGACGAAAAGGATCAGCTCGGGCGCCATCTCCTCAACAGTATGCGATGCCGGCCCGCGGTCGTAACACCCCATCCGCGCGAGGCCGTGCTAGCATCGTCCGCATCCGCAGGCGCTGTATTTGCTGAAGATCCACGGCCATGTTCGAGAGCGTTGCGCCCGAGACATTCGTCCCCCGAAACCGGAAGCTCTGGTATGAGAGCTTGCCTGCGTCCATTGCCGCGCATGCCGCATTGGCGGTGACGCTCGTCGTGGGCGGCACCTGGGAGATCACCTTTCCCTCCGACTCACCGCGGCTGTACACGTCGTACAGCATCGCGCTGGAGCCCACTCCGCCGCCTCCCCCGCCGGCTCCCAAGGTCCAGGCGCAGATCGCGCCGAAGCCGGTGACGAAGCAGGACCCGGTGACCGCACCGCAGGAGATCGTTGCCCCGACGATCATCCCGGACGAGATCCCGATCGTCGAACCGATCGCTGCCGTCGAAGGCTCCGTCGGTGAAGGACCGCCGAACACGCTCATCGTCAAACGCCACCATCCGCTGCCGACGGCGATGACGCCGATGTCGATGGTCTATCCGTTCTATCCCGAGGAAGCGCGCGTACGCGGATGGGAAGACGCGGTGGCCGTGCGTTACATCATCGGGAAAGACGGCCGCGTGAAGAGCGTCGAGGTGCTCGAGAAGCCCGAGCGGGAGGTCTTCCAGAAATCGGTCGTGAACGCCATCCGGCACTGGCGTTTCCGCCCGCTCATGAAAGCAGGCGTTCCGCAGGAAGTGATCCACGAGCTGGTGATCTACTTTAAGCTGAACGCATGAACCTCAAAGAGCTCGCGACGCAAACTGCGGAGGCGCTGCAGTCGGTCGAATCGCCGGAAACGGTCGCGAACACGGGCGGCGGCTCGCGCCATCGCGGACTGCCCGACGAACTGCGGCAGCGATTCCTCGACGTGCGCGCGGCGCTGTTCGCGCGCGGGATCTACGATCCGGTGCTGGTGCGCTTCGATACCGCGACGGTCGCGCAGGCGCCGACGCGCGAGATCGGCGAACGGCTGGCAGCGATCGCCGACACGCTCTGAGACGCGCTCACGCGAGTCACGGCGCGAGGTTTGCTCCAGGATTTCGGGTCCGAGGTTATGCCCGTTTCCGAGCCCCTTCGCTTCCCCTATCGCAACGAGCTCCGGCTGCCGGTCATCGGGCTGGAGGCGGAGTTCAAGGTCTTCGTCGATGAGATCGAGACGACGCCGGAGGAGTTGTGGCGCGCGCCGGCTTCATTCATCGACCGGCCGTTGCTCCAGCGCACGTCGAAATCGTCGCAACTGCCCACCGGCGGTGCGGTGTACTTCGACGGCGGCGTCGTCGAGGTCGTCACGCCGGTGATCGAGATCGCGCCGCAGTGCACGGCGCGCGTGGTGCGCAGCCTGTGGGAACAGCTCGGCTTCGTGCGCGATCAGCTCGATCGCTGGCAGAAGCGCAGCGGGCGGCACGTGCGGCTGCAGGCCTTCAGCTGCCACTTCAACATCTCCTACGAACTGCCGCGCGAAGAGCGCAACCGCAATCGCACCATTCAGAAGCTGGCCCTGCTGCTCGCGCATCTGTTGCCGGTGCCCGTATTCGTGGCCGGCGCGAATCGCGAGTCTTCGGGACTGGGCGTGCGGCCGCGGCGCGATCGCATCGAGATCACCATGGACTTCACTCCCGATCCGGGCCTCATGGCCGCCACTACCGCGCTGGTGATCGGGATCGTGCGCGATGTGATCGCCTGGCCGTCGTATCGCGTCGACGAGTTGCATGCGCGCGGCATTCCGGTCGTCGCGGGCGTCACGCCGGGCAGACATGCCACGCGCAATGGCTGGGTCACGCGCGCGTTCCACTTTCCGCACAACCCGTTCGTGACCTCCATCGACGAACGCATCTGGAAGGTCACCGATGGCCGCACGCTGTCGATGCGCGAGATCGCGCTCGAGACCGCGACGACGTTCGCCGATCCGATCCGCCGCTGGTCCGATCCGTTCAGCGAGCGCGTGCTCTTCTCCGTCTTGCGCGGTGAAACGCCGTCGCTCCTCGATCTCGACGGGCGGCCGGTCGCATACGACGATGTCGGGCGCGATGTGCGATGGGGCACGACGCTTCCGGAGCTGCACAACTTCCAGGGCATCATGAACGACCGGCGCCCGCGCCGCCGCCGCGCCGACGTCGAGGAAATGCTCGCGCCTCCCTGGCGCGGCGAAGGACACGATCGGCGCGCGCGCGTCACGCTGCCGCCGCGCCTGCAACGCCGCGCATCAAAGGAGCGCCGCGCCGTTCCTCCCCCGCCGGCCGCGCCGCGGTTGTCGCGCTCCGCGTACGAGAAAGTGTTCCGCCAGCTCGGCAGCGGCAAGCGCCTGCAGATCGGCACCGAGCTGCTCACGCCGGTGGCCGTCAAAGGGTGGTACCACGCGGTGTTCCACAACGCGCGCGGCGAGGAGCGTCTGCTGTCGATCGATCAGGTGCTGGAGCACATGGACGGTTGGCGGATGTGAGGCGCGCCTCCTGGAAGAGCGTCACTCCGCCAGCGGTTGCGGCGGCCATGCATCGCATCCTCCTGTTTGCTGCCGCATCGATGTTCCTCTGCCTGCCCGCCTTCGGTCAGGGGATCGTGACCGACCTGACAAAGCAGTACGACAGCCCACGAGTCGGTCCGGCCGTTGCGGCGCGCAACGTGACGTTCGAGTCGGGACATCTCAAAGTCCATCTCCTCGAGGGCTTCGCCGCGCCTGTCCTCGCGGGGAGTGAGACCGTGGGCGTCTTCTTCAACGGCGCCGGGAACTTCGAGTACCTCTCCGCGGATCCCGCCGAGGCGGCCGTGCTGGCGAGCAACGTCCGCAACTCCACCAAACTCAAGACGGAAAGGAGCGCGCAGGGAATCGTCATCCGCGACACGTTCGACGAAGTCTTCCTGCGGGTGGCGGGGCGCGATTTCCCGAAACCGGCCGGAGACGCCGGAGCATCGCTGGAGCAGGCGTTCGCCGCGCACCACGAAACGTTCTCACGCGATCGTGAGGCCGACGCGGTGTTCCCGTTCATCCAGCAGAAGCTCGACGCGCCGGCCATGCCGCTGGTACGCGCGCAGTTCAAAGGTGGCGCCGAGAATGTGGTCTATCTCTACGATCCGGTGCTGAACCACTCCGAGAAGCTCTATAGCCTCTACAGGATCAACAGCCGCGACACGACCATCGCCGAATATCGGGAAGGGCTCTGGCCGGTGACGCTGTCCGAACAGCGCATCGGGCAGAGCCGCAAGCAGGTCGTTCCGCCGAACTATTTCCTCTTCGACGTCACGTACACGCTCCTCGCCTCGGACAAAAGCGACGCCACGCTCAACGTCGTCGAGACCATCGTTCCGACCACGCGCGCGCAAAGCGTCTACCGCTTCCAGCAGCTCAACACGATCTATGACACGAACGACCGCCTGCATCGATACACCGTACGTGCCGTGACGGACGAAAGTGGCGAGGCGCTTTCGTTCGTTCATCGCAACGACGAGCTGCTCGTGGCCCTGCCGAACGCCGCGCCGCCAAACAAGCCGTTCAAGATCAAGTTCGACATCGCCGGCGATTTCCTGATCCGGCCGAGCGGAGACAGTTACTGGGACCTGGGCGCGGGCACGCCGTGGTTTCCGCGGCCGGAACTGGATGGCCAGTTCTACACCGTCCACTCGATCGTGAAGGTGAAGAAGCCGTTCGTCCCGTTCGCGCCGGGCGAGACCGTCAGCCGCCGCGAAGAGGGCGATTACAACGTCGTCGAGAACAAAATCGAGAAGCCGGTGCAGTACGCCGTCGTGCTGGCCGGCAGGTATTCGTTCGAGGAGGAGACGCGGAATGGGCTGACCATCCGTGTGGCCTCGTATGCGACGAAGAACACGCGCGCGGCGAAGCAGCTCACCAATCTGGCCTTCCAGATGATCGCGTTCTACGAGCCGTTTCTCGGACCGTTTCCGTTCAAGGAATTCAACATCATCGAGATCAACGAATTCGGTTATGGCCAGGCGCCGCCGGGGACGATGTTCATCACCAGCGAAGCGTTCAACCCCACCAGTACGCTGGTGCATCAGATTTTCTCGAAGGGCATCAACCATGTTTTCGCGCACGAGATCGCGCACCAGTACTGGGGCACGGTGGTGAAGATGGCCTCGCGCGAAGAACGCTGGGTGAACGAGACGTTTGCCGAGTACTCGGCGTCGTTCGTCATCCGGCAGGCCAAAGGCAAAGGCGAGTACAAGGTCATGGAGAACACGTGGAAGGCGAACGCGAACGAAGCCAGGACCGCGTCGTCGATCGCCACGGCGCACCGGCTGCACGACGTCGGCAACGAACGCGACGCGTTCATCGACCGCACGCACCTCATCTACGACAAGGGCCCGTACGTGCTGGCGATGCTGCACCAGGAGATCGGCGACAGCATGTTCCTCTCCTTCCTGCGCAACTTCCAGGCGCGCTACGGCTGGAAGCTCGCCACCACCCAGGACATGATCGCCGTCCTCCAGCAGCTGACGAAGAAAGACTTCACCGCGTTCTTCGAGCAGAACTTCTGGGGAACGGAGATGCCGCAGGGCTGACGGCGCTTCGCGCCGGGCGTTAGGCGTTGGGCGTTCGGGAGTTGTCGTTCAGGCGAAGCCTGTTATTCAGGCAACGCCTGCCTAACGCCTAACGTCCACCGCCATTTTGCTATGCTCGCGCCCCATGGACGACGCGCTCTACACCATCTACACCGCCCACGTCACGATCAACAAGCTCCGTCACGACGTGGCGCTCGCTGAATCGAAGTTCGATCATGCGGTGATCTTCTCCGGCGCGCTCCACTACCAGTTCCTCGACGACATGCCGTATCCGTTCAAGGTCAACCCGCACTTCAAGATGTGGGTGCCGGTGACGGACAACCCGAACTGCTTCGTCGTCTACACGCCCGGCCTCAAGCCGAAGCTCATCTACTACGCGCCGATCGACTACTGGCACAAGGTGGCCACGCGGCCGACCGAGGTGTGGGTCGAGAAATTCGAGCTGATCATGATCGCCAATCCGGACGAGGCGAAGCAGCACATGCCGTCGGGACGGGTCGCATTTCTCGGCGAATGGGACGAGCGGTTCTCGTCGTGGGCGGACTTCACACCCAATCCCGAGGCGGTCATGACCAGCCTGCATTGGGACCGTGCGAAGAAGACCGAGTACGAGATCGAGTGCCTCCGTCAGGCGAACGTGCGCGGCGCGCGCGGACATCTCGCCGCCGAGCGCGCGTTCCGCGAAGGACTCTCCGAGTTCGAGATCCACTTCCGCTACCTGCGCGCCGCGAATCACGTCGAGGAAGAAGTGCCGTACGGCAACATCATCGCCTGCAACGAGCACGGCTCGACGCTGCACTACTACCATCACGACCGCACCGAATTCGACAAGTCGAATCTCTACTCGTTCCTCATCGACGCGGGCGCGCAGTTCAACGGATATGCGTCCGACATCACCCGCACCTATTCACGGGAAGAGAACGAGTTCCACGAGCTCATCGGCGCGATGGACGCGATGCAGCTCGAAATGGTCGACGCGTGCCGTCCGAACGTGAACTACATCGACCTGCACCTGCTCGCACATCGCAAGGTTGCGGAGATCCTGCTGCGCTTCGGCTTCATCCGCGACGTCAGCGCCGAGGCGGCAGTCGAGAGCGGCCTCAGCTCGACGTTTTTCCCGCACGGCCTCGGCCACTTCCTCGGATTGCAGGTCCATGACGTCGGCGGCTTCCTCGCCGACCGTTACGGCAAGACCATTCCGAAACCGGAAGGGCATCCGTACCTGCGCCTGACGCGCGTGGTCGATCCCGGGATGTTCTTCACCATCGAGCCGGGCCTCTACTTCATCGAGTCGCTGCTCGGCGACCTGAAGCATCATGCGAACGCGAAGCACGTCGACTGGGCCAAGGTGGACAGCTTCCGCAAGTTCGGCGGCATCCGCATCGAAGACGACATCCTGATCACGGAGACCGGCCACGAGAACTTCACCCGCGCCGCGTTCGCCGAGGTGAGTTGACGATGTGGCCCGATCTGGCGTCGACACGCGAGCTCTCGTCCGTGCTCGACGTGCTGGGGGCGATGATCACACCCGCGGTGCTGATCCTCGCATCGAGCTCGCTGCTGATCACGACTTCGTCGCGCTCGATCCGCTGCGTCGACCGCGTGCGCGAGCGCGCCGAAGAGCTGCAGGCCCTCGGCAAGGGAACGGACGAGGGCACGGAGAAACGCCGCAAGCACCTCTACGCGCAGCTGGAGATCAACACCCGCCGCGCGCGCCTGCTGCAGAGAGCGATGGGCCTCCTCTACATCGGCATCAGCTTCTTCATCGCCACGAGCGTATCGATCGGCGTGGTCTCGCTGCTGCACGTCGACATCGGCTGGGTCCCGCTGGTCCTCGGATTCATCGGCGCCGGTCTGCTCTTCTCCGCCAGCGTCTTCCTGATCATCGAATCGCGCCTGGCGCTGGCGACCACCGTCGAGGAGATGGATTACATCGCGCGGAACTACATGGTCCGCGACTGAGACCTCCGTCATCCTGAGCGCAGCGAAGGATCTCACTTTGCGTAGCTGAGATCCTTCGCGGCGCTCAGGATGACGGAAGGAGGCTGCGCGCCGCCCCCTTTCCGGCACGATCGTGTCTCGGTAGCGGGAGGTGCTCATGCGCGTGTTCCTCGCTCTGCTCTCGCTCGGTACCGTACTGTCGGCTCACGCGGAATGCGCCGGCACACGGTGGCCGGTCAAGGTTGCCACGGATGCGGACGTGCTATCGATCAATCTCCTCGCGATCCCGACGACGATCGCGTTCCTCCGCGGTCTTCCGCCAACTCGCCCGCTGCCGCAGGAGAACCGCGTCGCGCCCGTCGAGACGTCGATGTACTCGGTGACGGCGACGCTGACGGATTACCGCGTCGCTGATAACGGCGACGCGGAGCTGGTCCTCTCCGACGCCGCCGGACAGACCTTGTTCGCGGCGATTCCATCAGCGGAGTGTCTCGGCGCAAGCCGGTTCGCGTCGGAAATCTCCGCCGCGCGGCGCATCTTCGAGACGCGGCTGCCGGCCGCAACGACCACATGGCAGCGAACGAGGCGATCCGTCGAGATCCGAGGCATCGCATTCTTCGACTTTCTCACCGGACAGCGAGGAATCGCGCCAAATGGCGTCACGATCCACCCGGTCACCTTCCTGACGTTCAGTCCCCTCACGCCGGCACCGCTGCCGAAGCCGCAAGGTCGCAGACGTGCGGCCGCGCCAAGCCTGACCGTCTGCCACGTACCGTCGCTGACGTTGACGACGAACAAAACGAGCGCCTGCGCGCAGGAAACGGTCACGCTGACGTGGCAATCGTCCGATCCCTCCGCGCGCGTCATCATCGACGGCGTCGGCGGCACGCTGCCGGCGTCCGGTAGCACGGTCGTATCGTCTTCGCTCAGCGCCGTGTACTCAGGGCACGCGACGAACGCGTGTGGCATCGGCGCCGAAGCCTTAGCCGTCGTGCCCATCCGCGCCGCCGGCTCCGCATCGTTGACCGGACCCTCCACGCTGCAACGCGGCAACGCGGGCACGCTCTCGCTCTTTCTGACCAATACATCGTCGTGGACGCTCTCCTCCGCGCTGCGCAACTCGACGTCGCCATCCTCGGGTACAGCATCGGGCGGCGTCACCAGTACCTACATCGCCAGCTCCGCCGGGAATGACACCGTCACGCTCATCGCTGCGGGCGCATGCGGTTCGCTGACGAAGAGCATCCGCATCTTCGTCAGCGAACCGGTAAATCAGGGCCTGAAGTGCTGCGATGGGACACGATCGCCGACGTGCTTCAGCTGCTCGAAAAAACAGGGCTGCTGCTCGGGTCACAAAGGAGTGTGCGGCTGTCCTTAGAGATACCGCCGAATCAACTGCAACGATTTCTGCAGCAGCGCCTGATGCTCCGGCTTGTTCGTCCACGTCGAACGTCCGGATGGATGCGGCAGCACGATCACATCGAACGCATGCCCGGCGCGCGTGATGCGATGCACGCGGCCCACGACGCTCTTCAGTTCCGCGCTGCCGACGAGCTGCTTCGCGGCCAGCGTGCCGACGGCGATCACGAGCTCGGGACAGAGCATCGCCAGCTCGCGGTCGAGGTGCTTCGCGCACTGCTCGATCTCGAATGCGTCCGGCACGCGATCGCCGCCTGCTTTCGGATCGCGTCCGGGAAAGCAGCGGATCACCGCGCCGATGTACACGCGGCGGCGGAAGGTCTGCTCATCGATGCCGATCGACTCGAACCAGCGGAACAAACGCTGGCCCGCGGTGTACGCGAATGGTTTGCCGAGACCTGCTTCGCGCGGACCGGGCGCTTGTCCGACCAGCATCACCCGCGCGTCGGGCACGGCGCCGGTGACCGGCTCGCCCATGACGTTCGGGCAGGCGCGGCAGGCGAAGAGCGCTTCCAGATGAGCTGCAAAGTCGCGGTGCATACGTTAGGATCAGCCAACAACAATGAGGCGCCTCGGAATCGTCCTGCTCTTGCTGTTTCCCTTGACCGCGACGGCGTGGACGCGCGTTTCCGACGAACGGATCGCGAAGAAAGGCGCCGCGCTCGCGCCTCCCGACCTGCGCATGCTCATCGAGCGCTTCGAGGCCGACTACAAGCAAGGCCTCGCGCGCGCGCAGGCGGATGAAGGAACCGACTCGCATCATTACTTCGTCACCTCGCGCGAAGGGCGGCTGCGCGAGCGCATCGAGCGCGAGACGCGCGGCGCCGTCGACGCGATCCGCAAAGGCGAGCCGATGAACACCGTCGTCGAACGCCTCGGCGGCCTGGTCCATCTCGTCGCCGACGCGAACAATCCGTTTCACGTCGCGAAAAGCGATCCCCGCCTCACCGCGTCGAAGAGCGACTACGAGCAGTACTTCGAGCGCCGCCTGCCGAAGTTCCCGACCGTCTTCTACGGACTCGATCCGCAGTTCCGGCTGAACGCATATCTCGATCGCACGTTCGCGCGCGCGGCGAAGTTCTATCCGCTGGTCGCAGCGGAGTACTTCCGCGACGGCGAGCGCAGGACGTCCGCCGCATTCGACGACCGTTCCACCGCGTTCGGCGTCGCGTCGATCAGCTACTCGCGCGCGGTCACCGACGTCGTGAACCTCTACTACTTCATCTGGAAGGAAGCCGGCGGCGACGTTCGCTCGGCAGCCGTCATGCGCGACGGCAATCTGCTGTTGAATGCACATTGAACGGGCCATCCTCTCCGTTTCCGACAAGACCGGCATCATCGATCTCGCCCGCGCGCTCGACGCGAAAGGTGTGGAGATCCTCTCCACCGGCGGCACCGCGAAACACCTGACCGGCGCCGGCGTGAAGGTGACGCCGATCTCGCAATGGTCCGGCGCTCCGGAAATTCTCGGCGGCCGCGTGAAGACGCTCACCCCGAAGGTGTTCGGCGCGATCCTGCACGATCGCGCCAACACCGATCACGTGGCCGACGTCGAGCGCCTCGGCATCCCGCGCGTCGATCTGGTGGTCGTGAATCTCTATCCGTTCGAGGCGACGACCGCGAAGGAAGGTGTGACCCTTCCGGAAGCGATCGAGCAGATCGACATCGGCGGACCGTCGATGCTGCGCGCGTCGGCGAAGAATCACCGGCACGTGGTCGTGCTGTGCGATCCGTCCATGTACGGCGAGTTTCTGGCGGAGCTCGAACGCGGCGAGATCAGCGAGGAGTTCCGCTTCCGCTGCGCCGTGCGCGTGTTCGAGAAGACGTCGGCGTACGACACCGCCATCGCCGCATATCTCGGCGGCAGGCCGTCGCTCGATCTGAAACTCGAGAAGTTCCAGGACCTGCGCTACGGCGAGAACCCGCATCAGAGCGCGGGCTTCTACGTCGAGCGCGGCGTGAAGCCGTTCGACCAGCTGCAGGGGAAAGAGCTGTCGTACAACAACCTGCTCGATCTCGACTCCGCCATCCGTCTCGCCACGGCGTTCGCCGGGCCGGCGGTCGCGATCATCAAGCACACCAATCCGTGCGGCGTCGCGCGCCGGGACGCGCTCGCCGATGCGTTGCGTGCGGCCATCGAGTCGGATCCGGTGTCGGCGTTCGGCGGGATCATCGGCGCGAACCGCGAATTCGACGGCCACTGCGCGCGCGCGGTCGCGGAGATGTTCCTCGAGGTGATCGTCGCGCCGTCGTTCTCCGCCGAAGCGCAGGAGTTGCTCGCGAAGAAAAAGAACCTCCGGCTGGTCACGTCGAATGCGGGCACCGGTGCGTTCGAAGTCCGCTCCGCCGCGGGCGGGATCCTGCGGCAGTCCGTCGACCGCATCGGCTCACGCGACACCTGGAAGGTCGTGACGGAGCGCCAGCCATCCGATGTCGAGCTCGCGGGACTGGAGCTGGCGTGGATCGTCTGCGCACACGTGAAGTCGAACGCCATCGTGCTGACGAACGAGTCGCAGTCGGTCGGCATCGGCGCCGGACAGATGAGCCGCGTCGACGCCGCGAAGGTGGCCATCATGAAGTCGATCCTGCCAACCAGCGGCACGTTCGCCGCGTCGGACGCGTTCTTCCCGTTCCGCGATGGCCTGGACATCCTCGCGGACGCGGGCGTGCGGGCGGTGATTCAACCCGGCGGATCCGTGCGCGATGAGGAAGTGATCGCCGCCGCGAACGAGCGCGGCCTGGCCATGGTGTTCACAGGCGAACGCCACTTCCGCCACTGATTTGGAGTGCGGCAGCCGCAGCTGCCGCTTTCAACGCGCCGGCCGCAGCCGTCGCGCGCGGTAGCTGCGGCTACCGCGTTCGAAAGCGGTGGCTGCGGCCACCGCACTCCAAACTAGATCCCGTCGGCGATTCTCCGCGCGATCAACCCGTAGCCCTCGCCGCCCGGATGGAAGCGGTCCAGCGCCAGCCGGTCGCGATGCGAGAAGAGATCCGCCGTCGCCACGAGCGTGAAATCCGGATCGTTTCCGAAGTGCTCCAGCAGCCGCGCGTTCCACCGGTTCACGAGCCCGGAGAGCTGTTTCCCCGTCGGCGTCGACACGAAGGGGTTGTACAAGCCGACGAAGAAAATGCGCGCGGCTGGATTCACGGCGCGGATTTTCTCGATCGCGTTCTCGATGCGCTCCATGACCCGATCCATGACCGCATCGGGATCGGGCGGTGCGGCGTTGCGCCAGTCGTTGCCGCCCCACAAATCGTTGCCGCCGATCGAGACGATGATCACGTTCGACTCGGCCAGCAGCCGCTGCACGTTCGGGCGATCGATCAACTCGAGCAGGTCCGCCGTGCGCGCACCGTTGACGCCGACGTTCAGCGTGCGCCGCGCGCGGATCCTGCGGCGGCGCAGTTCCTCGTCGAGCCGTCCGGAGATGCCCATGCCCGCTTCGTCTCCCGCGCCGCGGGCCAGCGAATCGCCGAGGATCATCGGCGCGATCAGCGTCTGCTGCGTGGGTGGCGCGGGGGCGCGCAACGGTGCAATGTCGACGGGCGAGCCGGTCTCGCCGCGCACGTACGAAACGAATCCATACGCGAACACGCCCGCGGCGATCAGCGAAATCCCGACAGGGAGGTACCAGAATAGAAACCTGCGCATCGCGGCGGCGACGTTACCATGTCGCCCCTATGCCGTCGTCAACGTCCGGCGCGCTCGAGGCGCTGAACCTCACCAAGATCATCGGCGACCGCACCATCGTCGACGATGTCTCGTTCGCGCTGCAGCCCGGCGAAGTGTTCGGCTTCCTCGGAC
>CAMPKJ010000115.1 GCA_946887105.1 uncultured Acidobacteriota bacterium | reverse complement strand
CGGAGTTCCTCGGCGGAAGCCACTCCGAGGAACCCCGAGGAACCGAGGCACTCCGAGGAACCGCCTCCTACCGCGCAGCGCTTCTCATCCTCACGAACGCATAAATCGACTGCGGCTTATGGCCGTAGATCTCCTCAAGCTCGTGCGACTGCGTGTGGTAGTCGATGTTCAGTCCGGCGCCGGCGCGGTAGCGATTGCTGGAGAGAAAATCGAAGAGATAGCCGACGGCGAAGTGCGTGGTCTGCTCGGTCTGGCGTGGGTCGGGGTTCTCCGGAAATCCGAGCGGGCGGTCGACCCATTCGGCGCGGCCCATGAACGAGTGCCGCAGGCCGCGCAGCGCGATCTCGAATCCGTAGGCGGTCTCCTCCGAGGGGCGCAACTCGTGGGCGTGCTCGCGGGTCGTGTAGAGCAACGTGCCGGCGAACGACGGATTGCCGTACGTCAGCGAACCGGTGGTGACGTCGCGTTGCGCGAGGTCTTCTCCGAGCTCGCCGCGTGAGACCTGAATGGCGAGGTTTGGCGTCGGCGTGAGCGTCACGCGTGCGGAGCGCGAGTCGATGTCGCCATCGTCGATCGAGGTGAAGTCGTCGGAGAAGGTCGAGTCATGGAAGACGCTTCCTTCGAGACTGATCCAGCGCGTCGCAAATCCCGCCGTGATCACGCTGGTCGAGTCGTGGAAGGTCTCCTGGATGTCGTACGAGAACGGCGCTTCCGCGAAGTCGACCGACGACAGCCGCAGCGCTGACGGCGCCGTGCCGAGCGCAGGATCGCCGACCAGCGCACCGTAGACGTGCAGGAGCGTCGACTGCGACGGCCGCCAGCCGGCGTGCAGCGCCGCCTCGCCGAACAGGTCCTGCGGGCGCATGCGATCGATGATCGGGCCGCCCGCTTCCGGCGATACGTACTGGAGGATCTGCGGGTAGCCATCATCCTCGGGGAGCGTGTACGGCTCGAGCGACACCCGTCCGCGCACGAGCAGGAATCCGCGCGTGCCCAGATTCTTGTGCACGCCGGCGCCGAACCAGTTCGTCGAGAACACCTCGTTCCGCTGGTCCTCGGGGCCGGTCTCGCTGACGTACGTCACGTGCGCGTCGAAGCCATGAAAGAACGTCCACCCGCTCGGGCCCGGCTCGGAACGAACCCATAGCGACTCCCCGCCGGGATTCGCGGTCGTGCCGGACACATTGCGCAGCGGGTCGAGTCCCTGCTGCGCGAAGAGGGAGGTGGAGAGGGCGAGAGCGAGAGCGAGACGAACGATCATGCGCGCGCATTGTGCAACAGCTGTGCACGGTGACGTCCGTTTCCGGTTCGTGACTGTCCCGTGGCAGCTCCCTCTTGCAATTTCGTCGAACAGTCATATATTGAATGGCGAGTTGTTCGATGAGCATGAAACGTTCGTATAACCTCGGGCGGCGCGCGGAGACGGCGGCCGAAACGCGGCAGCGGCTGGTCGACGCGACCGCCTCCCTGCACCTGGAACGCGGCATCTCCGCCGTTTCGCTCCGCGACGTCGCGGAACGCGCCCGTGTGTCGGTGGGAACGGCCTATCACCACTTCCCGACCTACCTCGACGCCGTTCGCGCCTGCGGCGCGCACACGATGGCAACGTCACCGTTGCCGGCGCCGGCGATCTTCGATGGCATTGAAGAGATCGAGGAGCGGGTGAGCGTCCTGTTCCGCGAGCTTTGCGCGTGGTACGACCGCAAAGCATGGCTCGAACGCATTCGCGCGGAGCGGTCGCTGTATCCGCCGTACTAGGAAGCGATGACGCACCTCGAGCGCGGCATCGAACAACTGGCGCGCACCGCGGCGCGCTGCACCCCGGACGAAGCGCGCACGATCGCCGCGCTCGCCGACGTCGCCGTTCACAGCTCGATGCGCCGCGCGGGCGTTCCCGCGGCGCGCGTTCCCGCCCGTATGGCCGAGGCAGTCCTGGCGTGGCTGCATTCCCGAACCAGAAAAAGGAGACGAACATGATCACTGACTCGCAAAGCGGCACCACCATTCACGAAATCGAAAACGGCATCTATCGCATCAGCGTTCCGGTGCCCGAGGCGAACTTCTCGTTCAATCAATTTCTCATCGTCGATGACGAGCCGCTGCTGTTTCACACCGGCATGCGCTCGCTGTTTCCGCTGGTGAGCAGCGCCATCGGTGCGGTGATGCCGCTCGAGCGCCTGCGCTACGTCGCGTTCTCGCACTTCGAGGCCGATGAATGCGGCGCGCTGAATCAGTTCCTCGGCGCGGCGCCGGACGCCGTGCCGGTGGCGAGCCGCGTGGCGGTGCTGACCTCGGTCGGAGATTTTGCGGAGCGCGCGCCGCGTGCGCTCGCGGACGGCGAACAGCTCGCGCTCGGCCGCCGCACCGTGCAGTGGTTCGACGCCCCGCATCTTCCGCACGGATGGGAGACCGGCTACCTCTTCGAGACCTCGACGCGCACGCTGTTCTGCGGCGATCTCTTCACGCACGGCGGTGCGAACGCGGCGCCGCTCATCGAAAGCGATCTGCTCGTGCCGGCGGAGGAGTTCCGCGTCGGCTTCCAGACCGCCAGCGGGCTGCCGGACGCGTACGGATTCTCGCGCGACGCGCGCATTCACATCGAGAAGCTCGCCGCGACGAATCCGCTCACGCTCGCGGTCATGCACGGCAGCTCCTGGCGCGGCCGCGACGGCGAAGGCGCCGCGCTCGTGCGCCGGCTGGGCGACATCGTGGCGCCGTAAGCGCAGTGATCCACCCGCGCGTTGCGCCGATCTCCGTCGGCGCGACGCGCGCATAATCTCGCGGTGCTCATGCCGTACGCGCACTTCCGAAGCGAGCGATTTGAAAGAGTCTGGCGCGAGCTCGATCTGGTGCCGCCAGTCACTCTCTTCGACCGGCTTCGCGCGCACTATGCCGAGCCGCATCGCGCGTATCACACGGCGCGGCACATCGACGAGTGTCTGGCGCAACTCGATCTCGTGCGCGGGCTTTGTGAGCGGCCGGCCGAGGTCGAGCTGGCGCTCTGGTTTCACGACGCGATTTACGACACGCAGGCGGGCGACAGCGAGCTTCGCAGTGCGGAGTGGGCAGTGGCGGAGTTGCGCGCCGCCGGCGCGTCACCGGCTGTTTCGGATTCGGTCCGTGCGCTGATTCTGGTCACGCGTCATGACGCCGTTCCCTCCGGCGACGACGCACAGCTGCTCACCGACATCGACCTGGCCATCCTTGGCGCGACCCGCGAACGCTTTCTCGAGTACGAAGATCAGGTCCGCAGCGAATACGCATGGGTCCCCGGCGACATTTTCCGCCGCGAGCGCGCGAAACTGCTTCGCCGCTTTCTGGCGCGGCCGTCGATCTACACGACTCGCTTCTTCCGCGAGATGCTGGAAGAGAACGCGCGGCGGAATCTCGCGTTCTCGCTCGAACGCCTCGTTGACTAGCCCGGGACTAAACCTTCTGACAATCCTGCACGCTGAACGTCGCTTCGATCCAGCCGTAATTCGCATCGCCGATCAGGCGCGCTTCTTCCTCTCGCGCCCACGCGCGCATGGCATCGCGAAGCGGCCGCACCGCGGGCCGCCGGAGTGAGCGCACGAACGCGAAGCCATGCTGCTGCACCAGACGGCGCAGCGATGCGGCGTCGTAGCCGAATCGATGCGGCCAGCCGAGGAGACTGTTGTACGCGAGCACTTCCAACGATGTATGGCGCAGGTAGAACTCCGCATCGGGGACGCGAATCACGAGCAGACCGCGCTCACAAAGAACGCGACGCACGGCGGCGAGCACCTCCGCCGGTTCCGCGATCTGCTCGAAGCAATTCCAGATGAACACCGCGTCGGCCGACGCGGGATCGAACGCGCACGCTTCGAAGCGACGGCGTTGCACATCCAGCCCGCGCCCACGGCAGAAGCGCACCGGATCGCGACCGATGTCCACTCCGGCCGCGCGCCATCCCCATTGCGCGGCCGCGGATAGAAATCCGCCGACATAGCTTCCGATCTCGATGACGCGCGCTCCTGGCGGCAGGAGCGATCGGTAATCGCACTCCTTTGCCGCGAATGCGCGTGCATGCGTTTCGTGCAGCGCCTCCAGCACCTCATCGTCGTAGCGGTCGTCGCGGAACGCCTCGTCACCCGGAGCTGCATCGCGAATGAGCACGCCGCAGCGCGCGCAGCGCAGGATCGCCGCCGGAGTGCCGAGGACCGCGCTGGTGAGATCGCGTAACGCGTCGCGAGAGAAAGAACGAGCGAGACGAGCGGCGAAAAAGCGATCGCGGGCGCGCAGTTCCTCCGCGATTTCGTCCTTAGTTAGACAGACAGCGCCGGCCGGTTTCCCGCAGACGGGACACGTTTGCCGCGCGACCACGCGAGGTGTCGCGTCGGCGTGGAGCGCTTCTGCGGTCATTGCTCCTGCGGTGCGCGGACTTCGACGCGTCCGTCGCGCACGCGCACCTCGAACACGCGTTCCGGAAAGACGGCCGGTCCATCGAGCACGCGGCCATCCGTGAGGCAGAAACGCGAGCCGTGCCACGGGCAGCGGATGCTGTCGCCTTCCAGTTTGCCCTCGGCGAGCGGGCCGCCGAGATGCGTGCACGTCTCGCGCAGCGCGAAGATCTTGTCGCGCTGTTTGACGAGCAGAATCGCCACGCCATCCGCATGAACGCGGGTGGGCGTGTTCTCGGCGAGCGCGCTCGCATCGAGCACGTCGACGAACGCGTCCGGTTTTCCCTGATCCGACGTTGCGGTGTGATCGACGCCGATCTGTTCGCCATAGGTGAGATGTCCGCCGAGGAATGCGGATGCCATGGCCACCCCGAACGCCATCATTCCGACGCTGATCCCCTTCGTGCGCGAGCGGCGGCGGAGCATCAGCGACACGACGTACAGCCCGGTCGCGGTCACGTTCATCACGCCATGCGTCAAGCCGATCCTCTTCGCGCGACCATCGGTTTCGGACCAGTCGGTGATGCCGGCCACCGCGGCGCCGAGTGCGCCGAGCACGCCCACGCCGATGGCCTGATCGGCGACTTTTCCGCGCGAGCCGCCGCCGGCGAGCTCGATCGCGTCGAAGATTGCCGCGAGCGTCCACGCTCCCACCGGCAGCTCGATCAACGCGGGATGGAGCGGATGTCCCAGAGCGCTGCCGTGCAGAAGCTTTTTCGCGGCGCGCCCGCCTTCGCCGGCCGCGTCGAACAGCTTGCGGATCGCTTCCTGCACCGGCGTCGCGAGGCCGTCCATCCACTCCTGATCGCCGAGCACGCGCGCAATCTGTTCTGCACCCATTTGACACTCTCCAGCGCTCACATCGCGCGGTAGGACAACAGTACGGTTCCGCGATCGAAGGAACGTGTTTCGACGAGCGCGAGCTGGTGGTGATCTTTCGGCCGGAACAGCGGTTTCCCTTCGCCGAGGACGACGGGACAGACCACGAGCTGATACTCGTCGACGACACCGGCATCCATGAGCGACTGCGCGAGCGAGATGCTGCCCCAGACCACCATGTCCTTGCCGCCGGCGCGTTTCATGCGCCGCACTTCGTCCGCCGGGTTGTCGCTGATGCGCGCGGCTTCGAACGTTCCCCACGGCGCGCGGTCGAGCGAGCGCGAGAACACCACCTTGTCGAGGTTGTTCAGCCGGACCGCGAACTCCTTGTCCTCGCCCTGGTCGACATTCGGCCAGTAGCTGCTGAACAGTTCGTACGTGCGGCGGCCGAGGAGCATCGTGTCGATGGCGTCGATGAAACGCATCTGCCGATCGCCGAAACTGCGATCGCCTTTCGACGCAGCCGGAACGAAATCGACGCTGCCATCCGCCTCCGCGGCGAAGCCGTCGACGGATACGAATTCCTGCACGATGACATTTCTCATGTCATGGCCACAGGCGTGCAATAACGGTGCGCGGCATTACCACCCGCGTTCTCGCGACCAGCCATTCGTACGACAGCAGCAGGGCAACGTTCCAGACGATCCAGCCGATCACGGCCGGCGCGAGATGCAGCGCCGAGACGTAGCCGACCACGAAGTGCACGCCGTTCGCGCAGGCGAAGGCGATGTTGCCGCCCCACGCCAGCGCGAGCCATAGCCAGCGCGCGCCGGCGCGGAAGCCCCACTGCGCGGCGAGCCAGATGGCCAGTCCGTTGGCGATGAGCATGCCGCCGAGGCTCGCGCGATCGTGTGCGATCAGCGGCACGAGCTGGTCGTACGAGAGTCGCAGTTGCGCCGCGGTGGTGCGCAGGAACGCCACGTCCGTGTCCACCAACACGCTCGTGCTGCCAATCGAAAGAATCACCAGTCCCGCGCCCGTGATGGCCACGCCCGTCATCACGAACAGCAATTGTCCCCACTGCCCGCGCCGCCATGCCGCGGTCTCGCGCCAATCGACGTGCTCCGGCGGAGCGGCAGGCGTCAGCGCGCCCGGCAGCACCATGCACAGCAGCACGAACTGCGTGAGGATGGCCGTCACGAACGCATGGAACGGATCGAAGTAACCGAAGCCGAGAAACGAAAAGAAGCTCAGCGTCCCGGTGATCGCCGAGACGATCACCGTCACGTGCGCCCAGTGCGCGCCGCGGCGGATGCCGGACCACGCCAGCGCCGCGTAGAAGATGCCGAGGCTGAGCATCGTCCCGGCCAGCGACATGCGGTCGTGAGCCATGAACGGCAGCAGACGCGGATTGAGCGTGGCCAGTTGCGCGCGGGTCATGCCGCACAGGCTTTCGTCGTAAGGAAGGACCACGCGCGTGGCGGCCAGGATCGCGGCGAGCACGCCGCCCGCAAACATCGACGCGCCGAGGAGCAGCGCCCAGAACCAGGCGCGCTTTGCCGCGTCGAGCGAGAGCGGCTCCGGCGTCGCGGCCGTGGTGGCCATTGCCGACAGCAGCGCCTCGTTGCAGCGCTTCGGCAGTCCCGGTCCGGAGGAGATCAGGCTTTCGTCGATGGCCACGAGCGTCGCTCCCGCATCGAGCAGCCGTTTCGCATCCGCAGGATTCGTGACGCCTCCGGCGATGAGGATCGCGCCCGCATCGCGCGCGGCCGGCAGCGATTCTTCGCTGACACGCAACGCCACGGGACGCGTGCCCTGCGCGGCTTCGAGCTGTTCCCGCGTCTCGACGACGAACATCGTCGCGTGAGGCTCGAGCCGCTGCACGATGCGGCGGATCGCCGCGGGATCCGTCGCGCCGATGCGCACGGCCACCGGCACGTTCGCGCGCTCGAGATTGCGCACGACGTCATCCATCCGTTCGTCGACCGGACCCACTTCCACGAGTCCAACGCCGAACCGCGAGAACGCCTTCAGAGCCTCGCCGCGCGGATCGACTGCCGCGCCGAGCACGATCGGTCCCGGCAGCTCGATGCCGCCGGCAGTCACGCGCAGCCGCTCGTCCGCGCGCATGTGCCCGAGGAAGTCGATCAGTGCGGGGCCGAACGGAGTCCGCGCCAGCCTGCCGAGCGTCGCGACGGCGACCCGCCGTCCGCGCTCACGGCCGAGCGCGCACAGCAGCGGCTGCAGAAACGTGCGATAACTCCAATCGGGCATCGCGAAATGCTACACGGGTGGCGTTGCGATTGCAGCGCAGCGGGCTCGGCATCAGGAGGCTGTGCAATGAAGAAAGGTTTCGTCGACGACATCGAGAGACTGACCCTGGAGAACTCGCATTTCCGCCGCGTGCTCTACACCGGCGCGAACATGCAACTGGTATTGATGACGCTCGGGCCGGGTGAAGAGATCGGCGAAGAAGTCCACGAGGATCGCGATCAGTTCTTCCGCGTGGAAGCGGGGAGCGGGCAGGTGTTCATCGACGGCCACGCGTCCGACATCCATGACGACATGGCCATCATCGTGCCCGCCGGTGCGCGCCACAACGTCAGGAACAACGGCAACGAGCCGCTGAAGGTCTACACCCTCTACGCTCCGCCCGAGCACAAGCACGGAACCGTACACGTGACCAAAGCGGATGCCCTCCGGCAGGAAGAGCACTTCGACGGCACGACGTCGGAGTGACGGCACTCACGCGAAGCGCGCCGCGAAAAGCGCGAGCGCGATTCCTCCCGCCACCAGCATCGCCGCGAGCGTACCCGCGGCGATGCGGCGGAACGCACCGCGGCCGAGGATCAGCGCCACGACCATCTTCATGGCCGTATTCGAAAGGATGCCGATGCCGATGGCCAGAGCCGCAACGCCGACGTCGCCCGTCGTGGCCACGCCGCGTGCCATCGTGACCGTCAACGCATCGACGTCGGTCAGGCCGAGGACCGCCGCGGTGCCGAGCACGCCCGCGTCGCCCCAGAATCCGCGCGCGACATGAACGACCATCAGCACGAGCTGAAAGAGGATGGCCATCTGCAGCGCCGCGCCGAGTTGCAGCGGATTCGGTGCGGCAGGCGGCGGTCCATCCTCCTGCCGTGTGGGTGACGACCGCAGCGCCAATCCCGCGACGGCAGCCGCGATGACGAACGGCACGGCGAGGTAGGGGAGAACCGGCGCGACCAGCGGCGCATGCAGCACCGCGATCGCGGCCAGCACGCGCGGGAACAGCACCGCGTTCGCCGCGACGGCTCCGAATCCGAGCTCGCGCGCGAGCGACGCCTCGCTGCGGCTCAATCGCGCGAACGTGAACGTGACGTTCGTCGAAGAAATCAGACCGCCCAATGCGCCGGTGACGAGATACCCGCGGTCCGGCGGAACGAGCAGCCGCGCCACATAGCCGACGAAGCTCAAGCCGGAGAAGAACAGCACCAGCGCCCACAGCTCGCGCGGCCGAACGCCGCCCAGCGGACCGAACGGACCGACCGGCAGCAGCGGCATGATCACCAGCGCCATGACAGCGAACATCACGCCGGCGCGCAGGCCCTCGTCGTCGATGCGAGCCACGAAGCGATGCAGGCGCGTTTTCTCGACGAGCAGCAGCGCGGTCACGGTGATCACGCCGGCGGCGAGGCGATACGCGCCCGTCGCCGCGATCACACCCGAGGCGATGACGATCAGCGCGGCCACCTCGGTCGTGCTGTCGGCGTCGTGTTGACTGGCGGCGAAGTAGGCGATGGCGATGATCGCAATGGCGCCGCTCAGCAGCACGCCCGCGGGCAGTCGCAGGTCGTGCGTCCACATCAGCCCGCAGAGCCCACCGATCCCTCCGAGCATCGTGAAGGTGCGAATCCCCGCAAAGCGCGCCTCGGCATGACCGGACCACTGCCGCTCCAGTCCCACGGCCGCGCCGCCGAGCGCGGCGATGACCAGACCGAGGATGTCGTAGCCGGCAGTCATCGGCGCATCGTAATCGGTTGCCGGTGCTGATCGTGCATTGCGACCGGAATCGTCGAACGAGGTGACGCATGAAAAAAATCGCCATCATTGGCAATGGCAACGTCGGGAGCGCACTGGAGCGCGGCCTGAAACGCGGCGGATATGACGTTCGCCCGACAGGAAGAGAGCGGGTTCGCGAGACCGCGGCGTGGGGTGAGGCGATCATCCTGGCCGTGCCATTCGCGGCTGTCGACGACGCGGTGCAGACCATGGGCGATGCCGTCGATGGCAAGGTGCTGGTCGACGTCACGAACGCGCTCGACGAGAACATGGGACTGGCCATCGGATGCACGACCAGCGGCGCGGAGCAGTTGCAGAGGAAGGCCGGGGGCGCGAAGGTCGTGAAGGCGTTCAACACGAATTTCGCCAGGCACATGGACAGCGGCCGCCTGGGCGATCACGCGCTGACGGTCTTCGTCGCGACGGACGACGACGAAGCGCGCGAAACCGTCATGAAGATGGCCGCCGCCATCGGTTTCGACGTCGCCAGCGCGGGGCCGCTGCAGAATGCGCGGTGGCTGGAGACTCTCGGATACCTCAACATTCAGCTCGGATATGTGGTCGGACACGGCACGGCCACCGGCTTCCACTACATCCATTGAGCTGCGGGCAACGGAGGCCGAATCATGCGGCTGGACATCTATGTGAACTATCGCGGGACATGCGAAGAGGCATTTCGCTTCTATGAGGAGCACATCGGCGGAAAGATCACCGGAGTCGTTCGGCATGGAGACGTGCCCAATCCTTCGATCCCTGCCGATTGGAAGGAGAAGGTCGTGCACGCGCGCATCGAGATCGGGACGACCGTGCTCATGGGCGCCGACATTCCGAACGCCGAGCCGATGCGCAGCGCGTATGTGACGCTGACGGTCGCTCGCGAGGCAGACGCCGAGCGCGTTTACGCCGATCTCACCGATGGCGGCGAAGTCTTCATGAAGATGGAGAAGACGCCGTTCGCCAACCGCTTCGCCATGTTGCGGGACAGGTTCGGCACGTCCTGGATGATCCTCCACCAGCCACAGGCTGAGTGAGCGTCACTCCTCGCGTCCCACCGGATACAACCGCGCCCGTTCGTCGTAATACGGCGTGCGCTCGTAGAACCACCACAGGCGCGCGGTGGGATTGCTGCGGAATGCGGCGTCGGTCTCGACCTTCTTCCGGAACTCTTCGGCGAGCTTCGGGTCATCGGCCATCATCTGTTCGGCCATCGGCTCCATGATGTAAGCCTCGACGTATTCCGTGGCGCTGAGGATGGAGTTGAAGAAGCCCCATTGGAAGAGTGAGTCGGACGAGGACGGCTCGAGCAGCAACACGGCGAGCGTGCCGAGGTCCTGGTTCGTGGGAATGCGCAGCGAGCCGGCGGGGAAGCGCTCGCGATGCTTTTCCGGTGTGGCGTCGGCGGTGACGCGCACGTGTCCTTCGAATTGCTGCGCGGCGAACTTCGGGTCCGCGAGGCGATACATGGTCACGTCCACATCGCGCGGAGCGGTGATGCGCTCGTAGCGGATGCCGTGCAGGTCGAGGAGCTCGATGACGTCGCGCCATTGCGGCGGCACCCAATACGCTGCCGGGCGAGTGACACTCGACGTCACTTCGCTGGCCATGCGGACCGGTGCGCGCATGGTGACCGGCTTGCCGAGCCACTCGGTGCGTACGCCGCCGCTGATCGGGGAGAGCGTCTTGCGCGATGCGACGCCGAGGACGTCGATCTGCTCCGGCTCGACGTTCGACGGCACGCGCCAGGCGAGCGGGATGGTCTTCGCGTGCCGCGCGCGCTCGGTCCGCGTCGCCTCGCGCAGTGCCGCGGCGTCGCGTGCGACGGTGCGCAGCGTGTGCTCGAGAAAGACGTACATACCGAGGACGCGCTGGTCGTAAGGCTTGAGCGAGTGGTTCTCGACCAGGATGCTGGCCAGGTGCCGTGCGTCGGCGTAGCTGTGCGAAAGACGTGGATCGCTCTGCCCGAGGGCCACGCCCTGCAGCGGATCGTCGGTGAAGATCAGCGGGCCGGGGATGTGTCCCATCTCGCTGAGGCCGCGATCGACGGCCGGACGCAGCGCGCGATCGAGCCACTGCGAGACGGCAGGGGAGAAGCCGGCCGGACCGTTCCAGCCATACGTCACGTCATATTGATAGTCGGCGCCGTCGGTGACGTGCAGGTCGATGTAGAGATCGGGCGTCCAGGTGTTGATGGCGCGGATCATGGCGCGCATCTCGGAAGCATCCGCTTTCATGTAGTCGCGATTGAGGTTGAGGTTGCGCGCGTTGGTGCGCCAGCCGCCTTCCTCGGGACCGCGCTGGTTGATGCGCGTGAAGCGCGAGAAGCGCTCGTGGCCGTCCACATTGAAGATCGGCACGAACAGGAAGTTCGCGCCGTCGAGCAGATCGCGCTTCGTGCCGCGCACGGTCATGTCGCGAAGCAGCATCAGGCCGGCATCTTTCCCCTCGATCTCACCGGCATGGATGCCGCCTTGCGCGAGGATGACCGGCTTGCCGGTCCGGCGCAGCGCGTCCGGGGTGAAGGCGCGCTCCTTCGAGGCGATGACCATCCAGACGTCGCGTCCCTCGTCGCTCTTGCCGAGCGAGACCAGCTTCAGTTGCGGCGCCGCGGCGGCGAGGCGCTGTAGATAGAGGATGGTCTCGTCGTAGCGGGGAGTGGTGCGGAGTTGATCGCGCTCGGACGGCGTGACCCACGGATCCGAGGGCGGCAACATCAGCGAGCGGCTCGCGCCGTTCCAGGGGATGGCGGGCGGGAGTGGAGCGGTGACAGTGGCGGAGAGCGTCACGGAGACCAGCAGGGCCGTCAACATGAACGGAACCTTCTAGCACACGCGGCGGGCACCGTTGGTCATCGGTCACAAAGTGTTTGTGACTTCACGCACGGTCCCGTAGGGAACCTTGCGCGACAATCGGCATCCGCAAGACAAATCGAACGGAAGTGGGAAGGCCGGAGGGGCGGCTTTCCGCCTCAGCAGCGTCTCACCAGAGACTGCCTGGCGGAATCCCGTACCTTCCGAAAACTGCTATGATCGGCGGGCCAGGTCCTATTGAGTACACGCCATTGGTGCGCCAAGGGCGTTCGTCTATTTAGAGGAAGAGAGTTGCGATGAGTCCATTCCGAGTCATGCGTGTATCGCTCGCGTTGTTGTTCGTCTGTGCCTTTCCGCTGGTTGCGTCGGCCGCGACAACAGACTTTCGTGTCCTTTTCGACGTCGATCACGACATCGCCACCGGCTGTGTGGTGTCCGGCATGCCTGGCGTCGATCAGGTCTTCACGACCCGCGTCGATACAACGGCTTCGACGGCCAGCGTGAGCCAAACGTTTCGCCAGCTCTGCACCGGCACCTCCCTCGGACCGCAGATCGCGGTCGACTCCACCGGCTGGGCGGCGGGATTCCAGAGCGCCAGCGGCCAGCTCCTGGTCGAGACCCGCATCCCCTTCGCAGCCTTTCCTGACACTACGACGCCGCGCAACATGCGGATTGGTCTGGTCGGCTCCCAGGGAGCCGCGGTCCACACCGCGCTCGCGCGTCCGAATGGAGACCTGGTCTTCTTTCCGGCGCCGTCCCGCGGCCGCCGCCGCGCCGTTGCCGCTCCCGGCGCCGCACGCCTGATCGTCGTCGACGGCATCGGCACCGACTGGAACGGTCTGAAGGCGATGTTCGACGGGATCGGCGCCTCCGGCGTTCCCGGACTGCGCATCGAGAAGTTCTTCGGATTCGCCGACACCAACCGCAACATCCTTTTCTTCCGCTTCGACGCCAACCTCTCCACCAGCGCACCCTTCGCAGCGAATGACCTCTACACGCGCACGATCGGCGCGGGACTGACGGTGCCGGGCGTCAACGGCGAGCCGACGGTCCTCGCCAACGACACCGATCCGAACGGGTTGCCGCTCACGGCCACGCTGGTCAGCCAGCCGCCGGGCGGCCAGGTCGTGCTCGACGCGACCGGCGGCTTCGTCTACACGCCGGCCGACGCGAACTCCAGCGACGACGACTCCTTCGAATACCGCACATCGAACGGCACGCAGGACTCGAACGTGGCCACGGTCACGATCGTGGCGCAGGAAGGTGAAGTCTCCGGCCCCAATCAGGAGCCGAGCTTCACGAAGGGCGCGGACCCGGTGGTGCTCGAGGACTCGGGACCGCAGGTCTTCGCGAACTGGGCCACCGGCATCTCGGCGGGCGAAGGCGAAGGCGGTCAGATCATCGAGTTCGTGATCACGAACGTGGTCAATCCGACTCTCTTCGACGATCCGCCGGTCATCCAGCCGAATGGAACGCTGACCTTCACTCCGGCGGCACATGCATTCGGCATCGCCACCATCACGGTGAAGCTGATCGACGATGGCGGCACCGCGGATGGCGGCGACAACGAATCGCCGACGCAGACCTTCTTCATCGCCGTCGAGCCGGTGAATGATCCGCCGAGCTTCGTGGCCGGTCCGCCGGTCATCGTCGAAGACAACGACGGCGCGCAGAACCTGCCGTGGGCCACGGGGATGTCCACCGGCCCGCCGAACGAATCGACGCAGGTCCACCACTTCACGCTCACCAACGACAATCCGGCGCTCTTCTCCGTGCAGCCGAGCATCGCGCCGAACGGCACGATCACCTTCACGCCGGCGCCGGGACAGACCGGCTTCGCGAACATCGTGGTCTTCCTGCACGACGACGGCGGCACCGCCAACGGCGGCGACGATACGTCCGAGGGCGCACTGCTGATTCTCACTGTCGAGAAGGCGCCGCTGATCACGAGCGCGAACACCACCACGTTCCGGGTCGGACTGGCGGGCTCGTTCACGGTCACGACCACCGGGATTCCGCGCCCGTCGATCGCCATGACCGGCACGCTGCCGGCGGG
>CAMPKJ010000114.1 GCA_946887105.1 uncultured Acidobacteriota bacterium | reverse complement strand
TCTTCATGGGAAGTACCCCTTGATCGTCTTCGCCTTTCCTTCTGTCACCTGCACGGTCACCTCGCGCCACTTACTCCCCGGCTTCACATCCGCCGCGGGGTAGAAGCCGAGGACGTATTGCGAACGGAGCTCGGCCTGAATGTCGTCGTAGACCCGCTGCAGTTCGCGCGCCTGATCGATGTAGAACGTCGCGCCGCCGGTCTCGCGGCAGATCCGGTCGAGCTTGTAGCGCACGTCGTTTTCGTTCGGCTTGATGCCGATCCCGATGCCGTAAATCGGCACGCCGGAGCGGCGCGCGTACTCGAGTGCCTGGTCGTACGTGAACTTCGAGGCCGTGTCCTTGCCGTCGCTGATCAGCACCAGCGCCTTCTGGCCGCGGATGCCCTGGAAGTTGTAGAGCGCGTACACGATCGCGTCGTGCAGGGCCGTGGTCTCCTCGGCGCGCAGACGGGCCAGGCCGGCGTGCAGCGCGGAGATCTTCGTCGACCACTTCTGGATCATCTGCGGCTCCTTGTCGAAGCCGACCACGAACGCCTTGTCGCCCTTGCGCATCACGTTCTCGAAGAACTGCGCGCCCGCCTTCTGCGCCTCCTGCATGCGGTAGATCATCGAGCCGGAGCTGTCGATGGCCAGGCCGATCGAGAGCGGCAGGTCCTTCACATAATCGAACTTCGCGATCGGCACCGGCTGCCCTTCGTCGAGCACCTTGAACGCGGACGCGGTGAGCTTGTCGGCCGGCTTGCCGTTCACGACCACCGTGGTGGGCAGCTCGACCAGGTGGACGTTCAACTCCTCCATGTAGGCGGGCGTGTTGATGATCACCACGTCTTCGACGGGCGGCGCCGAGGAGTCTTTCAACTTCGCGACGGCGCGCAGATAGGCGGCGCCCTCGGTCTTCGGCACGTCGACGGTCTGCACGAACGGCGCGTCGAACAGCGTGGCCACGCGCGTTTCGTTGAAGTACAGCTCGAGCGACGCCAGCTCGTCGCCGTCCGGAACGTTCACGTCCAGTTCCACGCGGGTCGGGCCGGAGAGGTGCGGAGCGACGCGCGGCGAGACGATGCGCACGCGGAACGGATCGGTGCCGGTGTTGACCGTCAGCTCGTCGCCGGTGAGCGGCTGGTCCCGCGCGTCGAGCGCTACCGCGCGGATGCGGCGCGTCTGCGGGACCTCGCCGAAATCGAGATCGAGCGAGTACGGTGGCGTGCGCCGGATGGCCAGCTTGCGGCCGTCCATCCAGAACTCGACACCTTTGATCCCTTCGCCGGTGATGATGGTCTCGATGGTCTGCAGTCCGCTGACGATCTCGTCCGACGGCGGGATGATGCGCAGTTTCGGCACCGAGGTGACGATCTCTTTCTGCAGCGACGTCACGGCCGGGACGGATGTCGACGCGAGCTGCGCCACCTGTTCCTCGGCTTTGGTCTCAGGCTCCGGAACGAAGATCTCCGGCACGTTCAGCCGCGTCTCGACGACCGCCTCGGCGCCCGTGTTCGCGTCCGTCACCTTCACGCGCGAGAGGTATTCGGCGGGACGCAGCAGGCGATCGATCACGATCGGGAACTTCTCCACGTCCGTCTCGGCCGGGAAATCGAAGCGATAGCGATACTTCTCCCACAGCTCGCCCTCGCGCAGCACCTCGCCCGAGACGTCGATCGTGTAGACCTCGGCGCCGCCCACCTCGGCGGGCGAGAGCTGTTCGCGCGGCACGAGCAGCATCATCTGCACGTCCGTGCGGCTGCCGTCTTTGGCCGGAAAGGCAACGCTGACCTCGGTGCTGAGCTTCGGCGCGGCGGGATTGGCGATGATCACCGAGCGCAGCATCTTGCGCACGTCCTCGGCATTCAGCTCCGGCGGCTCGAACAGCTTCAGCAGATCGATGCGCGCCTGCACCATTTTCGTGATGGCGGTGGTGATCTCGCCGCTGTCCGAACAGGCCAGCTGGATCTGATTGAGATACGAGTACGGACTGTTCGACCGCACGAGCGACTCGCGCGCGCGCGATTCCTCGGGACCTCGCTGCGACACCGAATCTTTGGCGATGAGCAGATCGGCGAGAGCGACCGCGCCGCCGATCGGACTCCACAGTTTGTAATCCGCCTGGTGGCGCGGCTTGTAGAACATCAGGCGCGCGTCGTGGCCGAGGCCGGGGAGGTGCGCGTACTTCCAGATCTCGATCGGCTGGAGGAGGCGCTGGCAGTTCGTGCGCACCACGTCGGCGGGAGGTCCGTGCAGCAGGAACAGCCGCGCGCGATCGGTATTGACGTGGTTGAAGAGCTCCTTCGCACGTTCGAGGCGGCGGAAGTACGCGTCCTTGAACATGCCGGTGGTGCGATTCACGTGATCGCGGCGGCGCCAGAACTCCTCGACGAACGTGTCGCGCGCGTTGGCGCCTTCGAGCGAGAGGAACATGTCCAGCTCGGCCGGCAGCATGATCGGCTCGACGTCGGAGGCGAATTGCTGATGCCGCTCGGGCAGCTTCTCGAGGCGCTGCTTGCGCTCGCGCTTCGAGAGCTTGCGGATGGCGTCGGTGCGATCGAATTCCGATTGCAGTTTGGGAGGTTGGGTTTCCTGACCGAGAATGGCGGCGGCGGAAGCCAGCGACAACGCGACGGCGAACGCTCGAAGGATCATAGTGGCCCTGGTGTGATGCGGATCTATCTCGACAACAACGCCACGACGGCGATCCATCCGGACGTGATGCGTGTCCTCGACACTTCGCTGCGCGACGTCTTTGGTAATGCCTCGTCCATTCATAAGGAAGGCCAGGCTGCTCGTCGCGTGATCGAAGACGCGCGCGAGTCGGTGGCGCGGCTGATCGGCACCACCGCGCGGGAGCTCGTCTTCACCAGCGGCGGGACCGAGTCTAACAATGCCGCCATTTTTGGAGCCATCCCGCACGAGGGTCGTTCCCATATCGTGACAAGCGCCATCGAGCATCCGTCGGTCGCCGAGGCCGTGCGCGCGCTCGAGCAGCGCGGGCATGAAGTCACGCGCGTGATGCCGTCGCGCAGCGGACTCGTCGATGCCGATGCGGTCATCGATGCGATGCGAACGGAGACGAAGCTCGTCACGGTGATGATGGCGAACAACGAGACCGGAGTCGTCCAGCCGGTCGGCGCGATCGGGCGCGCCTCCCGCGAGCGCGGCGTGCACTTTCACGTCGACGCGGTGCAGGCGGCGGGGAAGATCGGCGTCAGCGTCGCGGACATCGGCTGCGACACGCTGTCGCTCTCCGCGCACAAGATGCACGCGCCGAAGGGAATCGGCGCGCTGTTCGTGCGGCGCGGGCTGGCCATGAGCGCGCACATCGTCGGCGGCGCGCAGGAGCGGCGGCGGCGCGCGGGGACGGAGAACGTACCGCTCGCGGCCGCGTTCGGTGCGGCGGCGGCGTTGCCTTCGGCGTCGGCGCAGATCGCGGCACTGCGCGACCGGCTCGAATCACGAGTCGAAGGTTTCGTGAATGGCGCGGACGTGCCGCGGCTGCCGAACACGAGCAACATCACGTTCGACGGCGTCGATGGGGAAGGTCTGGTGATCGCGCTCGACCTCTCCGGCGTGGCGGTGTCGACCGGCTCCGCCTGTTCGTCGGGACGGGTCGAGCCGAGTCCGGTGCTGCTGGCGATGGGACTCACGCCGGACGAGGCGAAATCGACGGTGCGCTTCTCGCTGAGCCGCTTCACCACCGAAGAGGAAATCGATCGCGTCGCGGAACTGCTGCGCGAGCTCGTGCCGCGCTGCAGGCGTGCGTGACGCGGGGCGCGTGGTATAGATACGCCCCGTTTTGATTGCCCGTCTCATCGATCGCATCACCGATCTCGTCCTGCGCCGCCCCTGGGCGATCATCCTCGTGACCGTGGTGGTCGTTGCCGCCGCCGGCGCGATCGCGTCGCGGATGAAACTCGACCCGGACGTGCTCAAGCTCGTCCCGCAGAACAATCGCGAGGTCAACGAGTTCCGCGACATCATCACCGAGACCGGCACGCTCGATTTTCACGTGATCGTGCTCGAGTTTCCGAAGGGTGCCGAGCCGGCGGCGTACGGTCCGCTCATCGACGGCATCGGCGAGCGGCTGCGCGCGTCCGGGCAGATCGAGAACGCCACCTGGCGCATCCCCGATCCGCTCACGGTCATCGACAAGGTGCTGCCGTACTCGATGCTCGTGCTCACACCCGAGCAGCTCGATGCGGTGGCGGCGAAGCTCACGGACGAGGCGATCCGCGAATCGGTCGAACGCAACCGCACGCTGCTGCAGACGCCGCAGTCGACGGTCGCGAAGCAGCTCGTGCGCGTCGATCCATTCAACCTACTGCCGGTCTATCTCGAAAAGCTGAAGCGCGCCGGCGGCGGCCTGAACGCCGATTTCTCCAGCGGGTACTACGTCTCCACCGATCAGACCGCAGCGGTGATCATCGCCAAGCCGAAGAAGGCGGCGCAGGACCTGCCGTTCAGCCGCGCGGTGATGAACGAGACGCACGCGATCGTCGATCAGGCCATGGCGGAGTTCCGCAAGGCGCATCCCGGCGTCGCGCTGCCCACCATCGGGTACACGGGCGGCTACGCGATCGCGGGCGCCGACGAGAAGATCATCCGTCAGGACCTGGCGCTCAACAGCATCACCTCCTTCCTCGGCGTGCTGTTGCTCTACCTCTACGCGTACCGCCGGCCGTCGTCGCTGCTGTACGCCGCGGTCCCGATGGCCGTGGCCATCATCATCACGTTCGCGATCGGCGCGTTGACGTTCGGCACGCTTTCCGCGGCCAGCACCGGTTTCGCCGCGCTGCTGGCCGGACTGGGCGTCGACTTCATGACCATCGTTTACGAGCGCTACGCCGACGAGCGCAATCGCGGCGCGTCTCTCGTCGAAGCGGTGCGCACCTTCATGCGTCACGCGCTGCCGGGCGTGATCGTCGGCGCCGTCACCACCGCGGCGACGTTCTACGCGTTCCTGGCCACCGACTTCCGCGGCATGACGCAGCTCGGCTTCCTGACCGGCACCGGCATCATGGTGTTCCTGGTCGCGGTCGTGTTCGTGCTGCCCGCGCTGGTGGTGGTCATCGAGCGCCGCCGCGAAGGCAAACGCATCGTGCGGGTGCACTCGGTCGGCTCGACGCCGATCCTGAGATTCAGCCTGGCGCGTCCGCGCGCGGTGATCGTCGGATGGCTGATTCTCGTGATCGTGGCCGGCATCGCCGCGACGCGCGTGCGCTTCAGCGACAACATCCAGAACCTTCGCTCGAAGGGCAATGAAGGCATCCGCCTGCAGAACGTGGTCACGGAGAAGTTCGGGCAGTCGTTCGAATTCATGATGTACGGCGTCCGCGGGAAGACGGCCAGCGAGGCGATCGCGAAAACGGAGCTGGCGCTGCCCGATCTCGAACGGATCGCACAGCAGAAGATCATCGGCTCGTATCAGTCGATCGCCACGTTCCTTCCGAGCGAGACACAGCAGCTGCGAACGATCCAGCGGCTCGAAGCGGGCGCGGGCGACGCGTTTTCGTTCGCGCGCATCGAGCGCACGTTCCGGCAGGCGCTGGTCGACAACGGATTTCGCGAGAGTGCGTACGACCACTTCCTGCCGCTCTTCGAAGAGGCGCTCGCGCAGCGCGAGCCGCTGACCATCGAAACGCTGGAACGCCTCGGCCTCGCCGACAGCGTGCAGCGCTTCATGAAGAAGACGCCCAACGGCTACATGTCGATCGTCTATCTCTATCCGACCACGGGAACATGGCCCCGTTTCCTGCCGGAGGAACTGCAGAAGTTCCGCCGCGATCATCCGGAAGGCGCGCTGACGGGCGTGAATCTCGTCTCGCAGACATTGCGCACGATCGTCCGCTACGACGCCATCCGCGCCAGCACGATCGGGTTCCTGGTCGTGTTCGTCCTCTTGTGGATCGGCTTCCGCTCGTTCTCGCGCGCCTGCCTCGTGTTCGTGCCGTTCGTCGCGGGTTGCACGTGCATGCTCGGCTTCATGGCCACGTTCGAGCTCGAGTTCAACTTCATGAACATCTTCGTCGGACTGATGCTGGTGGGCACGGCGACCGATTACGCGGTGTACATGCTCCAGCGCTACGACGAGGCGCCCGATCGTTTCCATGAGAATGCCGAGGAGACGGCCAGGGCGGTCACGCTCGCGGCGATGATGTCCATCGTCGGCTTCGCATCCTTCGCCATCTCGCACTACCCCGGCGTGCGCTCCCTCGGATTCGCGTCGGTGTTCGGCGTGGCGCTGAGCTGCCTCGCCTCCATCTCGCTCCTCCCGGCGCTGCTCAGCACCGGAAAGTTCCGGCACGCGCACGCCTCGATGCTCGGCGAGCCGCCGCCGGAGTGAAGTCGCAGAGTCGCAAAGTCTCAAAGAGCTCGCCGGCCACTCCTTTGAGACTTTGCGACATTGAGCCTTTGCGACTCCGAATAGAATGCGCGCAGTGTCGGCGCCCCCTCCCATTCGCGCGCTCGTGATCGATGACTCGGCCTACAACCGGGTCACGCTGACGCGCATGCTCGAGACCGATCCCGGCATCAGCGTGGTCGGCACCGCGGTCAATGGGGAGGATGGGATCAAGCAGGTGATGAAGCATCGTCCGGATGTCATCACGCTCGATCTCGAGATGCCGATCATGGACGGCTTTGCGTTCCTGCGCTGGCTGATGGTGAACCTGCCCACGGCCGTCATCGCCGTCTCCTCGCGCGCCAGCGATCGCAGTGTCTTCAAGGCACTCGAGCTCGGTGCGCTCGACTTCATCGCCAAGCCGGGAGGGCGCGTCTCGCCGCGTCTCGAGGAAATCCAGCGCGATCTGGTCGCGAAGGTTCTGCAGACCGCGCAGGTGCGGATGGAGAACCTCAGCAAGCGGGTGAAGGAGCACGACGAGGTCGAAACGGTCGTGCCGGCGCCTGACGTCTGTCCGAAGGGGATCGAGCTCGTGGCCATCGGATGCTCGACCGGCGGACCGCCCGCGTTGCAGCACCTCTTCCAGTCGCTGCCGCGCATGCCGGTGCCGTTCGTGGTCGCGCAACACATGCCGCCGACGTTCACGCGCCTCTTCGCCGAGCGCGTGAACAAGCTCACGCCATTCGAGGTGCGCGAGGGACGCGACGGCGAGATGCTCGAAGCGGGCAAGGTCTACATCGCGCCGGGCGGCGTGCAGAGCGAAGTGCGCCGGATCGCGGAAGGATTGCAGCTGCGCGTCTTTCCCGCATCCGACGGCGACCTGTACGCGCCGTCGGTCGATCGCCTGATCAACACGGCCAGCATGGCCTGCCGCGAGCGCCTGATCGCGGTGATCCTCACCGGCATGGGCGACGACGGTGCGGATGCGGTCCGCGGCGTCCGCGAGCGGGGAGGGCGCACCATCGCCGAGTCGTCGGAGAGCGCGATCATCTTCGGGATGCCGGCCGAGGCGATCCGTACCGGTGCGGTCGACGAGGTGCTGTCGCTGACGCAGATTCCCGCCGCCCTGCGCCGCCTGTGCGGGTAACCGGTTATTCGCCGCACCTGAAACCGCTGACCCTGTGCTACATTCACGCAACTTACGGGTCCGCAATGAGTGAAGAATCCAAAGCCGAGAAATTTCTCGAGATCTTCAACAAGGGCAAGGAATTCACGGAGGAACTGCTCCGCGAGAACCAGCGCCTCCGCTATCGCCTGCTCGCGCTCGAGAACGAAGCGGCCAACGGTCCGTCCGAGGAAGTGCAGCGGCTGCGCGAGCAGATCGCGCATCTGACCGACGAGAACCGCCGCATCCAGCAGCGCTTCCGCGAAGTGGAAGAAGAGAACAAGGACTTCGCCAACCGCTACATCGAGATCGAGGAGCAGAACAACAACCTGGCCAACCTCTACGTGGCCAGCTATCAGCTCCACTCCACCCTCGACTTCCGGGAAGTCATCCAGATCGTTCAGGAGATCATCATCAATCTCGTCGGCGCGGAGGCATTCGCCATCCTGCTGCTGGACGAGAAGACGAACGAGCTGAAGGCCATCGCCTACGAAGGCGAAGACGCCATGCCCGGCGTCGACAGCATCTCCACGCGGCTGGGTGAAGGAGTGCTGGGTACGGTCGCGAAGACCGGCGAGAGCTACTACATCAATCAGGACGTCGAAGGCGGCGCGATCACGCTCGAGAAGCCGCTGGCCGCGGTGCCGCTCAAGATCAAGGAGCACGTGATCGGCCTGATCGTGATCTACCGGCTCCTGCAGCAGAAGGACGCCTTCTCGGCCGTAGACTACGAGCTCTTCTCGCTGCTGGCCGCTCACGCCGCCACGGCCATCTTCTCATCGAAGCTTTATTCGCAGTCCGAACGGAAGCTCAACACCATTCAGAGCTTCCTCGACCTGCTCACCACCACAACTTAGGGAATTCAAAGAGGTCGCACGCACAGTGGGGATGGAGAACGCGAATTTTCTGGTCGTCGAAGACTCGCCGACCATGCGCCAATTGATCTCGTTTTCGTTGAAACGGTTCAAGAACGCGAAGATCATCGAGGCGGTCGATGGCGTGGACGCGCTGAAGAAGCTGTCCGGCCCCGATCGCATCGACCTGATCCTCACCGACATCAACATGCCGGTCATGGACGGGCTGAAGCTGGTGTCGCTGGTGCGCCAGAACGCGCAGCTGAAGAACATCCCGATCATCATCATCACCACCGAGGGAGCCGAGGAGGATCGCGAGCGCGGCCTGGCCCTCGGCGCGAACGCGTACATCAGCAAGCCCATTCAGTCCTCGCACCTGATCAAGACCATTTCCGAACTGCTGTCGGTCTGAATCGTGTCGTCGCGGCTCGGGCGCTGGTCGATTGCGGTCGTCATCGCGCTCTTGTTTCTGGCCGTCCGCATGGTTGTCGCGTATGCGCGCGACCCTTTTTCGGATGAGCTCTTCACCGTGCTCCTGGCGCGGCGTCCCTTCCCGGCGATCCTGCCATCGCTCCTGAACGATTCAGGGCCTCCCTTGTACTACTTCGTGGCGCGCATTCCATCCGTGGACGCCGGGCGCGCGCTGTCGGTGGTCTTCGCCTCGATCCCGCTTATCGTGCTGCTGCTGCAGAAACGCTGGATGCCGGCGATGTTGCTGGCCGTACATCCTGCGGCGGCGATCTTTGCGGCGGCGGCGCGGCCGTATGCCTTGTGCGGCACGTTGATCGCGATTGGCATTCTGCTGATGGAGCGGGACCGTGTGGAAGGCGCCGCGGCAGCGTTCGTTGCAGCGGCGTACACGCATTTCGCGGCCGCGTTCTTTCTGCCCACTCTGTTGTTTGCGCCGGTTCTCGCCGGGCGGCACCTATCATCAGTGAGAGCCGTCCGATCCACCGCGCTCGCCGCGCTCGCGTTTCTTCCCGGGCTCGTTCTCGCGCTTCAGCAGCCGCGGGCCGCAACGGCATGGATGTCCCGCCCGACCGTGAAAGGCGTGCTGAACGCGCTCGCGTTCATCAGCGACGATCCAGGTCCGCCGCTGTGGGTGATGTTCCTTGCGTTCGTTCTGACCGTCATTGCGATCGGCAGGTCGTGGCGTTTCGCGCTGTTCGTGCTGATTCCGTTGGGACTGTGCGTCGCTCTCTCCATTTTTCGGCCGTCGTACTTTCCGATTCGATTTGCGTCGCTGCTCGCGTTTCCGCTCGTGCTCTGGATCGCCGATTCTCTCCCGCGGTGGGGACGCGCGACGCGCACGATGCTCGTCGGCATGCTGGCCGCGGTCGGCTTCGGCTCGATCCTGGTGGGAGCGATCACGCACCTGCAGCGGCCGCTCGGCGATTACCGGCAGGCGGCCATCGTGCTGCGTCGGAACGCTGGTCCGAACGATGCGATCGTCGCGACAGGTTTCCTCTACCTCGAAGTCGCGCATCAGTTCGGGGAAGCGCGCGTGCAGGCCTTTCCGCCGGAGCAGGCGGTTCATCCCGGCTGGCGCGTGCCGCCGCGACGGCAGGCCGATCCCCGGTCACTGCCTTCCGGACCGTTCCTCTGGATCGGCGAACGCAATGCGCCGGAGCTCCACGGCATCCGGCGCGAGCGCGAGATCACGCTCCTGTATCAGAATCCGCGCGCGCTGATCCTGCACGTCCGATGAGGCGGCCTCAAACGCCTTGACGGTTGCATTACACTGCCCGCGGGTCCAACTCAATCCAAAATTTCAGGGGGTGGTGGGATGTCGTCCCTGCGCGTCATCATCCTCAAGCCCGGCAAATACGACGCGGACGGCTACGTCCAGCGCTTCCGCCGCGGCTTCATGCCGAACAGCACGCTCTCGTACCTTGCCAGTCTCACGCCGGCCGTGTTCGAAGGCGCGCGCTGCGACGTCACCATCATCGACGAGTACGTCCACTCCGATCTCGACTACCTCCGCCAGCTGAAGCGCGATCCCGAACGCCGCACGCTGCTCGCGTTCGCGGGCGTACAGAGCCACCAGTTCCAGCGCGCGCTCGACCTCGGCGCATTCGCGCGCTCGCGCGGTGTCGAATCGGTGGTCATCGGCGGACCGCATCCGATGACGTGCGACACCGCGATGCTGCACGGCCGCGGGATCAGCTTCGCCCTGTCGGAGGCGGAGGGCGTCTGGCCGGCGATTCTGCGCGACGCGCTCGACGGCGAACTGCAACCGGTCTACGGCGAAGACGCGCGATGGGGCACGCAGATCGATCCGCCGCCGCTCATTCCGCCGTCGCAGCGCGACCTGAAGCGTTACGCCATCCCGATGCTCGGCGTCTATCCCGCGCGTGGCTGTCCGTACACGTGCAACTTCTGTTCGGTGATCAAGATCGCCGGACGGCAGGTGCGCAGCCAGCCGGTGTCGACGACCATCGCCAGCCTCAAAGCCGCGAAAGCCGCGGGCGTGCGCATGATCCTGTTCACGTCCGACAACCTCAACAAGTACGCCGAGGTGCGGCAACTGCTCGAGGCGATGATCGACGAACGGATCGACTTACCGTTCTTCTGCCAGTGCGATACCCAGATCGCGAAGCAGGAAGATCTCGTCGAGCTGCTCGCGCGCGCGGGTTGCTTCCAGATGTTCGTCGGCGTGGAATCGTTCCAGCGAGCCACACTTTTAGCCGCACACAAGACGCAGAACCATCCCGACCTTTACGGCCGCATCATCGACATCTGCCGGCCGCGGCGTCTGACCACGCACTTCTCGAACATCATCGGCTTCCCGGCCGATACGGAAGAAGGCGTGCTCGATCATCTCGCGAAGCTTTGCGAGCTTGCGCCCGACGTCGCGTCGTTCTACCTCCTCACCCCCATTCCGGGCACGGACCAGTACGAGGAGTTCCTGACGCAGGGATTGATCACCGAGGACAACCTCGACCGCTTCGACGGGACGTGCGTGACCTGGCGGCACCCGCAGTTCACCGAGCAACGGTGGCACGAGCTGCTGATGCACTGCTACAAGACGTTCTACTCGGTGCGCAACATGACCGGGAAGATCCTGCGCCTCGCGCTCGGCCGCTGGGACTACCGCACCGCTCCGGCCATGAAGATGCTCCTCGGATACGCGGCGCTGCAGCGGATCTCGGCGATGGGCGGGAGCCATCCGATGAGCGGCGGGGGAGGGCGCGTGCGGCTCGATCGCGTGGCCGATTACGCCGGGCTGCGCCGCGATTTCTTCGGCTGCGATCTGGTTCCGCTGCCCCGAAGTCTCGCGCTTTCCGCGCACGACGAAGCGCTGAATCGCACCGTGAAATTGCACGCTTGACCGCTAAGTTACACTGCTCGCCGACATGCCCCATTTCATCACTGACAAGTGCATCGGATGCTCGGTCTGCGAGATCAAATGCCCGACCAATACGATCTGGGGTGAGAGCAAGGGCCAGTACTACATCCACCCGGAACGCTGCATCGATTGTTCGGTGTGCGGCATCTACTGTCCGGTGGACGCCATCCAGAATCAGCATGGCGAGCTGATCCCGCGCATCAAGCCGAAGGACATCCCCAAGGCCGAGGTGGTGAAGGACCTCTGCACCGGCTGCGAGTTCTGCGTCGACATCTGCCCGTTCGAGTGCATCAAGATGATCGATGCGGACGATGAGACGCTGGCCAATCACTACAAGATTGCCTTCGTCGAGAAGAACAAGTGCGTGGCCTGCCGGCTGTGCGAGAGCGTGTGCGACAAGGACGCGATCATCGTCCCCGACGCGCCGACGCAGCTGAAGACGTATCTGCCGGACTTCGTGGTGATGGGAACCGGGCGTTGATGGCCGAACAGTCCGCCGACATCCCGAAAGAATCGCCGCGCACCATCCTCTTCCAGTTCGTGGTCTTCCCCCTCGGTGTCGTGGCGATCGCCGTCGGCATTTTCTTCCTGTTCGGCAAGCTCGCCTCCGACGAGCAGACCGTTCCCGATTACCTGAATGAAGTGCAGTCGGGCGGACGCCGCGAGCGCTGGCAGGCCGCCTATCAGCTCTCGCAGCTGATCAACGCGGGCGAGGCGAAGAAGTATCCGAACCTGATCCACGACGTGATCCGCGTCTACGAGAGCGCGAAGAACGACGATCCGCGCATCCGCCAGTACCTGAGCATGGTCCTCGGCAATCTCGGCGACAGACGCGCGACGCCGCTTTTGATCGAGGCCCTGAAGGATCGGGCTCCCGAGACGCGCATCTATGCGTCGCTGGCGCTCGGGAGACTGGCCGATCCGGCGGCGGTGCCGCGCCTGATCGAAGTGTTCTCGAACGACGAGCGCGACGTGCGCAAAGCGGCGGCGTATGCGCTCGGCGAGATGCGCGATCCGCGCGCGCTGCCGGCGCTGGTGGCGGCGCTGACCGATCCGATTGCGGATGTGCGGTACAACGCGGCCATTGCCGTGTCGCGTTACGGCGACACGCGTGCCATCGGCGTGCTGCGCGAGATGCTCGACCGCGCGCGCCTCGACCGCGTGCCGGGCATGCGCCCCGATCAGAAGGACGCGACGATGCTCGCGGCCATCCCCGCGCTGATGAAAATCGCGCCCGAAGAGGGGAAGACCATCCTCGGTCCGATCGCGAAAAGCGATCCCTCGCTGCAGGTGCGATCGGCGGCGGCCGAAGCGCTCCGGTGAGGTCGTACGCAGCGCACATCGCGATGTGTTCTGCGTCACTGATTCCCGTTGACAGCGTTTCCGTTTTCACCGATAGTGCGTCGCATCGAATCGAGTCTCAGAAACTCCTCAATGTCTGAGCAACTTACGCCATATCAGGTGGCCCCAAAGACACCCCTAGCGGGGAGTGCCGCGGCGGAAATTCGCGAGCAGGGGGAGATCACCCGACGCAAGTTTCCGGTCGCGTTGACAGCGGCCTGGACCGCTCTTGCGGCGGCGGTGGGCGGGCTGACCGGCATCTTCGTCCGCTTCCTTTTCCCGAACGTCCTCTTCGAGCCGGTGCAGAAGTTCAAGGCCGGCCTTCCGGGCGATTACTCCGTCGGCGAGGTCGACGAGCGCTGGAAGGACAAGTACGGCATCTGGATGGTGCGCAACGAGGAGATGATGTACGCCCTCATCACCACCTGCACGCACCTCGGCTGCACGCCGAACTGGCTTCCCTCGCAGAACAAATTCAAATGCCCGTGCCACGGCAGCGGCTATTACAGGACCGGGATCAACTTCGAAGGACCTGCGCCCCGGCCGCTCGAGCGGGCCAAGATCTTCGTCGATCCGGCCGACGGTCAGATCGTGGTCGACAAATCGGTCCAGTTCCACCAGGAACGCGGTGACTGGGTGAATCCGGAGTCCTTTCTCAAAGTCTGAAAAATTCGAACGCGCCATAGGGGAGTGTGGATGACCCTGAAGCAAGTCCAGGAAGGCATCGTGAACTCGCAGGTCTGGAAGTCGATCTTCCGGGTCGGCATCCCCAACACGAACCGCAAGCGCGTCCTGGCCGTCCTCGGCTCCCTGATCCTGCATCTGCATCCCGTCAAGGTGCGCCGCTCCGGCGTGCGCATGAGCTACACCTGGTGCATGGGCGGGACGTCGTTCTTCCTCTTCCTCGTCGAAACCGTCACCGGTCTGCTGCTGATGTTCTATTACCGGCCGACCATCGAATACGCCTTCACGGACATCATGGACCTGCGCGAGCAGGCGCCGTTCGGGATCATGCGCGAGATGCACCGCTGGGGTGCGCACGCGATGGTCATCGCGGTCTGGCTGCACATGTTCCGGGTCTTCATGACCGGCTCGTACAAGCCGCCGCGCGAGTTCAACTGGAACGTCGGCGT
>CAMPKJ010000113.1 GCA_946887105.1 uncultured Acidobacteriota bacterium | reverse complement strand
GATCCTTCTGTCCACATTGCTCAACGCTCCCGAAGGCCTGCCCCCCGAAGCTCCGCGCGTCGGCACCGTGATCACGATCGACGTTTCGACGAACCGGGCTTATCTCTTCAAGGACGGCGAGCTGATCAAAAGCTCGGCCGCCGCCACCGGCTCGGACAAGATCCTCCGCAAGGGCCGGCGCGTGTGGTGGTTCCGCACGCCTCGCGGCAAGCACACGGTCGTGCGCAAGATCGTCGATCCGGTCTGGACCAAGCCGGACTGGGCGTTCGTCGAAGAGGGGAAGCCGGTCCCGCCGCCGGACTCACCGAAGCGAAAAGAACGGGGAACGATGGGCAAGTACGCCCTCGACCTCGGCGATCGCGTGATGATCCACGGCACGAATGACCCGAAGTCGATCGGCCGCCGCGTCTCGCACGGCTGCATCCGCCTGCCCAACGACATGCTCTCGCTGCTCTGGAAAGAAGCCAAACCTGGCACCGAGGTCTACATCTTCGAGAGCACGCCGCGGTGGCTCGCGGAAAACGGCGGGATGGGATTGAACGACCTGGATATTACGTGACAGCGCGCCAGCGCTGTCACTTCCCCTTCATCCCCGCCTTCTCCCGATCCTTGCGGTCGCGCACGAACGTCGACACGATCAGATAGAACGCGGCCACGGATGCGAGAACGTAGCCGATCACGGCCAGGTTGGGGTAGACGCGCATCATCAGCGACGACGACACCAGCAGCGCGGCGATGACCACGCCGATGGTGATGCGGTTGGCGATCTTGTGCATCCCGCGCAGGAACTCCTCGGCCTGCGCGAGCTTGATGCCCAGCGTCAGCTTGCCGCCCGCGGCCATGTCGACGATCTCGCGCGTGCGCCGCGGCAGGTCGAGCGCGAGCTGATTCAGGTCGAGCAGCGCCGGATAGAAATTCTGCGCGTGGAACTTCTGGCGCAGCTTCTGCGCGATGAGGTTCTCCGCGTAATCGCGGATCACCGCCTGCGGGTCGTAGTCGGGATCCAGTTTTTTCGTGATCGCGTCGAGGTGCAGCAGCGTCTTGGCGAGCATGGTCAGCTCGGCGGGCACCTTCAGATCGTTGCTGTTGGCGACGCCGATGACGGTGAAGATCAACTGCCCGGTGTTAATGTCGCGCGCGCTGGCATCCTGCACCGTGGCCACGAACATCGAGACCTCGCGCCTGAACTTCACCGGATCGAAGCGCTCCTGCACCTCGCAGACGCGGATGCACGTGTCCGCCACTTCGGAGCCGCGGTTCGACGAGATGGCCAGCAGGAGCTTGATGACTTCGTCCTGAAACTCCTGGCTGATGCGGCTGACCATGCCGAAGTCGAGCAGCACGATCTGCGGCTCGCCGTTCTCGTCCTCGCGAATGAAGACGTTGCCGGGATGGGGATCGCTGTGCCAGATGCCGTCGACGCAGATCTGCTTCAGGTAGGCCTGCGTGAGCACGGCGGCGAGCTCGGCGTAGTCGCCCTCGATGAGCGCCAGCGGAGTGAGCTTGGAGATCTTCTGGCCGCGCACGAGCTCCGTGGTGAGTACGCGCGGCGAGGTGAAGTCGTGAACCACAGCGGGGAGATGGATCTGCGGGAAGCCGGCGAGGTTGCGGCGCAGCGTTGCGGTGTTGCGCGCCTCCTGCAGGTAATTGAGCTCGCTGAACATCACCATGCGCGCCTGCTCGAGCGCGGCCACGAGGTTCATCTTGCGGCCGATCTCGGTGTGTTTCTCGAGGTCGGTGGCGATCTCGGTGAAGGCGTCCAGATCGTGATGGACCTGTTCGCTGACGTTCGGCCGCTGCACTTTGACCACCACGTCGCGCAGATCGCCGGCCGGATGTTTGAGTGTGGCGCGATGCACCTGTCCGAGGGACGCGGCCGCGATCGGCGTGGCGTCGAAGTGCTCGAAGGCTTTGGAGATGCGTACGCCGAGGTCTTCTTCGATGATGCGCTCGACATCGGCGAACGAGAACGGCTCCAGTGAGTCCTGCAGCGACTCCAGCGCCTCGATGTACTCCTGAGGAACGATGTCCGGCCGCGTGGAGAGGAGCTGGCCGAATTTCACGTACGTCGGTCCCATGTTCTGCAGCGCCTCGGCGAACGCGCGGGCGCGCGCCTGCACATCCGGCTCGATCTCGACAGCCTCGGCTTCGGGGAGCAGAAAATCCTCCGCGTTCAGCGTCAGGCGGAAGTCTTTCCGGCCGTAGCGGGTGAAGAGCAGGAGCAGGTCGCGATACGTGCCGAGATTGCGCGTCTTCAACATCGGCTGGCGAACTGTGCAAACGAGGCGCCCGGCGGGTCGGAATCCGCGGTCCGTATGCTAGGATTCGCCGATTCTGAGCAGTCCTTCAAGGAGCATTTCCATCATGTCGAATTACAGGACCCTGTTTACTTCGGAGTCCGTCACCGAAGGGCATCCGGACAAGATCGCCGACCAGATCTCGGACGCGATCCTGGATGCAGTTCTGGCGGAGGACCCGGTTGGGCGCGTCGCGTGTGAGACTCTCGTGACGACCGGTCTGGCCATGATCTCGGGCGAGATCACCACGAAGACATACGTCGACTTCCCGTCCATCGTGCGCAACACGATCCGGGAGATCGGATACACGCGCGCGAAGTACGGATTCGACAGCGAGACCTGCGCGGTCATTTCGTCGATCGATCCGCAGTCGCCCGACATCGCGCAGGGCGTCGACACCGGCGGCGCGGGAGATCAGGGCCTGATGTTCGGCTTCGCCGTACGCGAGACGCCGGAGCTGATGCCGCTGCCGATCATGATGGCGCACAAGCTGGTGCGCCGCCTCACCGAAGTGCGCAAATCCAACGAGCTCGACTTCCTCCGTCCGGACGGCAAGTCGCAGGTCACGATCGAGTACGAAGGAAAGCGCCCCGTGCGCGCCAGCGCGATCGTCATCTCCACCCAGCATTCGCCGAACGTCAGCAGCCGCGATCTGCGCGATGCGATCATCGAGCACGTCATCCGTCCGGTGCTCCCGGGCGAGCTGATCGACGAGCGCACCGTGTTCCACATCAACCCGACCGGCCGCTTCGTCATCGGCGGACCGCAGGGCGATACCGGCCTGACCGGCCGCAAGATCATCGTCGACACGTACGGCGGCCGCGGACGACACGGCGGCGGCGCGTTTTCGGGCAAGGATCCCACCAAGGTCGATCGCTCGGCGTGCTACATGGCCCGCTACATCGCCAAGAACCTGGTGGCCTCAGGCATCGCGGACGAGGCGGAAGTGCAGCTCGCGTATGCGATCGGCGTGGCGGAGCCGGTCTCGGTGTACGTCGAAACGTTCGGCACGGGCAAGGTCGAGCAGTCGAAGATGGTCGAGCTGGTGCGCGAGCACTTCCAGATGACGCCCCGCGGCATCATGGAAACGCTGCAACTGCGCCGCCCGATTTTCAAGAAGACCGCCGCTTACGGACACTTCGGCCGCACCGAGCCGGAGTTCTCGTGGGAACGCACCGACAAAGCCGAGGCGCTGCGCGCCGCGGCCGGGGTTGACGCGGCCGTGGCGGTCTGAGACTCTGAACACATCCAGTCGTCCAAAGGCCGGCGGAAGCCGGCCTTTTTTGCGTCCAAAGGGTCCCTCATGAATCGAGTCTTCGCGGCTGTCATCGGTGTTCTCCTGTCTTTCCCTCTCTTCGCGCAGCCGGATTGCCCGAGTCTGCAGTGGACGATTGCGGATCCGTTGCCGCCGCTGGAGCCCTCGACCTCCATCCGTGAGCTCGCCGGGATCGACTACGACGAGGACGGGGATCTCGACCTCGTCGGCGTCGTCGACCACAACCAATACCGCAAGCTCGTGTGGTGGAAGGGGAACAGTGATCTCACCTTCGGCGCTCCGACCGAGATCGCGGAAGGTTTCTGGTTCACCAACATCGTCATCGCGGACATCACCGGCGACGGGCGCGACGATGTCGTCGTCGGCGATGTGAGCTTTCAGGCGGTGCGCATCATGCCCGCCACCGGTTCCGGACGCGGCACGGCCATCGTCTCGGCCATCACCATCTCGCCGAGCACGCTCTTCGCAACCAATCGCGATGCGGATCCCGAGGTGGAGCTCTACGTCTCCAGCGCGCCGGGACAAGCCGTCGCAGTTTACGACGACGTGGCCACGACGGTGATCGAGGTGGCGCGGATCACCACGCCAGGATTTCCGAACGCGGTAGGCGCCGATTTCGACGGCGATGGCCATTTCGACATCGCCATCGGCATCAACTACCCGACGTCGCGAATGGACGTCTATTTCGGCAACGCCGACGAGTCGTATGACGCTCCGGTCTCACTGCCTGCGGAGGACCCACGAGTGCTGCGCGTCGGCGACGTCGACGAGGATGGGCTGCCTGATTTCGTCGCCGGAAACGTGAAGACCGACAACACGTGGCCGGACGGCACCGTGTCCGTCTACAGAAACGAAGGCGCGCGCACGTTCACGCATTCGGCGCTGTTCGTCGATAAACCGGGCCGCAAGGGGCTCATCTGGACGGTCCTGCTGCAGGACATGTCCGGCGATGGCCATCTCGACCTCATCGCCAGCAGCGGACAGCACACCAGCACGTTCATCGGCGTGGGTGACGGACAGTTCCGCACGCCGTCGATCCTGACCGCGATTCTCGACGATCCGTACAATCCCATCCATGCGAGCGCTATCGGTGCTGGAGACTTCGACGGCGACGATCGTTCCGATCTGATGATCGGAGGTCATAGGCCGATTTATCCGTTCACCAGCGCGTGCAGCACGTACGTCGATCTTCACACCATCTCGCCGGTGATCTCAGTGGGGCAGGAGGCGACGCTGCACGTGCAGGTCTCCGGCTTCGCTTCCGACACACCGGCGCCGCGCGGCACGATCACGTTGAACGACGGCGCGACCATCATCGGTACGCAACTGGTCGATGCCATCGGCAGAGCATCGTTCAGCCTCTCCGGTCTGACCCTCGGCGATCATCCGTTGACGGCCGAGTTCAGCGGCAATGCTCACATTCCCGCGGGGACGTCGACCGTGGTGACGCAGACGGTCAAGACCGAGACCACGGAGACGACGATGACGCTGCCGGCGGAACCGCGGATCTACGGGCAGCCATTTCCGATCCAGATCACGGTCACGGGCGCCGGGCATAGCTGGGTGACCGTAAACCTCGACGGCGTGGAATTTGAGCATCACACCGGCAGCCCGCTCAACGTTTCACTCGAGCCGGGCAATCACACCATCTCGGCAACGTTCTTCGGCGACACGTACTGGCCTCCGAGCGAAACGGAGACCGTACCGTTCTCGATCAGCAAGGCATCGTCGAATATCGTCGGTGTCGGCGGTCTGCTGAGCGTGCGCGCCGGCTCACCACATGTGCTGACGTACAACGTGAACGGCGGCGGAGCGGCTCCGTCCGGTTCGCTGCAGCTCATCGAAGGCAACACACCCATCGCAAACGCCACCCTCGCGAATGGCTCGGCCACCTTCAACGTGACGCTGACGCGCGGAGCACATGACGTGCGGATCGTCTATCCGGGCGACTCGCGTTACCTGCCGAGCGAACAGAGCGTGACGATGGAAGTACTCGCCAATTTGCCGTTCGTCATGGAGGCGCGCGCTTTGCCCGGCGGCGTGCATATCGCGTACGTCCTCCCATCGAACACGAATTTCAGTACCTTGCAACTGCTGCGGCGGCAGGCCGGAGCGCTGAACTGGTCGACGGCCACATGGAATCCGGGTACGGGTATGGATACGAGCCTGGTTGGCGCGCAGGGCGTCGTGTACGAATACATGCTCACCGCGCAGCTGAACAACGGATCGCCGGTGAGCTCGAATATGGATCCGGCCATGCCGTTCAGCGACGATCTGCTCACTTCCGGGACTCGCGTGAAGAGCAAGCACTTCACAGAACTGCGTACGGCCGTGAATCTGTGGCGCGCGCATGCTGGTCTGGCGCCGTTCCAGTTCTCCCACACGGTCACAGCAGCGGCGCTCATCCGTGCTTCGCACATCGCCGAGTTGCGCGCGGCGTTGACAGAGGCGCGGGCGATGCTGGCGATGACTACGCCGGCCTTCACCGGAGCAGGGGCGGGGACGACCATTCTCGCGTCACACGTTCAGGAGATTCGAGAGCTGGCGCGCTGATCGAGTACGGAACGCGGATCGCTTCCTTCGGCGGCGGCGCCTCCCACAGCGGGAAGAAGCGCAGCATCCGGTGACCCTGGATCTGTTCGCGGAAGAACCGCTCGTGCTCCCACTCCACCTCGGCCATGGTGAGCAGGCAGTCGATCATCTGCGTCAATCCCGCCGCGCGCGCGAACCGCGCGGCGTCTTCGTACTCCTCGATGTTCGAGCGCTCGAGCTTTCCGGCGCCGTACATCGGGATGAACCATCCGCCGATGTGGCAGAGGAAGGCGATCGTTTTTCCGATGCAAAAGAAGAGCAGCTCGCGTTTGCGGCTCGGCTTCGCGCCGAGCTCGCGCAGCAATCCCATCACCAGCTCGCGGTGATGCTTCTCTTCCAACTCGATCTGCCGGATGCGCTCGCGCTCCGGCGCATCCGAGCGCAGGCTGTTGCGATGTCCGCGATACGCGTGAATGGCTGCGAGCTCGCCGGAACATGCGCTGCGCAGGACGTGAATCAGGCCGTCTCGAGACATCGGCAGATGGTACCTGTTTGGAGTGCGGCAGCCGCGGGCGGCTGCGGCCGCCCGTCGGAAAGCGGCGGCTGTGGCCGCCCCACTCCAAAGCGGCTATCGCAGCTTGAACAGGGTTGCCGTGTCGCGCGCGATCATGTGCGACGCGTACCGGTCCAGCGTCTGCGCGAGCATCTTCTGCGCGCCCGGCGAAAGCGTGGTCTCGCGCTCGGCGCGTTTCTGCTCGTCCGTCGTGGCCACCGGCGCGGTGACGACGGCGATGTGGGTGATGCCGTCGCGGCGCAGCTGTTCGCGCAACGCCTCGGGTGATGACGCCGCGAGATACGTCGACACGCGCGGCCCGTCGAAGTTGCCGCCGCCGCGTACAGGCCGCGCGAACCAGTACGTTTCGTTGATGCCGACTACCAGCGTGCGCGAGTCAGCTGGCAGCTGCCGGTTCAGCCACTCGATGGCCGCATACGACGGCCGCTGCTTGCGCAGGAACTCCTCTTCCGTCGCCGACGCGGCGAGCAGCGAAAACGCATTCGTGCGCGCGGCGAAGAAGATCACCAGGAAGGTCTGCACGACCACCGCGATGGCGATCATCACCGACAGCGTTTTTCTGCGCAGCTCCGGCGCGGCGCTCATCGACGGCACGATCAGAAACGGCAGGAGGATGCGCGATGACGGCGCGAGCACAAAGAGCGCGATGGCGATGGCGATCGATGCCAGCGCGATCGCTCCCGTGGCAAACACGGGCAGGATCACCAGCGCCGCACCGATGGCCTCATCGAGGAACGTCCCTTCGAAGATGTAGTCCGCCAGCGCCAGCTCGCGGAAGCCCGATACGTGCGGCGCGTCCGCTCCGAAGAACGGCTCGAGCGGATTGCCCGACAGGATCAGGTTGCGCACGAAGAAGACACCGCCGGCGAGAATCTGCCACCGCGGCAGTGTGCGCTTGCGGTACCAGCGGATCGCCCACGCGATCAGCGCGAACGGAGCGAAGGTGTACTTCGTCAGCAGTCCCGCGGCAGTCGCAGCGGAAGCCGTGCGCACGTCGTCGTCTTCGAGCGAGACATACAGCGCGACGAACAGCCCGGCCAGAGGCCAGTCGACCAGCGACCATCCGGCGGTGATGGCCAGCGCGGGTGTGGTGACGATGGCGGCGGTGGCGAGCCATGACCGCGTCCGCCGCGCGAGGAGCAACGTCGTCGCAATCGCGGCGAACAGGTGCAGGAAGTGCGACGCCACGCCGCCGTCGGATGCGCCGAGGAACAGGAGCGGGAGCAGATCGGCCGACTCGATGCCCAGCGGAAAATACGAGTGCGAGAGCAGCGGCAACTCGATCGCGCGTCCTTCCAGCACCCACGCGTGCGGCACGGCCAGGTGATAGGCGAGCTCGTCGAGCGACGACGGCGGCGCCTGCGCCGCCACGAATGCGCAGAGCAGCACCGCCACCACCGCAAGCGTCGACCAGTGCAGCGGAAGCGGTTCCGGCGCGACGTACGCATCGTCGGAGTAGCGCCGCAGCAGGAAGAAGATCGCCGCGAGCAGCCCCACTGCGGCGATCGGTGCCAGCATCCAGATCGACACCTTCAACGTCGCCGCGAGAAAACAGAGCGTGCCGAACAGCGGATAACCGATCAGCAGATCGAGCGGAAGGTCGATGTGCTTGGCGCGGCGGAACAGCATGCCGATGCCCGCGATTGCCAGCGCCGTAGCAGCGGCGAGCAGGAGCGGGATGGCGGTGCGGCGGAGGAGCAGCTCGACCAGCACGAAGCGATCGAGCAGTGTGAGAACGGCGAAGAGGCCGAGGAGGATGGCGAGAACGGTGCGGGCGCGGCTCATTGACTACTGCGACGATCAGAGCGGGTCGAGCGTTGCTTTGATCTTCAGCACGTCCTCGATGATCGCGCGCGCGGCGTCGGGGCGGATCTGCGTGGTGCGGTCGGAGAGCGCCGCCGGCGGGTTGTCGTGCACCTCCATGAAGAAACCGTCCGCGCCTGCCGCGGCCGCGGCGCGCGCGAGCGGCCGCGCGAATTGCGGCGTGCCGCCCGTCTGCTTCCCTTCGCCACCCGGTTTCTGCATCGAGTGCGTGATGTCGTAGACCACCGGCGCGCCTAAGCCGCGCACGATCGGGAACGCGCGCATGTCCACGACCAGATTCTGGTAGCCGAACGAGCTCCCGCGCTCGGTGATGAACACCTTCTCGTTTCCCGCCTCCGCCCCTTTCTCGAGGATGTTCTTCGTCTCCTCGGGCGACAGGAACTGTCCCTTCTTCACGCCCACCGCCTTGCCGGTGCGCGCCGCGGCGGCAATGAGATCGGTCTGGCGGCAGAGAAACGCCGGGATCTGCAGGATGTCCACCACCGCGCCGACCGGCTCCGCCTGCCACGGCTCATGAATGTCGGTCAGCAGCGGCAGCCCGGTCTCCTCGCGCACCGCGCGCAACACTTCCATCCCTTTCTCCACGCCCGGCCCGCGGAACGAGTCGATGGAGGAGCGGTTGGCCTTGTCGAACGACGACTTGTAGACGAGGTTGATCTTCAGCTCATCGCGCAACTTCGCCAGCGTGCGCGCCATCTTCAACGCGTGCTCGAGCCCTTCGATCACGCACGGTCCGGCGATGAACAGGGGAGGATGGTCTCCGCCGAAATGGATGCCGGCGGTGATGGAAATGGTGCGAGTCGTCAAAATCAAACCTCGGTGACCTGCGCCGGCTGCGTCATCTGCACGGTGGTCTTGTTCGAGTTCTTGTATGCGCGCGCGGCGGCGATGAACGAGCGGAACAGCGGGTGCGGGGTCATGGGGCGCGATTTGTATTCGGGGTGGAACTGGCAACCGACGAACCAGGGATGTCCTTCGAGCTCGACGATCTCGACGAACTTGCCGTCGGGGGAGAGGCCGGTCACGCGGAAGCCGCGTTCTTCGAGCTGGGGGATGTACTCCGGATTGGCCTCGTAGCGATGGCGGTGGCGCTCGTCGGTCATCTCCGTGCCGTAGGCCTCGCGCGCGATGGAGCCTTCCCGCAGGTTGCACGGGTATTTGCCGAGACGCATCGTGCCGCCGAGGGCGTCGACGCCGATGAGATCGCGCAGTTTGTAGATCACTTTGTACGGCGCCTCGTCGTCGAACTCGGTCGAGTTCGCGCCGACCATCCCCACGACGTTGCGCGCAAACTCGATCGTCGCGCACTGCATGCCGAGGCAGATGCCGAAGTAGGGGATGCGCTTCTCGCGCGCGAAGCGGATGGCGCGCAGCTTTCCTTCCACGCCGCGCGCGCCGAATCCCGGACCGACCAGGATTCCGTCCACGCTGGCCAGCTCGCCGTGATAACCCTCTTCCTCGAGCGTCTCGGAGTCGATGTAGACGATGCGCACCTTCACGTTGTTGGCGATGCCGCCGTGCACGAGCGCTTCATTGAGCGATTTGTAGGAATCGCCGAACTCGACGTACTTGCCGACGAATCCGATACGCACCTCGCCTTCCGGATGGCGCATCTTCCGCACGATCTCTTCCCACTTCGTCAGTGAGCCGATCTCCTCATGCGGGAGGTGCAGCTTGTCGAGCAGGATCTCGTCGAGGCCTTCTCGCGAAAATGCCAGCGGCACCTGATAGATGAAGTCGACGTCGTACGCCGGCACGACCGACTCGTCTTCCACGTTGCAGAAGAGCGCGATCTTTTTCTTCATCTCCTCGGGGATGGTGCGCTCCGACCGGCACAGCAGGATGTCGGGCTGGATGCCGATCTGCCGCAGCGTCTGCACGGAATGCTGCGTCGGCTTCGTCTTCAGCTCGTCGCTGGCCTTGATGTACGGGACGAGCGTGAGGTGCACGTTGATGGCGTTGCCGCGTCCCGCTTCCAGGCGGAACTGGCGGATCGCCTCGAGGAATGGCAGCGACTCGATGTCGCCGACCGTGCCGCCGATCTCCACGATCACCACGTCGACGTTCTCCGAGACGTCGCGGATGCACTTCTTGATCTCGTCGGTGATGTGCGGAATGACCTGCACGGTCTTGCCGAGATAGTCGCCGCGGCGCTCTTTCTCGATGACCTTCAGATAGACGCGGCCGGTGGTGTAGTTGTTCTTGCGCGTGGCGCGCATGGTGGTGAAACGCTCGTAATGACCGAGGTCCAGATCGGTTTCCGCGCCGTCATCGGTGACGAACACTTCGCCGTGCTGGAACGGCGACATGGTGCCGGGGTCGACGTTGATGTAGGGATCGAATTTCTGGATGGTGATCCGGAACCCGCGGGCTTCGAGCAGCGCTCCGATCGAAGCGGCGGCAATCCCTTTACCGAGTCCGGAAACCACACCACCAGTAATGAAGATGTACTTCGTGCTCATGCGGCCTCCGGGCTGACGTTGTTCGGGCTGGTTTCAGGGGGAGAGAGAGGTGGTACGCCGGTCGAGATGGTTCTTCGTGTGAGCACGAAGCTCACGAAAAACGGCCCTCGCAGAGGTAGCGGACGTCACGCATACGATTTGGCAAGTTCACTCTCGACCCGCGCCACGTCCTCGGGCCGGTCGACGCCGAGGTGCGGCTTGGTGGTACGCAACACGGCGATTTTAAAGCCGTGATGCAAAGCCCGCAACTGTTCGAGCGACTCCGCTTGTTCCAGAGGCGCCTGCGGAAGCGTCACGAAGCGCTCGATGGCGCTGCGCAAGTAGGCATACACGCCGATATGGCGCAGCGCGACGTCACGCGATCCGATCGGCGCGCGCGAGAAGAAAATCGCGCGATCGTACGCGTCGACGACCACCTTCACGACGTCGCGCGCGAGAAACTCTTCGTCGTTCGCGAGCGGGCAGGCCATCGTGGCCATCTCCGTTTCGCGCGCGCCCAGCAGGTCGATCAGCGCGTCGACCTCCTGGATGTCGATCAGCGGCTCGTCGCCCTGCACGTTCACGACCACGTCGAATGATGCGTTCGCGAGCTTCAGCGCGGCGGCGATGCGATCGGTGCCGGTCTGGAAGTCGCCGGCCGGACGGAGCACGTTCCCGCCGAACTCGCGCACGTGCTGCTCGATGCGGTCATCATCCGTCGCGACGTAAACCGCCTCGGCACGGCGCGAATGCACGGCCCGGTCGTGCACGCGCCGGATCAGCGACACGCCCGCGATCGGCGCCAGCGGCTTGCCGGGAAAGCGCGTGGACGCCCAACGCGCGGGAACTACAATCACGCTCCGCATGACGGCCGGCGATTCTATCGTGAGCGATGTCGATCGCGAGTTGATCAAGCGCGTGAGCCTCGTGCTGGCGCTCGTCTTCGCGTTCACCGCCGCGTTCACGCATCTCGAGCGCACCTACGCGCGCAAGTTCTTCGACATCACGGGCAACGCGAAATGGATCTGGGCGCAATCGCGGATGAGCGACAACGTGCCGCAGGCCTTCTTCGCGGCGCGCGATTTCGACCTCCCTCCGAACCGCGTCTTCACGCGTCTGAAAGTCCTCGGCGATCCGGAGTACACGGTCTTCGTCAACGGCACCGAGATCGGCGGCCGCCTGCTCGACGCGCGCCGCGGGCAGGAGACGGAACGGGTCATCGACACGTACGACATCTCGCAGCTCGTGCAGACCGGACGCAATCGGATCGTGGTGGCGGTGCGGGCGCCGCAGGGCGTAGGCGGCCTGATCGCGTCGATCGACATCGCGCCCGAGATTGCGAACTGGGTGGTCACGAACGAGGAGTGGAAGATCTATCGGACGTGGAACCCGCGCATCGTCACGACTGATCTTCCGGGATGGCAGGCGCCGATGATCATCGGCGCGCCGCCCGTCGGCCGCTGGAACTATCTGGCCACATCCAACCGCCCGCTCGCGTCACCGCCGACGCGCGTGATGCCGCCGCGCGATGCGTTCGAGCAGATCGGCTTGATCCCGAGCATCAAGACCGCGGGCGGCGTGGCGGTGGCGGGCAGCGATGAGGCGCGCGCGACGGCGTTCGACTTCGGCTTCACGAAAGGGCGCGTGCGGCTGATCGACGAGCGCGATCGCCCGATCAGCGAGGCCGTGCCGGTCCGATTCGCGTTCGACCGCGCCGAGCTCCGCCTCGCCGAGTGGAACCTGCGCCGGGTCGTGTTCGCGCCCGGCGAGCACGTCGTCACCACGCCCGAGGTGCACGACTTCCGCTATGTGATGGTGTTCGCGAAAGGCGTGCGCGCGGAAGTCGTGAACTGAGTTCCTCGGGTTCCTCGGAGTTCCTCGGTGCCTCGGAGTGGCGTGTCGTGCTCCTCCGAGGAACTCGTCAGTAAAGGACCTTCGTGATGAAGTAATCCTCGCGCCGGATCTTCTTGTTCAGCAGAGCGTCCGCATCGGCGCGCGACATCTGGAAGCGGCCCGCGGCGCCGCCGGTGGTGGTCTTCATGAACAGCTCGACCAGCTCGATCTTCGCGCCGTCGACGAATGCGTTGCGCATGATCATCGCCGAGGTGGTCGAGAGCGCGCCGAACACGCGATCCTCGGTATCGACGGTCAGCTCGACGCGATAGGCATCGGGGCCGGTCGCCGAGACCTTGCTCTCGAAGATGCCGTCGTTCTCGTATGCGCGCTCGAACTTCGAGATCACGTCAGCGGCCAGCGAGCCGGCCGGAACGGCGATCGGAGTCGCGGCGGGTGTTGCAGCGGACGAGTTGTCGGACGCGGATGCGTCGCTCCTGGGACGAAGTTTGATGGACGTGCCGAGCGTCGGCTGACGCTGGGTTGGCGCGGCCTTCGGCGTATCCGGAGTGAGGTCGACCACGCTTGCGGTCGCCAGTCCCACCTTGGTCATCTGCTCCGACTTCGCGACGTCGATCAGTGACGGATCGAGCTGCAGCGACTGGCCGTTCTCGAGCTTCACGATCGCCTTGCCGTTGACGATCGTCCACTTCTCTTTCGCCGAGTAGCTCGTCCCGTTCTTGAGGACGACGATGTAGCGGGCGAACGACGGCACCGCGAAGGCGGTGAGGAGGACGGCGAGGATCAGCATTTTCTTCATGGCGGGTTCTCCGGAATCTGTAGCGAGAGTGGTCGATTATACTGGCCCGTCGGACAACACCGTCCCCAGGAGAAACATTCAGATGCTGATCGTGATGGAGGCCGGAGCGCGGCCGGAACAGGTCGAAGCGGTCGTTCGCCACATCGAGCATCTCGGCTTTCGCGCCCATCCGATCCCCGGCGCGTTCCGCACCGCCATCGGCATCACCGGCCACAGCGGTAAGGCCGATCCCTCGGTGCTCGAGAACTTTCCGGGCGTCAAAGAGGTCATCCCGGTCTCGCACGCATACAAGCTCGTCAGTCGCGAGGCGAAGCCGGACGACTCGATCGTCACCGTCGGCGGCGTCGACGTCGGTGGCAACGGGGTGATCGTGATCGGCGGACCGTGCGCGGTCGAGTCGCTCGATCAGACGCGCGCCATCGCCGAAGGCATCAAGAACGCCGGCGGGCAATTGTTCCGCGGCGGCGCATACAAGCCGCGCACCTCGCCGTACTCGTTCCAGGGACTGGGCGAGCAGGCTCTGGAGATTCTGGCTCGCGTCCGCGAGGAGTTCGATCTGCCGATCGTCACCGAAGCAGTCGATCACGAGTCGCTGCAGCTGGTCGAAAAGTATGCGGACTGCATCCAGATCGGCGCGCGCAACATGCAGAACTTCTCGCTGCT
>CAMPKJ010000112.1 GCA_946887105.1 uncultured Acidobacteriota bacterium | reverse complement strand
GCTGCGCTCGTGCATCACTTATGCAGTGACCTGCAGCGGCGCGAACGTCACCACGATCCGTGAGAACGGCAGCGGGAGGCGTTTGCCGTCCCACGACGGCAGCGGGATGGCCGGACTGGCGCTGAGGCGCACGGGGACGACCGGAACACCGCTGCCCGCCGCGATGTGCAGCACGCCCTTCTTCAACACCTGAGGCGGTCCCTTCGGGCCATCGGGCGTGATGACCGTCGACGCGCCGTCCCGCACGAGCTCCGCCAGCGTTTCCGCGGCGCTGCGGCCTTCCTCGCCGCTCGATCCGAGGAGCATGCGCACGCGCATCCATCGCAGCACGAGATGGACCGGTTTCATGTACGCGGCGGGATGCTGCAGCCAGACGTGGCCGGCATGTCCGCGCAGAAACGCGATGAACCACAAACCGAGACCGCGGTGCCAGTAGCTGTAGATGTAATTCGCGCCGGGCGAGAGATTTTCCGAGCCCTCGATTCGGATGCGGCAGGTCGCATGGAGAACGGTCAGCAGCGCTCCGAACACCACCGCGAGAAGCCACGACCAGGCCAGCCAGAACGGCCGCCAGAACCACGGGACGTCATCCACTCGGTAACGCAACGTCTCTCCGGGCCAGTCGCAGGTAGGGAAACTTCCGGAAGTCCACACTCCTTGAATATGAGCGTCGTCCACGCCCAGGAGCTCCCGGTCATCGACTATCGTGACATCGGCGAGCACGACAATGAACGATCGGCGTATGTGGCGTTCGACGGGCGAGTATATGACATCACCGAATTTCTCCGGCGCCATCCCGGCGGGCGATCGATCCTCGTTCCCGCCCTCGGCACCGACATCACCGACGCGCTGGAAAGCCAGCACGACAGTTATGTGAGCCGCATCCTGCGCAATGACGCGATGCGGGCGCAGTTCGGAATTCAGCTGATCGGCGACCTGGCGCCGCGCGCCGGACGCGATCAGTACCGCATCGGCCTTTACGACTATCAATCGCGCCGCGAATACCGGCGCCCGGATCCGATGGCCGACGAGTTGCGCCAGGCCGTCTACGCCTTCCTGCGCGAGAACAAGCTCCCTTGGAAAAAGCGCCTTCCCGCGGCGTGGTCGCTGCTGATCTTTTTCTATGCGCTTTATTTCGGCGGGATGTACATGGCCTTCATCCGCGGCTCGACATTATGGGCATTGCTGCTCGGGCCGATCATCACGTTCGCGGCCGTGAACGTCGCGCACACGGTCATGCACGGCGGCTTTACGGATTCGAAGATCATCAAGCTCCTCGGCCGCACCATCTGGGACTTCGTCGGCTATTCATCGCGCTGCTGGGACGTCGAGCATCAGAGCCATCACCAGGCGCCGCATTCGATGATCGACCTGCAGACGGCCGGCGCCACCGTGGTGCGTTTCTTCGAGCATCAGGAGTACAGGCCGTATCACCGCTACCAGATGTTCTACATCTGGTTCGTGTTCATTCTCTATTCGCCGAACTCGTGGTTCGTCCACAGCTACAACACGCTGTTCCGCTATCAATGCGTGCCGCTGCCGGAGAAGATCGGCCACGTGATCGCGAAAGGCTTCGGTTTCGTCCTTCCGATCTCGCTTTCGTTCGTCCTCTTCTCTCCCGGCACCGCGTTCCTGAACCTGTTTCTCTTCGCGATCTCGAAGAGCTACTTCTCACTGTTCACGCTCTTCATCCAGCACGAGGATTCGTACCTGCCCGAGAACGCGAACGAGCCGTGGTCGCTGCGCCAGATCCGCACCTCCGCGACGTGGTACACGAATCCGCTGCTGCAATGGTTTCTCGGATATTTCAACCATCACACCGAGCACCATCTCTTCCCCGGACTCAATCCCGCTCTCTATCCGAAAATCCGCCCGATCGTGCAGGCCATCTGTGAAAAGCACGGCGTGCGCTACAAGCACATTTCGCTATACGAGCTGATCTCCTCGCAGGTCAGCGCCTGGAGCAAGTTCGCGACCGGCTGGACGCGCGAGCCGCGCGGTCATCCCGGTACTGCGCGCAGCGCGTAGAGCGTCTGTCCCTTCTGGGCGAGCGCGATCGCCTGTCCGTTGGAAAAAGACGCGGCGACGCTCACGGGCGTGGCGCCGTCCCGGGCCACGACGCCGGCGAGGACGGAGGGCGCATCGGCGCCGTCGGCATTACAGGAGCTTGCAGGAGAGGCCGGTTCGTTCCACGCCAGAGCGCCGCGCGCGTCGGTGATCTCGATTCGTTCGACGAGAAACTTCATGCAGCGACAGTAATGCCGCGCCGGAGCCACGGCCATCCGGCAAAGGGGGGAGCTCAGCGCCGGTTCTTGTCGATGATGGCGATCACGATGATGATGAACGCGGCCAGGCGCAGCAGATAGAAGACGGTCTGGTCTTCCATGGTCTCGTTCGTCAGCGCCAGCGCGAGGCGCTGCACGGCCAGGACCCCGAACGCGAGCGCGAACAGCGCGAACAGCCGGTCCCGCGACGTGGCCCAGAAGCGCAGAAAAAAGAGCGCCACCATCGCATATCCGGCCAGCAGCGTCCCCGCAATGAGACCGTTCATCGCGTCTCCCAGATCAGCCCGTACAACAGCACCGCCACGCCGATCACCGCCGGCACCATGCGCCAGGTGGAGAGGTCGATCTCCGGAATGAACCGGACGTCGACGATCAGCATGAGATTGTTCAGCGCCAGTCCCACGAAACAGAGTGCGCTCCAGAACAACAGGCGCGCGCCCGAGTTGCGATATCCGCGATACAGCAGGACCGCGCACAACGTGCTGGTGGCGGTGCAGAGGATGTAGACGAGGTTCGCGAACATGATCACTTTTTCAATTTGAATGCATCGGAGAAACTGCGGAGCGGGTCGGGCGGTGCGCCGACGAGCGCCGCAACCGCATCGCGATTCGTCGCGTACAACTCGGCCAGCTCGCTGACGAAGGCGTGCGTTTCAGGATCGCTGCCGGCGTAACGGTAGCGTGGAATCGCGTCCGGCTCGAAGACGATCAGCCCCGTCGAGGCGAGGAGGAACAGCCGCATCGCCGCCGACTCCTGCGGCGTGCCCACCGCGGCCGCCACTTCCGGCGCGGTCCACGAACGGGAAGGATCCGCCCTCAACAGCAGGACGATCTCGATCTGATCGAGTGACGTCAGGCGCTGCTGGACGAACGAAACGAGCCCTTCGGACGGCGAATTCGGCAACGCTGCGAGCGTAATGCAAACATCCCGCCGCCTACGATCCGATCGGACCACCACGCCAACGCGGCGCTTCCCTTCACTCGAGGCGTGTCACCGTCTGGATCCTCAGCTTGGCGGCCTTCGGAAAATCGAGCGTGCGGATGCGGACGGCGACGCCGTTCGTATCGTCTTCTTCCTCCGCTTCCAGATGCGCTTCGCGTTCGCCCGAACCCAGCTCCTGGCCTGCTTCGTCCAGAACGGTCACGGTGTACCTGCATTTGTAGTCTTTGCTGCTGCGGTTCGTGTACGTGAACTCCACCGACAGACGCGTCATCTGATCGTCGGTAGCCTTTTCCAGGTGACGCGCCTTCGGCCAACCGGTCACCTCGACCGACTCGATGCGCACTCCTCGCTCGACGATCCCCAGATGGATCGGCTCCCCGACACGAAACGGAATGATGCGCTCACCGGGTTGGCCGGCAGCGGCGCGGTCGCCGTCGATGCCGAAGCAGAACGCCTCACCTTCCGTCTGACCGGCGAACGCGTATTCACCGCCGGCGAGATTCTGCGCGGGCGACACGAGAAACGACGACTCTCCGTAACGGCTTGCCTTGATCGGCAGCTCGACGTCGCCCACTCCGGCCTGTGCGCCGCCAAAAAGACTGGCGCGGCCGACCGAAAGCCTGCGATTGCCGTCTTCTTCCTCGAGCGGCACGAGATGAACGAGGCTGAGCGGATCGGACTGCGGCGATGCAACGCGAACGACGAAGTGAAGCGGTTGGCCCTGTTGGAATCGGACGGAGGAGCGTTCTCCGCGAACCTGCATGTATCCCTCGGCGCCGCCGAAGCCAAGCCCGCGAATTTCCATCGACGCGGTGGCGGTCTGCCGTTCCAGTGGCGTCAGGGTCCCGGTGGCCTGGTCCAGATGAAAGAAGGTGCCGATGAATTCGGGCTCCGGCCCCGACGTACCGCCGGCGTTCGCGGTTCCCTGGCGCGGCAGCGCGTTCACAGTGGCGCGTTCCAGCATCGCCGCAATGGCCGCGCCACTCACTCCCGCTTTCTTCAATGCGGCGAGATCGTTCGTCTCGAGATCGAATTGCACCGCGGGAGCCTGCCGTATTTTCGCGATGACCACGGAGTCGCCGAGCCCGAGTTTGGCGAGCTCGATGACCTCGGCATTCGTCAGAGGCTTCTCGCCGGCCATCGCATACGGTGCAATGCCGAGACACACGATGACGAAAAGGAGCACGATTCGAACGTTCATCGCTCACCTCCAACGATGGCATCTTCTCGGTGTACGGGGTTGCGGAAGTATAGCAGCGAGCGTCACTCCGGCGGAGCGAGCTCCGACCGCACCGCGCGTTTGAATTCGCGCAGATCGTCCGCGGCTTTTTGTGCGAGCGGGTCGTTTCGCTGCTGGTAGCACGTGGCGCGTTTGGTGAGGAAGACGTCCTGCCACGGGACGTGCGGCTCGAAGGAGTGCACGGTCTGGAGCAAGGCGTCGGAGCACATGCCTTCGGGGCTCAGTTGATCCTGCACGTACAGCAGCGAGGAGCGGCGGATCTCGCGCAGCATTTCGACGGCGAACGGCTCGCGCAACGCGGCTTCGATGCGCGCGGTCAATGCGGCGTCGCCGCTCTCGGCGATCTCGTTGCCGAAGCGGATGGCGCGGCGCATCACGATGGGCAACGGCCACGGATTGGAGCGGTATTGTTCGAACGCGCGCGCGAGCACGGCCGCTCCGTCGGCGCGCCTTCCCTGCCGCCACAGCAACCGCGCCAACACCACGTCCGCTTCAATCGGAAATTCGGGACGCAATGCTTCAATGAACGTCATCGCGTCCGGATCGCCGCGCTCCGCCAGCGTCTCCGCGAAGGTGATCATTTCCAGCGGAGTGCGCGGCGGCGTTTGCTGTCCGCGCCAGACCGTCCACGCGTCCGCGAATCTGCCTTCGAGATAGCTGATCTGCGCGACGCCACGATTGCGGACTTCGGGCGACAGATATTCGTGGAGATCGATTCTCGATTCATGCGCGACGCCGATCGACAAACGCTCCGCCTCGATCTGTGCCGCGTCCGGGATCCCGCGAAGCTCGACCGGAACGTCGTCGATCGGCAAACGCGCGGCGGCGCGCAATTCGGCGACGTCGAACGCGCCCGCGATGCCGAGACTGCGGGCGAATGCGTATTCGATGGCCGGACGGTCATCCGTATTCGGCCGCGCATTGCCGGCCAGCCGCCGCGCGGTCTGATTTCCGGCCACATAGCGCGCGTAGAAACCGGGCACGGTCACGACGCCCCACGCATTGCGAATGCCGCGATGAAAAACGTCCGTGCGCATTTTCCGGGCAATGGCGTTCCAGTCGTGGCGGACCGGCGTCGCCGAGGCGAGCAACAGCAGGTCGCCGCCCGCGGTCTGCCATGTTTCGACGTGCGGGAACACTCCCGTGATCGTCGCGTAGATCGTGGAGATCGTCGGCGCGTCCACTTCATAGGCCTGCAGAAACTGCGCGAAGATCCCGCCGGGATTCAGCCGCGACTGCGCCGCGCGATAGAACTCCGTCGTAAAGAGATTGGCGATTCCGGCGCGATAGGGATTGGAGGGCTCGGAGGAAATGATGTCGTATTTCTTGCCCCGCGCCAGCAGGAACTCGCGGCCATCGCCGATCACGATCCTGACTTTCGGATTGCGCAGCACGTCGTGATTCACGGGCGTACTGAGCTGCGCCATGTAGACGATGGACGGCTCGATCTCGACTGCATCGACGCGCTCCACGGAAGGAACGGCGCCGAGCCAGCCGGCCGTCGAGCCGGTGCCCAGTCCGATCACCACCGCGCTTTTCGGGTTCGGATGCAGGATGGCCGGCAGCAGTCCGCCCATGACCTGCGTTCCGGCGTCGAGCCGTACGTGTCCGTCGCTCTTGCCGTTCACGATGAATGCGTAACCATCCGAGTGCGCGATCGAGACGCTGCTCTCGACGCCGTCCGCTTCCCACGCCGTGGTGCGCTGACGCAGATGCCGCAGGTCGATCAGGCGATTGCGCGTCGGTCCAACCATGTTCACGCGTCCGGCGCCGATCGGCGAATGACGCCAGAACGCCGACGGTCCGTGCGCAAACAGCAACGCGATCGCCAGCGCCGCGGCCACGCCCGACCACGAAAGCGACAGGACACGCGCGCCCTTGCCAGGCTTGACGAGCCAGCTCGCAAGAACGACCAGGCAAAGCAGCACCACCGCGGCGCGCCACGCACCGGTCGCGGTCAGCAGCGGAAGCAGTCCGAAGCCGCCCGCGATCGAGCCCACGATGGCGCCGGCCGTGTTCCATAGATATGCGGCGCCGACGTGACGTCCAACGTCCTTGCGCCCTTCGCCGAGCAGCGAGATCAATAGCGGGAACTGCAGTCCGGCAACGAATGCGGCGGGAAACACGACCACGAGGGTGATGCCGAGCCACGACAACACATAGCCGCCGAATCCGAGCGCGCCGAGAGAGCGGGAGAGAAGAGCGACGAAAGCGAGCCGGTCGCCGAGCGCGAACGGCACCGCCAGCAGCAAGGCCTCGATCGCACACGACACCGCAAACGCGCCGACCGTCGCGCGCCGCCGCCGCACCGCCGCCCAGAACAGGCTGCCCGAGCCGATCCCCGCGAGCGCGGCGGCGAGAATCAGTCCGAACGTGTAGGTCGTCCCGCCGAGGATCGGCGTGAGCAGGCGATACCAGACCAGCTCCATCAGGAAAAATACGAAGCCGACGATCGCCGCGGCGGCGTAGACGAAACGTGGCGGCGCTACCGCGGAGTTCCTCGGTTCCTCGGTTCCTCGGAGTTCCTCGGGTTGGTCCTCTTCGATTTCGTCGAGAACGCGGCTGTCTTTGCCGGCCGGGCGGCGCAGATGATTCGAGTACGCGATCGCGGCCATCCCCACGAGCGCGTTGAGGAGTGCGGCGCCGATCAGCGTGCGCAGATTGCCGAGCCGCTCGAGCAGGAAGAAAGTCGACACCGCCACGCCGGCCACCGCGCCGAGCGCATTCGCCGCATAGAGTATGGATACGCCGATCCGTCCCGCATCGCCTTTGCGCTCCAGAGAGCGCGCGACCGCGGGCAACGTTCCGCCCATCAGCACGGTCGGAATGGCCAGCACGATCACGGTCAGCAGCAGGCGGACGACGGTCGCGAAGAATGCACCGAGCGTGAACGAGCCGCCCATGGCCAGATAGCCGCTGCGCACGATCCACAGCAGGAGCGGAGTGGCTGCCGCCGAGATGGCCACGCCGACTTCGAGAAATCCGTAGAACGCCAGTGGATTGCGCGAGCGGTCGACGTAGCGGCCGAGCTTCCAGGCGCCGACGCCGAGGCCGGCCATGAACATCGCCAGCACGGCCGCCGAGGCCAGCGTGGACGCGCCGAAGATCAGACGGAACTGCCGGAGCCACACGGCCTGATAGATGAGCGCGCAGAGGCCGGAGCCGAACAGCAACGTACCGAGCGCAACGGTGGAGACTTCGCCGCCCGGACGACTCACGCGGCGCATGATACGACGATTGCTACAATGGCCGGGGAGTCACGCCAATGCGATCCATCCTCGTTGCCACCGGAGCTGTCCTTCTCGCCGCACACGTTCACGCGCAATCGACGACGACCAGCGCGGCCGCCGATCCGGCCGCGGCGCCGCCGCTGATCAAAAGCGTCGCCGAGGACCCGAACGACTCGCCGATGGTGCGGGCGGCGAAACGCGCCGTGGCCGCGCGGCAGAAGACGACGCAACGTCGCGTGGTGACGCTCACGCAGTCCGGCGCCGCAACGCGCGGCCGCGTGGCCATCTCGTCCGGACCGGTCGAGGGGCCGAACGTCCCGCCGCCGCCGTCGGATGCGAAGAAGGTCGAGCCGCCGAAGGTCATGAGCGCGCAGGAAAAGGCGGCCCGGCATCAGGCGGAGGTGCAGGAGAAGTTGAAGCAGCTCCAGAATGAAGAACAGCGGATTGCGGCCGAGCTCGACGAAGAACATCCCGAGATGGACGAGGACCTGATCAACAAGCGCCTCGAAGAGATCGTGGTGGAGCGGAAGAAGTTACTCGAATCGACGCCGCCGCCCCGGTGACGCAGCGCTGGTCCGTCCGCGGGGAAGCGCGCGAACACCCCCGTGGTTATCCATTCGCCACACCACTCGTAACGTTCCGGACACCGGCGCGTCCAAGTCGTGGCGGAGGAAAGCCTTAGATGCCTGAATTCATCCTCAGAGTTGGTACGCCGGAAGGCGATGTCGTGGAGCGGCACGTCCGCGCCGGCTCGCTCAAGGCGGCGCGTGAGGAGATGTCCCGTCAGGGACTGCACGTCTTCGAAGCGAAACGCGGCGCGATGTCCGCGCGCGACTTTCTCCCCCGCTTCGGCAAAACCGTCTCCACCGAACACTTCCTGCTCTTCAATCAGGAACTGCTCGCGCTCGTGCGCGCCGGACTGCCGATCGTGCAATCGCTCGACATCATGCTCGAGCGCCAGAAGCACGTCCGCTTCCGCGAGATCCTCTCGCAGATCCGCGAGAAGATCACCTCCGGCGTCGCGCTGTCCGACGCCTTCGCCAGCTACGGCGATCTCTTCCCCGCCATCTACTCCACCTCGATCCGCGCCGGCGAACGCTCGGGCGATCTCGAGGGCGTGCTGAAGCGCTTCCTGCGCTACCAGAAGCTGATCGTGAACCTGCGCAAGCGCGTGGTCGGCGCGATGGTCTATCCGGCCGGTCATGAGCGCGCAGGAAAAGGCGGCCCGGCATCAGGCGGAGGTGCAGGAGAAGTTGAAGCAGCTCCAGAATGAAGAACAGCGGATTGCGGCCGAGCTCGACGAAGAACATCCCGAGATGGACGAGGACCTGATCAACAAGCGCCTCGAAGAGATCGTGGTGGAGCGGAAGAAGTTACTCGAATCGACGCCGCCGCCCCGGTGACGCAGCGCTGGTCCGTCCGCGGGGAAGCGCGCGAACACCCCCGTGGTTATCCATTCGCCACACCACTCGTAACGTTCCGGACACCGGCGCGTCCAAGTCGTGGCGGAGGAAAGCCTTAGATGCCTGAATTCATCCTCAGAGTTGGTACGCCGGAAGGCGATGTCGTGGAGCGGCACGTCCGCGCCGGCTCGCTCAAGGCGGCGCGTGAGGAGATGTCCCGTCAGGGACTGCACGTCTTCGAAGCGAAACGCGGCGCGATGTCCGCGCGCGACTTTCTCCCCCGCTTCGGCAAAACCGTCTCCACCGAACACTTCCTGCTCTTCAATCAGGAACTGCTCGCGCTCGTGCGCGCCGGACTGCCGATCGTGCAATCGCTCGACATCATGCTCGAGCGCCAGAAGCACGTCCGCTTCCGCGAGATCCTCTCGCAGATCCGCGAGAAGATCACCTCCGGCGTCGCGCTGTCCGACGCCTTCGCCAGCTACGGCGATCTCTTCCCCGCCATCTACTCCACCTCGATCCGCGCCGGCGAACGCTCGGGCGATCTCGAGGGCGTGCTGAAGCGCTTCCTGCGCTACCAGAAGCTGATCGTGAACCTGCGCAAGCGCGTGGTCGGCGCGATGGTCTATCCGGCCGTGCTGGTGGTGATGTCCACGGCCATGATCTTCATCATGCTCGCGTTCGTCATCCCGAAATTCGCCGAGTTCTTCAGCGGCTTCGGCGCCCAGCTGCCGTGGTTCACGGTGTTGATGATCAACTTCGCCACCGGGCTGCGCCAGAACCTGCTGCTGGTGGTATCCGCCACGGTGCTGGGGATCTTTCTCCTGCGCCGGTGGGCGAACAGCACCAGCGGACGGCTGCTTTGGGATCGCATCAAGCTGCACATTCCGCTGGTCGGCGGCGTGCTGCACCGCTTCGCGATCATGCAGTTCACGCAGTCGCTGGGCACGCTCCTGAGCGGCGGCACTCCGATGGTCCCGGCCATCGAGATCGCCTCGGAATCGGTGACCAATCAGCTCGTGGCCAGACGCATCGCCGGAGTGGTGCAGAACGTGCGCGAAGGCGAGCCGCTGTGGCGCTCGCTCGACGCCACCGGCGTCATGAGCGATCTGGCCGTGGAGATGATCAAGGTCGGAGAGTCCACCGGCGCCCTGACGGAAATGCTCTCCAACGTGAGCGAGTTCTACGACGAGGAAATCGAGAACAGACTGACCCGGCTGGTAGCGGCGATCGAGCCGGTGATCCTCGTATTCATGGGCGTGGTCATCGGCGTTCTCCTGTACGCCTTCTACCTGCCGCTCTTCCGCCTCTCTACCGTGGGAGCCAATCAGTAAACACAATGGTCGCCGATCCGAACCGCACGCTCTACAAAACCGCCGATCCGAACGGAGAAGCATCGCGCGCCCGCCGCCTGGCGGAGCAATACGGCTTTTCGTTCGTCGACCTGGATCACTTCCAGGGCGATCACCAGCTGTTCCGCGACATTCCGCTGGACCTGATGATCCGCTATCAGTTCCTGCCCGAGCATCGCGAGGACGGGCACATCGTCATCGTGGTCGGCGATCCGACGGACGTGCTCAAGCTCGACGAGCTGGAGCTGCTCCTCGGCGCGCCGCTGAAAGTCAAAGTCGCGTCGCCCGCGGCCATCCGCGAGAAGCTCCAGAAGTCGGAGTCGACGCAGCGCGTGCTCGACGAAGCGACGGAAGGCTTCCGCATGCAGCTCGTGGCCGAGAACGAGGACGGCGAAGAGACGCTGACCATCGACTCGATCACGCAGCAGGACTCCTCGCCGATCATCAAGCTGGTCGACTCGATCGTGTTCAACGCCATCCAGCGCCGCGCTTCCGATATTCACATCGAGACGCGCGACAACGAGGTGGTGGTCAAGTACCGCATCGACGGCGTGCTCTACGAAGCGCTCGAGCCGATCGACAAGCGCCATCACACGACCATCATCTCCCGTATCAAGATCATGTCGGAGCTGGACATCGCCGAGAAGCGCGTGCCGCAGGACGGCCGCTTCAAGCTGCGCATTACCGGACGCACCATCGACTTCCGCGTCTCCATCGTTCCGACCGCGCACGGCGAGGACTCGGTCATCCGTATTCTCGACAAGGAGTCGATGTCGAAGGAGTTCAAGAACCTGCGCCTGGACATCCTCGGCTTCGACGCGGGGATGCTGTCCCGCTTCCGCAAGTTCATCAAAGAGCCGTACGGCATGGTGCTCGTCACCGGCCCGACGGGCTCCGGTAAAACGACCACGCTCTACGCGGCGCTCTCCGAGATCCAGTCGCCCGAAGACAAGATCATCACCATCGAGGATCCGGTCGAGTATCAGCTGCGCGGCATCACCCAGATTCCGGTCAACGAGAAGAAGGGCCTGACGTTCGCGCGCGGACTGCGCTCGATCCTGCGCCACGATCCCGACAAGATCATGGTCGGTGAGATCCGCGACGAAGAGACGGCGCAGATCGCCGTGCAGTCGGCGCTCACCGGTCACCTCGTGTTCACCACCGTGCACGCCAACAACGTCGTCGACGTTCTGGGCCGCTTCCTGAACATGAAGGTCGACCTGTACAACTTCGTCAGCGCGCTGAACTGCGTGCTCGCGCAGCGACTGGTGCGCAAGATCTGCGAGCACTGCAAGCGCGAGATGACCTATCCCGACTCGGTGATCGTCGAATCGGGACTGGATCTGGCAGAGTTCCGCGGCCGGACGTTTTACGAAGGAGCCGGCTGCATCGAGTGCAACGGCACCGGATTCCATGGCCGTGCGGCAATCTCGGAACTTCTGGACCTCTCGGACCGTATTCGAACCATGATTCTCGACCGTCGTCCTGCCTCGGAAATCAAGAAGGCCGCCCATGAGGAAGGGATGACGTTCCTCCGCGAATCGGCGCTGCTGAAGGTGAAGGAGGGACAGACCACTCTGCGCGAGATCAACAAGGTCACGTTCGTAGAGTAGGTCGTACCGACATGCCCCGCTCCTTTCCACCCGACGTCGTCCTGATCGACACGGACGCTCTCGTGCACGCGCGCTTCGGCCGCGGCAAGAGCGGCATGCGTCTCGTTCAGGCCAAGCCGTACCGCCTGGCCGCCGACACGTTCACGGCGTCGACGGTCACGCCGCAGCTGAGCAACGAATCGGCGCTCGCCGAAACGCTGCGCCGCCTGCGCAACGAGACCGGCCGCTGGGACAAGGTCTCGCTGCTCCTCCCCGACTCCTGGTTCCGCATCAACCTGATCGACCTGCCGTCGCTCCCCGAGCGCGATGTGGAAGCGATGGACGTGGTGCGCTGGAGTCTCAAGAAGACGTTGCCGATCGCACCCGAACAGCTGCGCGTCACATATAGCGTGCTGTCGCGCGAAGGAAGCGCGGCCAGGGTGCTGGTGCTGTCCGCGCTCGAGGCGACGCTGGCCGGCATCGAGAAGGTCTTCAACGCCGCCGGTCTGGACGTGGTGCTGATCGAGCCGATCGGCCTGAACATCTGGAACGCCATCACCGTACGCGAAGCGGAGACCACCGCCGATCGTCTCTTCCTCTACGTCCGCGAAGGCGAGTTCACCACCGCCGTCTTCCGCGGCGCGCAGCCGCTGTTCATCCGTTCGCGCAATCTCACCTCGGAGCGCGCGGTCGAGCAGGAGATCCGCCTCTCGGCCAGCTATCTCCGCGACACGCTCGCGGTCGAGTCGTTCGCGAACTGCTATGTGGCCGGCATCGGCGGCGCGGCCGTTCATGAGACGCTGGCGTCGGAGTTCGACACGCAAGTACGCCCCGTGGTCCTGCGCGACTATGTGGCAGAGTTTCCTGCCGATACTTACAACCTCGACGCGGAGCTGACCGCCTGCGCAGGAGTATTCACCGGGTGAAGCCTCTCCATCTCAACCTTGCCTCCCGCCCTTATCGCGATTACCGGCCGGTCTATGCGACCGTGGTGGTGATGTCGCTGGTCACGGCGTTCCTGATGCTGAACAACGTCGAAACGTATTACCGCTACACGCGCGAGACGCACAGCACGCGCACCAAGATCGCCACGATCGAAGCGCAGACGCGCCAGGAGCGGGAACGCGAGGCCGCGGCACAGCGGCGCCTCAAGGGGCTGGACCTGAACCGGCTCGCGGCGCAGACGAAGTTCGTGAACACGAAGCTCGCCGAGCGCGCGTTCTCGTGGAGCATGCTGCTGGACGAGCTCGAGTCGGTGCTCGACGATGACGTGCGCCTGATCTCCGTGGCCCCGCGTTTCGGCGAGCGCGGGAAAGTCACCCTGGCCCTGAGCTTCCAGTCCAAGTCGGCCGAGGGGATGATCAATACGATCAACCGCATGAATGCCGATCCGCAGTTCCGCAATCCGTTTCCGAACAACCAGACGGAGGAGGAAAGCGGCTTCTCGTTCGCGCTGACCGTCGAATATGTGCCGGCGCCGGTGTCCGCGGGCGTGCGTCTCTCGGAGGCACCGCGATGATCTGGCGGGAAAAGCGCGTTCTGCTGATCATCCTGGCGGTGCTGCTGCTGGCCAACACGCTGTTCTTCTTCACGTACCGCGTGCAGTACCAGAGCCGTCTCGACGCGCTCGACGACCGCCTCGCGCAGGTGCAGGGCGAATTCGAACAGGCCCGCTCCGCACGCGTCCGCGGCGAGCAGACCTTCCAGAGCTATCGCAAGGTCGAGAACGACGTGCTCTCGGTGTTCAACGACCACTGGTCCACGCAGCGGGATCGCTTCACGAAGATGTTCGCGGAAGTGACCCGTCTCGCGAAGGCCAGCAGCCTCGTGCCGGCGTCGTATGTATTCGGACGCGCCACTGAAAAACGCATCTCGTCGGGCTCGCCCAAAGAGACGCTCGGCGCGACGGAAGTGACCATCACCTTCGGCGTGCACGGCACGTACGAACAGGCGCGCCGCCTGATCAACCTCCTCGAGCTCTCGCGCCAGTTCGTGATCATCGAATCGATCACGCTGGGCACCGCCGACGGGCAGACGCTGACGCTCGACCTGAGACTGAAGTCGATTTTCCGCGATGAGGAGACCGGCCCCGCTTCCGACCGGCTGTGATGAACTGGATGAATTGGAAAACCTGGACTGCCGTGGCCGTGGCGCTGATCGCGGTCTTCGCGATCTACACGTTCGCCTCGCCTGACCGCGATCGCTCGTCGGCCGTGGTCGGCACGGAGACCGCCACGCAGACGGGAAAAGCGCGCTCCGCTCCCCTGCTCGCGCCTCCGGGCGTCGATCCGGTACGCCTCGAACTGCTCGAGGCGGAAAGCGGC
>CAMPKJ010000111.1 GCA_946887105.1 uncultured Acidobacteriota bacterium | reverse complement strand
CCGCTTCGGCAGCGAGGACGAGTTGATCCGGCTGGTCGATGAAGTCATGGGAAGACGGAGGTAGTCAATGAAAGGCAAGAGCGGTGAACTGAACGGATTCCTCGATCGTGGCGCGACCTTCCGCGGCGAGCTGGAGTTCGAAGACACGATGCGCATCGACGGCAAGTTCAACGGAAAGATCCACTCCAAGAACGAGTTGATCGTCGGAGAGAGCGCGCACATCGAAGGCGACATTCACGTCGGCCGTATCGCCATCAGCGGCACCGTGGTCGGAAAGATCGTCGCCGACACCCGAGTCGAGATCCATCGCAACGGCAAGGTCTACAGCGACGTCGACACGCCCGCGCTGATCATCGAAGAAGGCGCGATTTTCCAGGGCAACTGCGTGATGGGCGACAAGAAGGGCGCCGGCAACGTCACGAACATCGCCGCGAAAGCGTAGCGCGCGCCTGACGGCGCGGGCGTTGGGCTTTGGGCGTTCGGGCGTCTCGGATGACTTGGCGCCTTAGCGAGAAACCAAACGCCTACCGCCCAATGCCTACAGCCACCCGCGCAGACGGCTCACCAGCACGATCGCTTCCGGAATGGTGAACTCGTCCTCGACGCCGAGGACGTCTTCCCAGCGCAGGTCCCACGCGGCGGCCATGCGCTCGCGGGCCGTCGATTGCGTGAAGTTCAGCTCGCAGACGTCGCCGACGTACTTGCGTCCTTCGCGCAGCGGGAGGCCGAACGTGCGGCAGACCAGCGGGCGGTGCTCGTACATCAGGCACAGCCCCTTCTCGTCGAGATTCGGGCAAGGCGTCGATTGCGTGCGATCGAAGAACGCCTCCTTCTCCTCCGGCGAGCACTCCCGCAGGTTCGGGTGCTCGCTCGACTCGACGATCTCCCGCGCCTTGCGAATGATCTTCGCGCGCCGTGACGGGTGGAGTTGCGCGAGACCCTCCGCGATCACCGGCACGTCACCCGATCCGATCTCGAAAAGACCATGGCAACACAGCGAGCAGCCGGCGCCGCACTGCAGATTCTGCGGCTGGGCCCGCATCACCGTCGCGAAGTGCTCATCGGCGCGGCCGAGGATGCCCCGGTAGTCGTCATCTGCCATCGTGATCTGCGCAACGCGAAAGGGTGACAACGTTCTTTCCGGTGTGGTATACAGCGGCGGCTTTTTGGGGGACGTGTGCGCTCCTGGAGCCCTCCTTCGCTACTCCCCCGGGGGCCACTGACTCCACGACCAAAACGTATGCAAATCAATTTGACGCCGGATCTATCTCTGCTCGCGATCATGGTGATCTTCATCATGAATTACCTGATCGTGCGCAAGTTCTTCCTCCAGCCGATCAACGGCATCCTGGAGGCGCGGGAGACGGAGACGCGCTCGGCCGAGCAGGTGTACGAGGAAGCGCTGGCGCGTTTCAGCGAAGCCACTGCCCAGACCGAGGCGCAGCTCCATGCCGCCAAGCGCGATGCTGCACAGCTGCGTGAGAAGTTCCGCGGCGAAGCGGGCGTGTATCGCCAGCAGATCGTCGACAGGACCAACGCCGAGGCGCGACAGATCGTCGGCGAGGCGGATCAGCGCCTGAGCAAAGACGTCGCGGTCGCACGCGAACAGATCGTGCGCGAATCCGAATCGCTGGCGCGCGAAGCCGCCACACGCATCCTCGGGAGGGCGGTGTGATGCGCCGTCTGATCCTCATCCTCCTGCTGATCGTCACGCCGGTTCTCTTCGCGCAGGTCGACAAGAGCGGCGGCAGCGCCGCGCATGGTGCCGAGGCGGAGACGCACGAGAAAGTGCATCCGACGGAAGGTCCCGCGGCCGGCGCCGAGCATCACGAAAAGACCTACTTCGGCATCCCCGGCTGGATCCTGAAGATCGCCAACATGGTCCTGTTCATTGGCGTGCTGGTGTGGCTCGCCGGCGGACCGGTGAAGAAAGCGTTCGCGGAGCGCACCGCGGCCATTCGCAGTGCGGCGGTCGAAGCGCGCGAGCGCCGCGAGAAAGCGGATCGCATGGCCGGTGAGATCCAGGCGCGGCTTGCGGCGATCGAAGCCGAGGTGCGCGCCATTCACGAACGCGCCGCGACGGAAGGGGAGCGCCAGAAGCGCGAGCTCATGACCGCTGCGGAAGCGGAGTCGCAGAAGATGCTCGCCGCGGCGCGGAACGAAGTCGAGAACCGCCTCAAGCACGCACGCACCGAGCTGACCGAGTTCGCGGGACAGCTCGCCAGCGAGCGCGCGGAAGCGATCCTGCGCGAGAAGATCACCGAACAGGATCAGAAGAAGCTCTTCCAGGAGAGCCTGCAAGAGGTGGGTGAGGTGCAGTCATGATCCGCCGTTTCGCACGGCCGTACGCGCGCGCCATCATGGACGCCGCCGGCTCACCGCAGAAAGCGAACGAGCTTCGCGGAGAGCTGATGCGTTTCGCGAGCGCGCTGCGCGGCTCCACCGAGCTCCGCGAGCTCTACGCGAATCCCGGGATCGAGCTGTCGACGAAGCTCGACATCACCGCGCAGCTCGCGCGCAAGATGAAGGCCACGGACTTCGCGGCGAAAACGCTCGAGGTGCTGGTCCGCAACCATCGCATCAACGACCTCGACGCGATCCTCGAGGCGCTCCGTTCCTACGTCAATGCGGCCCTCGGCGTCGCGGTCGCGGAAGTGCGCTCGGCCAAGAGCCTCGCGCCGGACGAGATCGACCAGCTCGCGGCCACGCTCTCGAAGAAAGTGGGCCGCAAGGTGGAGCTCGACATCCGCACCGACCCGAAGCTGCTGGGCGGCTTCGTGGTGCGCATCGGCAGCGAGATCTGGGACGCCTCTGTCATCGGAAAGATCAACAAATTTCGTGAGTCGTTAGGGTAGCGACTAACAAGGCTCAATTTCGGAGAACCATATGGCTGTCGATTTGAAGGCAGAAGAAATCACAGAGATTATCCGGCAGCAATTAACGGGCATCGGCCGCGGCGTGGACGTCTCGGAGGTCGGCACCATCACCTCCATCGGCGACGGCATCGCGCGCGTCTATGGCCTGGAGCGGGTCATGGCCGGCGAGCTCGTGCAGTTCCCGCACGACGTCACCGGTCTGGCGCTCAACCTCGAGGAAGACAACGTCGGCATCGTGCTCCTCGGTGACTATCAGGCGCTGAAGGAAGGCGATCAGTGCAAGCGCACCGGACGCATCATGTCGGTGCCGGTCGGTCCGGCCATGGTCGGCCGCGTCGTCAACGCGCTCGGCATTCCGATCGACGGCAAGGGACCGGTCAACACGTCCGAGTTCTACCCGATCGAGCGTCTCGCGCCGGGCGTCGTCGACCGCAAACCGGTCAAAGAGCCGCTGCAGACCGGCCTCAAGGCGATCGACGCCATGATTCCGATCGGCCGCGGCCAGCGCGAGCTGATCATCGGCGATCGCCAGACCGGCAAGACTGCCGTGGCCATCGATGCGATCATCAACCAGAAGGGCAAGGACGTCTTCTGCGTCTACGTTGCCATCGGACAGAAGAAGTCGACCGTTGCGCAGATCGTGAAGACGCTCGAGCAGTACGGCGCGATGGAGTACACGATCATCGTCAACGCCTCGGCGTCGGAAGCGGCGCCGCTGCAGTACCTCGCGCCGTACGCCGGCTGCGCGCTGGGCGAGTACTTCCTCTACAACGGCAAGCACGCGCTGGTGATCTACGACGATCTGTCGAAGCACGCGGCGTCGTATCGCGAGATCTCGCTGCTGCTGCGCCGTCCGCCGGGCCGCGAGGCGTATCCGGGCGACGTCTTCTATCTCCACTCCCGTTTGCTGGAGCGCGCCTCGAAGCTGAGCGACGCGCGTGGCGGCGGATCGCTGACGGCGCTGCCGATCATCGAAACGCAGGCCGGCGACGTCTCCGCGTACATCCCGACCAACGTCATCTCCATCACCGACGGCCAGATCTTCCTGGAGACGGACCTCTTCCACTCCGGCGTCCGCCCCGCCATCAACGTCGGCATTTCGGTCTCGCGCGTAGGCGGTTCCGCGCAGGTGCGCTCGATGCGCTCCGTGTCGGGCACGCTCCGTCTCGATCTCGCGCAGTACCGCGAGCTGGCGGCATTCGCGCAGTTCGGCTCCGACCTCGACAAGACCACGCAGGCGCAGCTGAATCGCGGCAAGCGCCTGGTGGAGATCCTCAAGCAGGGGCAGTATCAGCCGCTGCGCGTCGGCCTCCAGACCGCGTCGATCTTCGCCGGTACGAAGGGCTTCCTCGACAACCTCACCGTCGAGGCGGTGCGTCCTTTCGAGGCCGCGCTGCACCAGCACCTGGTCGATGAGCACCTGGAGCTGGTCGGCAAGCTGGAGACCTCGCCGAAGTTCGACGCCGAGCTGGAAGGCGCGATCCGCAAGGCCATCACCGACTTCAAAGAGCAGTACGTCAAAGACAACGCCAACGTGTTGGCCGCGTAGCCGTTAACTAGCGAACATAGTCATGCCGAGCACGATCGATCTCCGACGACGGATCCGCAGCGTCAAGAACACGCAGCAGATCACCAAGGCCATGAAGATGGTGGCCGCGGCGAAGCTGCGCCGCGCGCAGGAGCGGATGATGATGGCCCGCCCGTACGCGGCCGCGCTACGCGAGGTTCTCGCCTCCGTTTCCACGCGCGTCGACGTCACCAAGCACCCGCTGCTCGCCGAGCGCGAGCAGGAGAAGAAAGTCCTGTTGCTGGTCGTGGCTGCCGATCGCGGCCTGGCCGGCGCGTTCAACACGAACGTGCTGCGCGCGGCGGTGAATGCGGTCGCCGAAAAAGGATGGGAGCACGTCGAGCTCGTGCCGATCGGACGCAAGGCGTTCGACTTCTTCAAGCGCCGCACGCTCACCATCCGCCGCCAGCCGCTGCACGTCTACCAGGCGCTTTCGCTCGAGACCGCGCGCGAGATCGCGAAAGAGGCGTCGGAAGACTTCCTGAGCGGTGAGTTCGACGCGGTCTACGTGGTCTACAACGAGTTCAAGTCGATCATCGCGCAGCGCGTCACGCTCGAACGCCTGCTGCCGCTCGAGCGCACCTGGGTCTCCGGCAACGAGCCCGCCATCGATTACATCTATCAACCGAGCCCGGAGCAGATCCTCACCGACCTGCTGCCGAAGCACATCGAGTTTCAGCTCTACCGCGTGCTCCTCGAGTCCGCCGCCGCAGAGCAGGGCGCGCGCATGACCGCGATGGAGTCAGCGACCAAAAATGCGTCGGAGATGATCAGTCACCTGACGCTGACCTACAACCGCATCCGGCAGGCCGCCATCACGAAGGAGATCATCGAGATCGTGAGCGGCGCCGCGGCAGCAGGACATTAGAACGATGAACGGTGAACGATGAACGATGAATGAGGCCGCGAGGTCATCGTTCATCGTTCATCGTTCATCGTTCGGTACATCGGAGAACAGACATGGCAACGGAAACCAGTACCGCAGCAGCGATCGGCAAGGTCATCCAGATCATCGGACCGGCCGTCGACATCGAGTTCGAAGAAGGCCACCTGCCGGCCATTCACAACGCCATCCGCGTGGTCGACACCGGCGAATTCGGCAAGGTGCCGATCGACGTGGTCGTGGAAGTGGCCAATCACATCGGCGAGAACCAGGTGCGCTGCATCGCCATGAAGCCGACCGACGGCATGGTGCGCGGCATGAAAGCGATCGACAGCGGCGCGCCGATCTCCGTCCCGGTCGGACGCGAGACCCTCGGCCGCATCCTGAACGTCCTCGGCGAGCCGGTCGACGAGCGCGGCCCGGTCAACTCCGAGAGCCGCTGGTCGATCCATCGCGAGGCGCCGAAGTTCGAAGACCAGTCGACCTCCATCGAGATGTTCGAGACCGGCATCAAAGTCATCGACCTCCTCGAGCCGTACACCAAGGGCGGCAAGACCGGCCTCTTCGGCGGCGCGGGCGTCGGCAAGACCGTGCTCATCCTCGAGCTGATCACCAACGTCGCCAAGCAGCACGGCGGCTTCTCCGTGTTCGCCGGCGTCGGCGAGCGCACTCGCGAAGGCAACGACCTCTACCTCGAGTTCGAGGAGACCGGCGTCATCACGCCCGGCGATCCGTCGAAGTCGAAGGCCGCGCTGATCTACGGCCAGATGACCGAGCCGCCCGGAGCGCGCCTGCGCGTCGGCCTGACCGGTCTCACCGTCGCCGAGTACTTCCGCGACGTCGAGAAGCAGGACGTCCTGCTCTTCATCGACAACATCTTCCGCTTCACGCAGGCAGGCTCCGAGGTGTCGGCACTGCTCGGCCGCATGCCCAGCGCCGTCGGATACCAGCCGAACCTGGCCACGGAAATGGGCGAGCTGCAGGAGCGCATCACGTCGACGAAGCAGGGCTCGATCACCTCGGTGCAGGCGATCTACGTTCCCGCCGACGACCTCACCGATCCCGCGCCGGCCACGGCGTTCGCCCACCTCGACGCGACCACCGTTCTCTCGCGCCAGATCGCGGAGCTGGGCATCTACCCGGCCGTCGATCCGCTGGCGTCGACCTCCAAGATTCTCGACCCGCGCATCCTCGGCGACGAGCACTACAACACCGCCCGCGCCGTGCAGGCGGTCCTGCAGAAGTACAAGGATCTCCAGGACATCATCGCCATCCTCGGCATCGACGAGCTGTCGGAAGAAGACAAGGTCATCGTGTCGCGCGCGCGCAAGATCCAGCGCTTCCTCTCGCAGCCGTTCCACGTGGCCGAGCAGTTCACCGGCATCAAGGGGCAGTACGTGAAGATCGCCGACACGATCCGAGGCTTCAAGGAGATCGTGGAAGGCAAGCACGATGAGATTCCGGAGCAGGCCTTCCTGCTGCAGGGCACCATCGAGCAGGTCCTCGAGAAGTACGAGCAGATGAAGCGCGAGGCGGCGTAAGGAACGTCCATGGCCGATCTCCCGAACAAGATCAGTCTCACGATCGTCACGCGCGAGCGGAAGATCATCGACACGCAGGTCGATGAAGTGATCCTGCCGGCCAGCGACGGCGAGGTCGGCGTCCTTCCCGGACACACGCCGCTGCTGGCCATGCTCGGCATCGGCCAGATCCGCTATCGCCAGGGCGCGACCCTGCACCGCCTCGTGATCTCGTGGGGCTTCGCCGAAGTGCTTCCCGATCGCGTGATCGTGCTGGCCGAGCGTGGATTCCTGCCGACGGAAGTCGACCGCGCCACCGCCGAACAGGAACGCATCAAAGCCGAGCGGGAGATCGCCGACCTCTCCTCGAACGACCCCGAATTCGCGCTGGTCGAGGCGCGGCTCGAAGAGTCGATCGCCATGATCAACGTGCACCGCGAGCACTGACCGGCAGGCGGCAAGCCGCCTGCTGGTTTCGCGTTTGCATTAAGCTCCGCCCGGTTCAACCCATGGACTTCTGGCTCGAGCACTTTGCGCGCGCGAACTTTCTCCGCAGCGCGGACACCGCACACGATCTGAAGACACCGCTCAACGTGGCGGTGCTCAATCTCGAGTTGCTGCGCATGCGGCTGCGGAAGATCGCTGACGACACGCCCGACGACAAGATCTCCGACTACACGCGTGCGATCGAAGTCGAGCTGCGCCGCCTCGGGCGCATCTTCGACGCGTTCTTTCTGATGTCGACGCCGCCGCCGGGAGAAGGCCATCCCGTCCCGCTCGACGTCGCACCGCTTGCGGCCGACGCGGCAGCGGCGGCGTCCATCGAGCTGAGCGCGAATGCGCCGGCCCGGATCGTGGCGCACGAGCCGAGAATCCGTCACGCGCTGAAGCTGTTCTTCCAGAGTGCTGCGAAGCTGTTGGTCATCGCGAGCGCGACCGCTGCCGTAGAGGCTGGTTGTTACGTCGTGACGATCGAAGGCAAACCGGTCTCGCCCGACTTCGAGCCGACCAAAATTTTCAAGTTCTACTACAGCGACCCGGACGGGAACCCGGATCTCTCGCTCGCGGTTGCACGCCTCATCACCGAGACTTATGGTGGTGAAGTCAGCGCTGTCGAGGATCGTGATAAGGTCTCGCTCCGGCTGTCCTTTCCCTTGGGAGCAGAATGAAAAGAGTCCTGATTGTCGATGATGATCGCGCCACGAGCGCCGGCATGGCCGACGTCGTGGAGGAGTGGGGGTACGAGCCGGAAGTCGCCGATACGGTGAAAGCCGGCTGGAACGCGATCAACAAGCTGCTGCCGGACGTGGCCATCGTCGACCTCAAACTTCCTGATGGTTCCGGTCTCGATCTGCTGCACCGCATCAAGGAAAGCTATCCCGACGTCTCGGTCATCATCCTCACCGGTCACGCGACGGTGGATTCCGCGGTCAAGGCGCTGAAAGTAGGCGCCGAGGATTACGTCACCAAACCGGTCGACCTCCCGCGTCTGCAGGTCATTCTCAAGACCGTCGAAGACAAGCAGATGATGAAGCAGGAGATCATCGAGCTTCGACGCCAGCTGCAGAAGATGGGTGCGCTCGGCCACCTGGTCGGCAAGTCGCCGCGCATGCAGCGCCTGTTCGAAGAGCTGGAGATGGTCGCCAACACCGACGCGAACGTCTTCATCGTCGGCGAGTCGGGGTCGGGCAAGGAAGTGGTCGCCAACACCATCCACTACCTCTCCCGCCGCCGCAACAAACCGTTCATCGCCTTCAACTGCGGCGCGATCTCGCCGACGCTGATCGAATCCGAGATCTTCGGCCACGAGAAGGGCGCCTTCACAAATGCGATCAAACGCCGCGAAGGCTACTTCGAGCTGGCCAAGGGCGGCACCGTGTTCCTCGACGAAATCACGGAAATGCCGATCGAGCTGCAGGTCAAGCTCCTGCGCGTGCTCGAAGAGGGAAAGTTCCGGCGCGTCGGCGGCAATGAAGAGATCAACATCGACGCGCGCATCGTGGCCGCGTCGAACCGCGATCCACAGAAGGCCATCGCCGACGGCAAGATGCGCGAGGATCTCTACTACCGGTTGAACGTTTTTCCGATCGACGTCCCGCCGCTGCGCGAGCGTCTCGAAGACATCCCCCTCTTCTCGCACTTCTTCCTCCAGAAGCTCAACGAGACGGAAGAGAAGAAGGTGGAGAAGATCGATCCCGACTTCATCGAGGCGCTGCAGGCGTACGAGTGGCCGGGCAACGTGCGCGAGCTGCGCAACGTCATCAACCGCGCCTTCATCATGGCCCGCACCGACACGCTCACGGTGGAATGCCTCCCCGACAAACTGGCCGGCAACCGCCGCAAGCGCTCCAAGAACGCGGTGAGCATCCCCCTCGGGCAGCCGATGGAAGAGGTCGAGCGGATCGTCATCGAAGAGACGCTCAACATGACCGACGGCGACCGCCGCAAGACCGCCGAAATCCTCGGCATCTCCTACAAAACGCTCTACAACAAGACCAAGAAGTACAAGAGCGCGGGCGGGGATGATGAGGACGAAGAGTAGCTACGCCCAGTAGCGTTTTTGGCGCCGTACGCATCCTCTGATAACGTCCGCCGCGGAATAAGGCACATCCGGCTTTACCTTTTGAGCGTTCCGCAATGGCCAAAAACCTCGTCATCGTCGAGTCTCCCGCGAAAGCGAAGACCATCAACAAGTTCATCGGCAGCGATTACGTGGTCAAGGCGTCGGTCGGCCACGTGCGCGATCTGCCGAAGAGCGACCTCGGCGTCGACGAGGAGACCTTCCTCCCGCACTACGAAGTGCTGGAAGGAAAGGAAAAGGTCGTCAGCGAGCTCAAAGCCGCCGCGAAGAAAGCCGACAAGATCTTCATCGCCTCCGACCCTGATCGCGAAGGAGAGGCCATCGGCTGGCACGTGATGAACCTTCTCGGCGTCGACGCGAAGAAGGTCCGCCGCATCCTCTTCCACGAGATCACTAAGAACGCGGTCAAGAAAGCCATCGAGACGCCGGGCGAGATCGACATGAACAAGGTCAACGCCCAGCAGGCGCGCCGCGTTCTCGATCGCCTGGTCGGCTACAAGCTCTCGCCGCTGCTGTGGGACAAGGTCCGCCGCGGGCTCTCCGCCGGACGCGTGCAGTCCGTGGCGATGAAGATGATCGTGGAGCGCGAAGACGAGATCAAAGCGTTCCAGCCGGTCGAGTACTGGAGTTTCGGTGCGCGCCTCTCGGCCGCCGTTCCGCCGCCGTTCATCGCCAAGCTCACCAAGGTCGACGGCAGGAAGGCCGAAGTCCCGAACGAGGAAACCGCGCGCAAGATCGAAGCGGCGCTGAAGAGCGGGCAGTACGTCGTCACGGAAGTGGCGCGCAAGGAGCGCAAGCAGTCCGCCGCGCCTCCGTTCATTACCTCGACGCTGCAGCGCACCGCGTACAACCGCTTCAAGTGGCCGGTGAAGCGCACCATGCAGGTGGCGCAGAAGCTCTATGAAGGCAAGGAGCTCGGCTCGTTCGGATTCGCGGGACTGATCACCTACATGCGTACCGACTCGGTGCGCATCAGCGATGACGCGCTCGCGGAAGTACGATCGTATATCGCCGCCAAATATGGTGACGATATCCTTCCCGAAAAACCGAACACATATCGTGTCAAAAAAGCTGCGCAGGCGCAGGAAGCGCACGAGGCCATCCGCCCCACCTCGATGGAGCTCGACCCCGAGAAGATCAAGGACTTCCTGACCCGCGAGGAGTACAGCCTCTACAAGATGATCTGGGACCGCTTCGTCGGCTCGCAGATGAAGCCGGCGCTGTTCGACGTCACCGACGCCGACATCGCCGTCGGCAACCTGACGCTCCGCGCCTCGGGCGAAGTGCAGAAGTTCGCCGGCTTCCTGGCCGTGTTTCAGGACGCGCCGGGCGAAGACGACGAAGACGAAGAAGCGGAGAAGAAGAACGAGAAGGCTCTTCCGCCGCTGAACGAAGGCGACGTCCTGAAGCTCATCGAGCTCGACACGAAGCAGAACTTCACCCAGCCGCCGCCCCGCTTCACGGAGGCGACGCTCGTGAAGGCGCTCGAGGAAAACGGCATCGGCCGTCCGTCGACGTACGGCGCGATCCTGACCACCATCCAGGCGCGCGACTACACCTACAAGCACGACGGCAAGTTCCACCCCACGCACCTCGGCGCGCTGGTGGTCAAGCTGCTCAAGCAGTCGTTCGGCGACATCATCGACGAGGGCTACACGGCCCGTCTCGAAGAGGAGCTGGATGAGGTCGAGGACGGGAAACTCGAGTGGACGGACGCGCTGCGTGCGTTCTCGGTCAAGTTCAATTCCGATCTCGAACGCGCCGGCACCGAGATGACCCAGGTCAAAGGCACCGGTCTCGAGACCGACGAAAAGTGCGAGACCTGCGGCTCGCCGATGGTGATCAAGTTCGGCCGCTTCGGCGAGTTCCTGGCGTGCTCGAACTATCCGGAGTGCAAGACCACCAAGGAAATGCCGAAAGGCGATGCGGCCGAGGCGACGTCGGACGACGAGCAGATCATCTGTGAGAAGTGTGGCAAGCCGATGCAGCTCAAGCGCTCGCGTTTCGGCCAGTTCTTCGCCTGCACCGGCTATCCGGACTGCAAGAACACGAAGGATCCGCGCCTGATGAAACAGGCCGCGAATCTGCCGTCCGAGCCGCAGCCGCCGTGCGAAAACTGCGGCAAGGAGATGGTGCTGAAGTCGGGCCGCTACGGTCCGTTCTACTCCTGCGCCGGCTACCCGGACTGCAAGACGATCCGCAAGATCGGCAAGAAGTCGACGCCTCCGAAGCCGACCGGCGTGAAGTGCCCGTCGTGCAATGAAGGCGAGCTGGTCGAGCGCATCTCACGCCGCGGCGTCTTTTACTCGTGCAACCGCTACCCGAAGTGCGAGTTCACGCTGAACAACCGCCCGGTCACCCGCGAGTGCCCGAAGTGCCACGCGCCGTATCTCCTCGAAAAGGAAACGAAGCGCGAAGGTCACATCGAGTACTGCAACAACCCCGAGTGCGATTACCGCGCGCCGATCGCCGCGCCGGCCGCGGCGAACGAGTAGCTCACTTCCCGACTGCCCGTCTCCTCGGCGCGTTCGATCCGACCGCGAACAGGTGTCCCGCGTTCTGCGTGTAGATCTTTCCGTCCGCGCCGAGCGAGAGTGGCGTGTACGCGGCGCGCAGAGCGTTCTGCAGGAAGAGCCGGTCGCGCAGCGTGCCGCCCTGGTTGATGGCGTAGAGATTTCCGTCTTCGCTGTTGACGTACACCGTGCCGCGCGCGTCGACCGCCAGCGCGTTCACGCACCATTCGAATCCTTCGGGATGATCGGAGACGCAGCTCAATTCGCCGTCCGGCAAACGATCGCAGCTCTCCGTGTTCGTGCTCTTGAACCTCCACTCGACGTTCAACGCCGCGTCGAGCTGCGTGATGTAGTAGCCCTCGTCCTGACCGGGAACGCGCTCCGCCGGACACCAGCCCGGATCGGAGCAATACGTTCCCACGCCGACGTAGCGGTTTTCTTTCGTGATCACGGAGAACGTTCCGCCGTGCTCGTAAATCGCGGGCGTGACGTCCCAGCCGAATGGATACGCGGCCAGGAACTCGCCGGCCGGAGAGACGCGCACCGTGTGCCCCTGCGAATGGTTGTAGCGGCTGTAGGTGCCGGCGTAGATCGTGCCGTCGGGAGCGACCACCGGTGAAGCGGTCGAGTCGTCGTTGACGGCGCCGGAGCCGGGTTGATTGTCGGCAGGATCGACGCCTGTGGTCGCGCCCGCGCGGCATCCGCCGGGTTGTCCGTTCGGAGGCAGCAGCACGTTGCAACCGTCGTTGAATCGGTTCCGCAGCGAGGTCGCCCACTTCGGCTGCAGATCGCGCGTCACCGCCACCAGCCATCCCCAGCGGCTGTTCAGATGGGTGCGTGAGACGGTGTAGACCGTTCCGTCCGGACCGAGCGCCACCGCCACGTTCATGCCGGCCCGTTGCGAGCCGCACGTGATCGTCGGCGCCTGCGCGTTCGGCGATGGCGGCCAGGGAAGCTGCGAGGCGGGAAAGGTGCTCGTGCACTGCGCGTTCGCGGCCGGCGCACCGGGCACGAGGCTCTGGTAGGACGCGCGGATGGCGTTTCCGTCCGGCGTCACACGCACGAGCCACGCTCCCTGATGATCGCCCGCCCACGGGTTGTCGGACGGCAGCTTGATGGTGTTGTAGAAGAGCGTCTGGTCGTTGGCGATCGTGAGCGGGCCGGTGACGAAGGTGCTCGGATCGATCCCGTCGCCGAACTGCCCGAGGCGGCGCACGATCGCGCCGGTGTTGCGATCGACCTCCAGGACCGTGCCGCCAGCCCCCGGCATGTAGACGAAGTGATCGGAAAGCGCCGCGTGAAATACCGGCTCGAATCCGGTCGTGCCCGCGGGGACCGGCTTCCAGTCGCTTTCGGTGGTCCAACGCTCCACCAGCTGATCCGCGACCCATTCGAACTTGCGGATGCTCCAGGTCTGGGTGTGTCGCGTGGCGCGATTGACGTACGTGCCGCCCTTCACCTCCATGAACACTTCGTTGCCGTCGGAGAGCGGCGTCTGGTAGTGGACGAGCAGCGTGCCGCCCGCCTCGGCGCGCTCCTGCGGTACGAACGGGTCATAGACGATGTCCGCCATCGCGGTGCGGAGGCTCTGACCGAACACGGCCAGCGTTCCGTTGTGCCGCGCACCGCCGCCCCACTGATGCCATGCGTTCTCGGATTGCGCGAAGAGAGGAGACGAGAGGAGAAGGAGCACGAGCAATCGCGACGGGCTTCGCATGGGCAGAAAGTGTAGTCCGCCCTGCCAACGTTCCCCGGCGGCGCGCCGTAACCATCCTGCGACATGTCGCTTCGCGCTGCGCGCATCGCGCTGGCCGTCTACCTGCTCGCGATTTACGCGACGCTCGGCGTGGTGCGCACCATCACGAATTTCCTGCGCGACCACGGAATCCTGCGCATCAGCGTCGTCGCGGCGTTTGCGATCGCGGCCGCCGCGGTCCTCTGGCTGATCTTCCGCGATGCGCGCCGCCGTTCGTGGCGATTCGCGCTCGCGCTGATGGCCGTCGCGTGCGTTTATGCGGCGGTGATCTATCCGATGAAGAGTCCGGAGGAGAAGATTCACTTCATCGAGTACGGCGGCGTGGCGGTGCTCGCGTACGCCTCGTCGAAGCGATACTTCGCCAGCGCGTTGTTCGTTGCCGCGGCAGGCTGGGTCGACGAGGGCATCCAGGCGGTGCTGCCGGCGCGCGTGTACGATCTGCGCGATGTGGCGTTCAATGCGGCGGCCGGCTTGATGGCGCTTGCGGCGATCGCGATATTCTCTCGTCATGAGCGAGCAGTGGGGACCGATCGACCTCAAGAAGTGGCGCGCGACTCCGTTCACGGAGGGGCGCGCGGCGACGGATGACGACGTCGCGCACGGCCGCGCCGCGTTTGCGGTCGGCGGCGAGCCGGTGGAGCTCGATCTTCCTTCGTGCGCGATTGTGCGCGAAGAAGGCGTCGGCGAAGAGACGCCGGTGATCCTCATCCAGGCCGAACGACTCGACGACGGCACCATCGCCGTCGGCTACCGGTTGCTCACCGGCGGCGTCGGAATCGCAACGTTCGACGACGT
>CAMPKJ010000110.1 GCA_946887105.1 uncultured Acidobacteriota bacterium | reverse complement strand
ATCCGAAGGCGAAGAATGCGGTCGGCTCGACCTCGGCGTACGACGGCGTGCCGTAGACGTCGATCAGTTTCTGGAACGGACGCAGGAGCAGCGGATTGCGATGAAGGATCGGCACCCGCAGCGTTCCCTCGCTCACGCCCGGGACGCGCTCCACCGGCTCGACGTCGATGATGGCGTGATTCTTCGTCACTGCCGTGATGCGTTGCGCGAGGCGATCCGCACTCTCGGCCGGGACGAATCCGGAGATGACCACGAAGCGTCCCGCCGCGGCGAAGAACGTCTGCGCCTGCAGCAGGAGCATCGTGATCTCCGCGCGCCGTCCGATGCCGGCGAGCAGCTCCGCGGATTGTGTCCACTCGTCGTCGAGCGCGCGCTGCACACCGTCGACGGCGCGTTCCGCTTCGGCGAGATCGTCCGGCGCGGCACCGTCCCACGGAACCACGCGCGCGCTCGCGAGACGCATCGCCTCATCCAGCCGCGCGGCGGCATGCGCCGGCACGATTGCGGCGAACAGCAGCTCGTCTTCGCGGTCATCGAGTGGAATCACTGCATGCGACGCCGGCGCGAGCGCCGTCGCGATCGACGACAGCGCCTCGGGCTGGGCGATCCCGAGACGCACCGCTACGAACCGAAGCGCGGCCAACCGCTCGACGTCCAGCGCAGCGGCGCGAAGGCGATCCGCATCCGCCGCAGCATTGCGGCTTGTGGTCAGCCGTTCGCGCGCCTCGGCAAAACTGCGCACCAGCTCCTGCACGCGTTTTTCGATCGGCTCCAGAGCGAGCAGGATCCGGTCGCGTTCCCCGGTGAAGTCGGCGACGTCGTCCGCATCGATCGCACCGGTGGCTTCAGCGTGCGGCACACCGAGGCGATCGGCGGTCGCGCGAATGCGATGCACGAGATCGCGGAAGGCAGCGTAGAGCTCGCGTACGCCGGGAGGGGAGGCATCGTACGGCGTATGCCCGTGCGCGATGTCGACCAGGTGCAGCAGTCCTTCGGCGGCGATGGCGCGCGTGGCCACGGCGGCGTCGCGGTTCGGCACCTGCACGTGGAAGTGGACCATCGATACCGAGCGCAGCATGGTCATGCTCCGATCCGCGACGCGGCCAGCGCGCGTACCATCGCGCTGTCGAGCGATTGGTGGCCTTCACGCTCGACGAGGGCGCGCACGGCGCGTGCTTCCTCCTCCGCGAGCAGTACGGTCGCCAATGCCGGCGCGAGAAGAAACGGACTGCTGACGAACGCACGGCGGCAGAGGCGGAGGCGCTCACGCCGCAACGCCACGACGTCGAACGCCGCGGCGGAAATGGTGGCCAGTCCGTACCATTGCGCACCGCGGTGGGCGAGCTGCCCGTCGCGCTCGCGGATGACCGAGTCGATCAGTCGCCGCGAAAGCGCTTCCTTTCTCGGGAGTCGCTGGGCCTCCTCGGAGAGTCGCTGCGATGCCCAGCGATCGAGCGCGAGCTCCGCCGCCGCGACATCGTTCCCGTGCACGCGAGCGGCCGTCGACGCAATCGATCCGTACGGCGTACTCCGGAGCGCACCAGCGAGCGCGTTCGGCGTCACGGCCTCCAGCCTGGGCACCGTGGCCAGTTCGCCGAGATCGATCCACAGCGGCTCCAGCGCATCGCGACGGGATGGCTTCGCGGACAGGCGCCATAGCAGCTTCACGTTCTCGATCTCCCGAAGACGCAGCAGCGCGCGGAAGAGCTCCGCACCGTGCGGATATCCACCGATCGCCATGCCGTAAATCCGCAGCAGGCGCGCCAGCGGATCGCGAATCTCCAGCGCGCCGAGGACGCGCTGCATCTCAGTGGCGTTCGATGCGGTGAACAGCGGCGCGGCATCGACGCGCGTCAGCAGGCGCGATTTCCAAGCCAGCATCCGCGTATGCGCGTACGCAATCCCGCCGCGTCCTGTCATGCAGCGACCTCGCCGACCATCCGTAAATAAAGGGCAACCGCTTCCTCGAATCTCCGCTCGCCTCCCTCGGCGAGCGCAACCAGGAACTGCGACTGCTGCCGCTGCAACTCCGCCACGCGCGCATCGCCCGCGCTCCGGATTGCCTCCAGCTCCCGCTCGAGCACATCCGCGGCGTCCTTCCGCCGCGCCTCGATCGCCGCATCGCGCGCCGCGCGGGCCGTCGATAGCTCCCGCTCGCGCCGCTGCTCCTCCAGCGTCACGCGCGCCCGCGCCTCCTCGTCCGCCGCCACGATGGCCTCGAGGTCGGAATGCATCGTCATTCTCCATCGCGACAGTGCGCCACGACCTTTCGTCGTGCGATGCGGCGGCGCACAGCTCGATGTGATGCCGGCGTGCCGGGAAGATGTCTCTCGAACGATACGTTTCGCCGGACGCGTGAGTGACATCGATCACGCGCGACCGTAGCGAACGGCACACAGCCAGATTGCTGGCGGTCGTAGTTTGCCCATGAGATCGACGATGCGTCTGCCGATGAATCCAGTCCCGTACATGCCTGCAACGCGAGCCCTGGCTGGCGCGGCAGTACTGGTCCTTCTCGGTAGCTTCTTCGCGCTGCCTCTCTACGCGGCGCTGACGCTCTGCACGATGCCGTGCTGCGAGCACGAGACGCCGGCGAACGGCGCGGTCGCCAGTACGGCACCCTCACCTTGCGAGACGGAGTGTGGCGTGAGTGCTGCCGAAGCGCCGGCCGGTCCGGCGACGGCGGTTGCACCGGTGCAGCGCGCGGAGCAGCGCGTCGAGCTCGTCATGAGCGCAGACATCGCGTTCGCCCGATCCAGCCTGACGGCCGCCGATCACCGGCTCAACGCGGCCGGATATCGATCGGCCGACGCACCTCTCAACCTCCTCCATTCCGTCTTCCGGATCTGATCCGCGGTCTCCCTTTTCCCTCATGCGGACGTGCCTGTGGCGCGTCCGTGCGCAAAAGGAGACTGCAACGTGTCTTTCCGTACTCTTACCTGCGCCGCCGCGTGCGTGGTCGTGCTTGCATCGGCCGCGGCAGCACAGACGACCAGCGAGGTAGTGCGAACGGCGCTCGTCGACCCGCAACTCGATGCGCTCGTCGCTCAGGCGCTGACGCATGCGCCGGAGACCGCCGCCGCCCGGGCCAGCGTCGAAGCGGCGCAGCGGCGGATCGTGCCCGCGCGCACGCCAGACAATCCGTTTCTCTCGCTGACATATCAAAACGACGGCCGCGACGTTTCCTTCGGCGACGCAGCAGGCAGTTTCGTCGGCCTGATGGCCAGCCAGGCGGTTCCCTGGCCCGGCAAGCTGCGGCTTGCCGGCGCGATCGCGGCCAGCGAAGCGCGTGAGATCGAGCAGGGAACGCTCGCGCGCACGGCGCTGACCGTCGAGGCGCGCGTGCGGAACGCATGGTACGACCTCGTGCTCGCGCGTGCCGTCGATCGCATCATCGAGGACCGGCGCACCGCGGCCGCGCAGATCGAAGCATCGGTGCGCGAGCGATACGCGGCCGGTCTGGCGGTGCAGCAGGACGTGCTGCGCGCGCAGGTCGAGCTCGCACGCATCGAGGAGCAGAAAGCGGCGCAGGCAGCAGCGATCACGAGCCGCCTGGCGGAGCTGAACCGCCTGACCGGCGCGCCGCAGGACGGCCCGGTCGCCACGCCGGACCGTCTGCCTGACGATGCGACGTTGCCCCCGCTCGGCGACTTGATCGCGTCCGCGGCGGCGCGAAGCCCGGAGCTGGCGGCCGTTCGGCAAGGCATCGAGACCGGACGGATCCGCGCCGAACTGGCGGAGAAGAACTTCCTTCCCGACTTCACCGTGAGCGCCGGCTCGATGGATCGCGGCTCGTTCGCGATGGGACCGATGTGGCAGGTCGGAGTGGGCATTTCGGTCCCGCTCTGGATCGACCGCCGCGAGCGCAACCAGCTCGCCGAAGCGCAGGCCATCGTCCGCGGACGCACCGCGGATGGCGAGGCCGTGGCGCGCGAGCTCGAGCTTCGCACGCGCGAGCGCGCCGCACAGCTCGAAGCAGCGCTGCGCATCGCGGCGCTGTATCGCGACAAAGTGCTCCCGCTCGACGAGCTTTCCCTCGAGTCGGCGCTGGCGAGCTACCAGGCCGGGAAGCTCCCCTTCATCACCATTCTCGACGCGCTGAACACGCTCTACGGCGACCGCGCCATCCATGCCGCGCGTCTTGCGGAAGGCGCGAAGTGGCGGGTGGCCATCGACGAGGCCAGCCTGCAGCCCGCGGCGATGAACGCCGCGCCGGCAGCGATGAAGGCGGCGTCCGTCGCAGCCGCAACGGCCAACGACTCCACGGCCATGACATCCATGAGGTGATCCCGATGAACACGAAACTTCCCTGGCTCCTGACCGTCGTCCTGGCCATCTCGCTCGCCGTGGTCGTCCTCGGGCGTACCGGCGCGGACACGAAACCCGCGCACAGCGCTGACGAGAAAAAGATCCTCTACTGGGTCGACCCGATGCACCCGGCCTACAAGTCCGACAAACCGGGCACCGCTCCCGACTGCGGCATGGACCTCGTCCCGGTCTACGAAGGCGACTCCGGTCCGGCGGGCGGCGCGCAATCGAACGTCGCCGGTCACTCGAACGTCAAAGTGACGACGGAGCGACAGAAGCTGATCGGCGTGCAGACCGCTGCGGCGGAGACGCGCACGATCGGCCGCACCGTTCGGACCGTCGGCCGTGTGACGGTCGACGAGACGCGACTCCACACCATCACCACGAAGTTCGACGGCTACATCGAGAAGTTGTACGTCGACTACACGGGCAAAGACGTGCGTCGCGGGCAGCCGCTCTTTTCGATCTACAGCCCGGAACTGCTGGCCACGCAGCAGGAGTATCTCCTGGCGTTGCGCGCGGCGCAGCATGCGCCGCTGCTGCTCGAGTCGGCGCGCCGCCGCCTGCAGCTCTGGGACGTCAGCGCGAGCGACATCCGGCAGCTCGAGCGCACCGGAGTGACGCGCAAGACCGTGACCATCGCCTCGCCCGCGAGCGGGGTGGTGCTCAATAAGATGGCCGTCGAAGGTGCGCGGATCAGCGCGGGCGCGCCGATGTTCGAGATCGCCGGCCTCGATCGCGTGTGGATCCTCGCGGATGTGTACGAGTCCGAGCTCGGCTCCGTTCGCGTCGGTGCCGCGGCGACGGTCACGCTATCGCATCAAGGCGGCCGCACGTTCGACGGCAAAGTGACCTTCATCGCGCCGACCGTCGACCCGATGACGCGCACCACGAAAGTGCGCATCGAAGCGGACAACCAAGACGGCTCGCTCAAACCGGAGATGTATGCCGACGTCGTGATTCAGGAACCGGCTCGCACCGTGACGGTCGTGCCGGAGTCCGCGGTCCTCGCCACCGGCACGCGCTCGCTCGTGTTCGTCGTCGGGAGCGACGGCGCGTTCGAACCGCGCGAGGTCGACACCGGCGTCAGGAGCGACCGCTTCATCGAGATCCGCCGCGGCGTCGCGGCCGGCGAGAAGGTTGCCACGCAGGCGAACTTCCTCATCGACTCCGAGTCGCGGCTCAAGGCTGCTCTCGCACAGATGGGGAGATGACCATGATCGAGAAACTGATTCGCATCTGCGCCACGAACCGCTTCGCCACGCTGACCATCGTCGCGGCGCTCGTGTTCATCGGCATGTGGTCGATGCAGCAGATCGCGCTCGACGCGCTGCCCGATCTCTCCGACACGCAGGTGATCGTCTACTCGCGATGGGACCGCAGCCCCGACATCATCGAGGACCAGGTCACCTATCCGATCGTCACCGCGATGCTCGGCGCGCCGAAAGTCAAGACCATCCGCGGCTTCTCCGATTTCGGCTTTTCGTACGTGTACGTGATCTTCGAGGAGGGGACGGATCTCTATTGGGCGCGCAGCCGCACGCTGGAGTATCTGTCGAAGATCCAGCCGCGTCTTCCGGAAGGCGTGCAGACCGAGCTCGGACCCGATGCCAGCGGCGTCGGGTGGGTGTTCCAGTACGCGCTCGTCGACAGGAGCGGCCGGCATTCGCTGGCCGATCTGCGCTCGCTGCAGGACTGGCACATCCGGTATGCCGTGCAGGCCGTGCCGGGTGTGGCCGAGGTGGCGTCGCTTGGCGGGTTTGTGCGGCAGTACCAGATCACCGTCGATCCGAATCGCCTGGCCGCGTATGGCATCCCGCTCATGCAGGTCACGGAAGCGGTGCGGGCGTCGAACAGCGAAGTGGGTGGGCGCCTGGTGGAGTGGAGCGGCGCGGAGTACATGGTGCGCGCACGCGGCTACGTGAAGCGCGTCGAGGATCTGGAGCAGATCGTCGTCAAGACCGATGGACGCGGGACGCCGGTGCGGCTGCGCGACGTCGCCAGCGTGCAGCTCGGCCCCGAGCTCCGGCGCGGTGTGGCGGAGCTCGACGGCGAAGGAGAAGTCGCGTCGGGCGTCGTGGTGATGCGTCACGGCGAGAACGCGCTCGAGGTCATCGAGCGGGTGAAGGAGAAGCTCGCTGACGTGCAGAAGACGCTGCCCGAAGGCGTGCAGATCGTGACGACGTACGACCGCTCGGAGCTCATCGAGCAGTCGATCGACACGCTCAAGCACGAGCTGATCCTGGAGATGCTCATCGTCTCGCTGGTCATCCTGGTCTTCCTGTGGCACATCCCCAGCTCCGTCATTCCGATCATCACCATCCCGGCGGCGGTGATCCTCTCGTTCATCCCGATGCAGCTGTTCGGGATCAACGCGAACATCATGTCCCTCGGCGGCATCGCCGTGGCCATCGGCGCGCTCGTCGACGCCGCGGTGGTGGTCGTCGAGAACGCACACAAGAAGCTCGAGGCGTGGGAGGCGGACGGGAGAAAGGGCGACTACAAAGAGGTGCTCATCACCGCCATCCAGGAGGTGGGCCGTCCCAGCTTCTACTCGCTGATGGTGATCGCCATCGCATTCATCCCCATCTTCGCGCTGGAAGCGCAGGAAGGGCGGCTCTTTCGGCCGCTCGCGTTCACGAAGAACTTCGCCATGGCCATCGCCGCGATCCTCGCGGTGACGCTCGATCCCGCCATCCGGCTGCTCTTCACGCGCATGAAGAAGTTCGAGTTCCGGCCGAAGTTCGCGGCGCGCATCGTCAACGCGGTGCTCATCGGCAGGATGGTTCCCGAAGAGAAGCACCCCATCTCCAGGGTCCTGTTCAGGATCTATGGGCCGCCGGCGCAGTGGGTGCTGCGCAATCCTCGTCTCACCATCGGCATCGCCGTGCTGGTCGTGATCGCAACCATTCCGGTCTACAGGAAGCTCGGCCACGAGTTCATGCCGCCGCTCAACGAGGGCACGATCCTCTACATGCCGACGACGCTCCCCGGCATCTCCGTGACCGAGGCGACCGCGTTGTTGCAGCGGCAGGACGCGCTGCTCAAGACGATTCCGGAAGTCGAGCGCGTCTTCGGCAAGGCCGGCCGCGCGGACACATCGACCGATCCCGCGCCGTTCTCGATGATGGAGACGGTGGTGGTCCTGAAACCGGCCGATCAGTGGCGAACGAAGGAGCGCTGGTATTCGCCGTGGACGCCGGAGTTTCTCAAGCCTCTGCTCCGGCCGCTCTGGCCCGAAACGATCTCGTGGGACGAGCTGGTCAACGACATGAACGCGAAGCTGACCCTGCCTGGCCAGACCAACGCCTGGACCATGCCGATCAAGAACCGCATCGACATGCTCACCACCGGAATCCGCACGCCGGTCGGCGTGAAGATCTTCGGCTCGGATCTCGAGGAGATCGAACGGATCGGGCAGCAGCTCGAAGGCATCCTGCAGACCGTCCCCGGCACGCGCAGCGTGTACGGCGAACGGACCGCCGGCGGCTACTTCGTCGACTTCGATCTCGATCGCGAACAGATCGCCCGCCATGGCCTGAGCATCAAAGACGTGCAGGACGTGATCATGACCGCGATCGGCGGCGAGAACGTCTCCACGACCATCGAAGGGCGCGAGCGGTACCCGATCAACATCCGCTATCCGCGCGAGCTGCGCGACGATGTCGACGAGCTCGCACGCACGCTCGTTTCCACGATGGGCGGCGCGCAGATCCCCCTCGGCCAGCTGGCCACGATCAAGCTCGTCGAGGGCCCGGCCATGATCCGCGACGAGGACGGCAAGCTCTCCGGCTACGTCTACGTGGACGTCGACACGGCACGGCGGGACATCGGCGGCTACGTCGAAGACGCGAAGCGCGCGGTCGATGCGCAATTGAAGTTGAAGCCCGGCTACCTGCTCACCTGGAGCGGTCAGTACGAAGCGATGGCGCGCGTGAAGGAGAAGATGAAAGTCATCCTTCCGCTGACGCTCTTCATCGTGTTCGGCCTGATCTACATGAACACGAAGTCGATGATGAAGACCACCATCGTGCTGCTGGCCGTCCCGTTCAGCGCGGTCGGCGCGGTGTGGCTGCTCTATGCCCTCGGCTACAACATCTCCATCGGCGTATGGGTCGGCCTCATCGCACTGCTCGGTCTCGACGCCGAGACCGGCATCTTCATGCTCCTCTATCTCGACCTCTCCTACGCCGAGCGGCGCGCGAAGGGCCTGCTGCGCAATCGCGCGGAGTTGAACGAAGCCATCCTTCACGGTGCCGTGCAGCGCGTGCGGCCGAAGGTCATGACCGTGGCCTGCGCGTTCTTCGGTCTCGTGCCGATCATGTGGTCCACCGGCGCGGGTGCGGACGTCATGAAGCGCATCGCCGCGCCGATGATCGGTGGCCTCTCCACCTCGTTCCTGATGGAGTTGCTCGTCTATCCGGCCGTCTATCTGCTGTGGCGGAAACGGGAGCTGCCGCGTGAGGAAGAGGAGACCGCACAGCCGCGCCGCTGGCCGAAAGTGGCGTTGGCCGGCAGCGTGGCGGTGGCGATGTTCGTCGCCGGCGCGATGTTCATCGCGGGTAGTGACGACGCGCAGCCGCTCTTTCCGCGATACGACGCCGTGCGGCTCGCGCTGATGAACCAATCGCTGCCCGATGCAAAGGCGCGCGCGCAGGACCTCGCCACCGCGGCGCGCGGTGAAGAGCAGGACGCAGTGGCCTCGCGCGCGGATGCGCTCGCGCAGGCAGCGGATCTCGAACACGCCCGTCACGCGTTCGCCGAACTCTCGGACGCGATGATCGCGTATCGCAAGGCGGCGAAGGAGGAGCCGCGGCCGGTGGTCGCGTACTGCTCGATGGCGAAGCATTCCTGGCTCCAGCCGAAAGGCGAGCTCGGGAACCCGTACTTCGACGCCTCCATGCGCGGCTGCGGAGAAATCACGGAGCAGTGATGACGGGACGTCAGATCGCCATCGCCGCCTGCGCTCCTGTCGCAAGGGATTCCGCCAGGAAGTTCGCGATCAGCGCACGGACTTCCCGGTCGTGTCCGAGGAGCAGATGACCGCCGCTGGAGAACCCTGCGAAGCGCGCATTCGGGATCTCCTCGGCGGTGTAGTAGCTGCTCTCGTACGTTCCGTAGAGACAGTCCGCCGCGCTGATGATGAGCGTGGGGACGCGGATGGCCTCCAGCGCGTACGGCGTCAGAGCATCGGCAACGACGGCGTCGTTCCTGATTCCTCCGGCGCGGCTGCTGATCGGAACGATGCTGTGCAGCAGGCGATCGACGTTGCGGCGTTCGCCTTCGCCGGCATTCCGGTACGCCCCGACAGGAGTGCCGAGGATCGTTTGCAAAAGCGTCATCCGCGCGATCTTCGTCGCCGCCCAGAAGAGAAAGTCCGACTCGGTGAGGGCGTTCAACACGTTCGCGAAGAACGGTGATGGCATGTTGGCTCGCGTTCGCTCCGGCGCCCACGCCAGCGGCACCATCAACACCAGCGCCGCGCATCGCTCGGGGTGCTCCAGGCAGAGCCGCATCGCCGAAGGAGCGCCGGCGGAAACGCCGACGACGGGGACGCGCTCGAGCTGCAATGCGTCGAGCAACCGCAGGTGAGCCGCGGCCTGTGCTTCCGCGGTGGCATCGGCAGGAAGCGCGGTGCCGAGGTAGCCGAAACGGGACGGGGCAATGACGCGGTAGCCGTCGCCCACGATCGCGCGTCCCAGCTCCAGCCCCTGATCGAAACCGCCGCCGGCTCCGTGGATGACCAGAACCGCCGGCCCGTCTCCGCACTCGCCGAACTCGATCGTCCCGTGTGCCGAGTCGATGACTTGTCTCTCCGTGTTGATTCGCCGTCTGGCCCCGTCCATCTCTTTGCGGTAAGCGGAATAGGTGAGTGCGGCCGCACCGGCCGCGACGGCTCCGCCAGCCGCGAGCACCCGCGAGTGGATCGTTCGCATGAAGCACCTCCAGCCCCAAGTTGTGTCGCGCGCGGCGGGCGGTCGACGACGGTGCGTACACATGCGCGTGACGGCCGGCAGTGTCCCGTCATCGCAACGTCGTTACGTTGGGAGCATGAGCACGGCCGCTGCCGTTGCGACGATGCCGGAACCGGTCTTCCGCGCCCGCGGACTGACCAAGGTCTACCGCATGGGGGACGTCGAGGTGCAGGCGCTGCGGGGCGTCGATCTCGATCTGTACGAAGGCGAGCTGGTCGTGCTCCTCGGTCCTTCCGGCAGCGGCAAGTCGACGCTGCTCAACATCCTCGGCGGTCTGGACGCGCCGAGCGATGGGAACGTGCGGTTTCGCGATCACGACCTCGTCGCGGCGGACGAGCGGGAGCTGACGCGCTTCCGGCGCGAGCACGTCGGCTTCGTCTTCCAGTTCTACAACCTCATCCCCAGCCTGACCGCGCTGGAAAACGTGGAGATCGTCACCGAGATCGCCGAGCAGCCGATGAAGGCCGCGGATGCGCTGGCGTTGGTGGGGTTGCGCGAGCGCGCCGATCATTTCCCTGCGCAGCTCTCCGGCGGCGAACAGCAACGCGTTGCCATCGCTCGCGCCGTGGCCAAGCGGCCCGACGTGCTGCTGTGCGACGAGCCGACCGGCGCGCTGGACTACGAGACCGGCAAGCTCGTGCTGAAAGTGCTGCAGGACGTCAACCGCGGGCTGGGCACGACCACGGCCGTCATCACGCATAACGCGGCCATCGCCGGCATGGCCGACCGTGTGATCCGCATGGGCAGCGGCACGATCCTCGACGTGCGAGGGAACGCGAAGAAAATCTCGCCGGAGGAGTTGACGTGGTGACGACCACCGTCAACCTCCGCCGCAAGCTCTTTCGCGATCTGCTGCACATGCGCGGACAGGCAATCGCCATCGCGCTGGTCGTGGCGGCGGCCGTGGCGTCGTACGTGACCATGCGCGGCGCGTACGAGTCGTTGCTCATCACACGGCGCGCCTATTACGACCTCTACCGCTTCGCCGACGTTTTCGCATCGCTGAAGCGCGCACCGGAGCCGATGGCGCAGCGGCTGCGCGAGATCGACGGCGTGGTGGACGTGCAGACGCGCGTCGCGTCGAACGTGATCCTCGACGTGCCCGGCCTCGATGAACCCGCGAGCGCGTTGCTGCTGTCGTTGCCGGACGATGGCGAGCCCCGGCTCGACAACGTGCACGTGCGCCGCGGGCGGCTGCCCATGCACCCCGATGAAGTGCTGATCAGCGAGGCATTCGCCGAAGCGAACGCGCTCCGCCCCGGATCGCAGATCGCCGCAATCATCAACAGTCGCTGGCGCAGACTGCGGGTCTGCGGCGTGGCGATCACTCCCGAATTCGTGGACGAGTCGCGCGGCGATGCATTTCCCGACCACCGCCGGTTCGGAATCGCCTGGATGCGCCGCCATCACCTTGCCGCCGCGACGGGGATGCAGGGAGCGTTCAACGACGTTGCCTGCGCGCTCGCGCCGGGTGCGTCCGAGCCCGAGGTCATCGCGGAAATCGACCGCACGCTCGCGCGCTACGGAGGCCTCGGCGCATACGGCCGCGACGGTCAGAGCTCGCACCGTTTCCTCGAGGGCGAGCTCGCGCAGGACCGCGTGATGTCGATGATGATGCCGGCGATCTTTCTCGCCGTCGCCGCGCTGCTCATTCACCTCATGCTGATGCGCCTGGTGCAGTCGCAGCGCGAGCAGATCGCGGTGTTGAAGGCATTCGGGTACGAGAACGGCCCGGTGGGCCGCCACTTCGCCGCGTTCGGACTGCTGATCGTCGCCGCCGGCTCGCTGGTGGGCATTCCGGTCGGGATCTGGCTCGGCCGCAATCTCACGAATCTCTACACGCAGTTCTTTCATTTCCCGGCGCTGCAGTTTCGGGTGAGCGCGGCGGCGATCGCGGTCTCGGTCGGCACGACCGTGCTCGCCGCGCTGGTCGGATCGCTGGTGGCGGTGCGGCGCGTCGTGGCGTTGCCGCCGGCCGAGGGGATGCGCGGCCAGACGCCGATGCGATTCGGTACGAGCCTCATCGATCGATGGAAAGTGATCCGTGCGGTGTCGCCGCCGTTGCGGATGATCCTGCGGTCGCTGGATCGGACGCCGCTGCGCACGGTCATGTCCGTGCTGGCCATGTCGATGGCCGGGATGATTCTGGTAGCCACGCAGTTCTCGTTCGACGCGCTCGAGTCGATGATCGAGGTGCAGTTCGGCGCCGCGCAGTCGGACGACGCGACCATTGCCCTGTACGAAGCGCGCGGCGACGAGGCATTGCACGCGATCGCGCGGCTGCCGGGCGTCATCCGCGCCGAACCGATGCGCGTCGTGCCCGTGCGCATCCGCGCGGGCCATCACTCGCGGCGCCTCACGCTGGTCGGCCTCGAGCGCGGCGCGACCATGCGCCGGCTCATCGGCATCCACGGCGAGGAAGTGACGCTGCCGCCCAAAGGCGTGGTGCTGACCAGGAAGCTCGCCAACGTTCTCGGAGTCAGCGCCGGCGACGACGTGATCGTCGAGGCGCTCGCCGCTCCGCGGCCGGTGGCACGGATGCGCGTCGCGGCACTGCTCGACGAGTCGATCGGCCTCTCCGCGTACGCGGCGCGCGACGACGTGAACCGCTTCCTGCGCGAAGGACCTTCGCTCTCCGGGGCGCATCTGGCGGTCCAGCCCGCGCGCGCCGCGGAGCTGTACGCGGCGCTGAAGGCCATGCCGGGCGTGGCCTCCGTGTCGCTGCGCGAGGCCATGCTCGCCAGCGTCCGCGAGCGCATCGTCGAGAACATCTACATCTCGGCGTTGGTGATCGTGCCGTTCGCCTGCGTGATCGCATTCGGCGTGACCTACAACGGAGCGCGGATCGCGCTATCCGAGCGCGGCCGCGATCTGGCCAGCCTGCGCGTGCTCGGCTTCTCGAAAGGCGAAGTGGGAACGATGCTCCTCGGCGAGCAGGCCGTGCTCACGCTGGCCTCGATCCCGATCGGCTTCGCCGCCGGCCAGACGCTCTGCATCTACATCGTCATGAAGTTCGATTCGGAGCTGTACCGGATTCCGCTCGTGATCAGCGCGCGCACGTACGCGATCTCGTTCTTCGTGATCGCGCTGGCGGCGACGCTCACCGCATTCGTCGTGCAGCGACGGATCGGAACGTTGGATCTCGTGGAAGTGCTGAAGACCAGGGAGTGATGCCATGAAGATGACCAGGCGCAGGTGGGGAGTGGCCTTGGCCGGGACGTGCGTCGTTGCGGTCGCGGCGTGGGCGCTGGTGCCCGACCCGATCGCGGTGGACGTCGCGCAGGTGACTCGCGGTCCGCTCGAAGTGAGCATTGCCGAGGATGGGATCACGCGCATCCGCGAGCGCTATGAAGTCGCGGCGCCGGTGGCAGGGCGGCTGCGGCGCGTCGAGGTGCACGCGGGCGACTCGGTCAGCCCCGATACGCCTCTCGTACACATCGAGCCCGCGCCGCTCGATCCGCGGCAGGAAGCGCAGCTCACTGCGCGGCTGCATGCGGCCGAACGCGCCGCGCGCGAGGCGGAGGCGCTGCTGCGCCGCACGCGCGATGCGGCGCGGCGCGCACACCTCGAAGCGGATCGCATGCGCAAACTGGCGGACGATGCGATCGTCTCGCGCGACGCACTCGAGGCCGCCCTAACGTCCGAGTCGATGGCCGCGAAGGAGCAGGAGGCCGCGCGTTTCCGCGCCGAAGCCACCGCCTATGACGTTGCCGTCGCACGAGCGGCGCTCGGAGAGTTCGACGCGGAGCACGACGTCGTGGTGCGCTCGCCCGTGCGCGGCCGCGTGCTGCAGGTGCTGCGCGAGAGCGAGACCGTCGTCGCCGCGGGGACGCCGCTGATCCTCGTCGGCGATTCCGCATCGCTGGAAGTCGTGGCCGACTTTCTCTCGACCGATGCCGTTCGCATCCGCTCCGGCGCCGAGGCGCGCATCGAGCGCTGGGGTGGCCAAGACCCGCTCGCCGCGCGCGTGCGTCTCGTCGAGCCAGCGGCGTTCACGAAGATCTCCGCGCTAGGCGTGGAAGAGCAGCGTGTCAACGTCGTCTGCGAGCTCCTCGAGCCGCCCGCGGTGCTCGGCGATCAGTATCGCGTCGACGTGCGTGTCGTGCTGTGGCGCGGCACGGCGGCGAAGGTGCCGGCGACGGCGCTCTTCACGACCGGCGGGGCGTGGACCGCGTTCGCCGTGCGCGACGGTCGCGCGCATCTGCAGCGCGTCGGCGTCGGGCACATGAGCGACACGGAAGTCGAGATCATCAGCGGACTCGTTCCGGGCGACGCGATCGTCGTCCATCCATCCGATCAGGTTTACGATGCGGTTCGCGTCTCGGAGAGGTGACGGTGAATGCTCGTCGCACTGCTGTTGCTGTCGCTCGGCATTCC
>CAMPKJ010000109.1 GCA_946887105.1 uncultured Acidobacteriota bacterium | reverse complement strand
CTAAGACTCTAAGACTCTAAGACTCTAAGACTACTTCCTCGCGTCCTCCAGCTGCTTGATCCGCGACACGATGTCGCGGTAGTTGGAGTTCATGCCGTACACCTCCATGAACGCCTTCTGGGCGTTGTCGGTGTCGCCGACTTCCTGGTAGGCGGAGGCGAGGTCGTAGAGGAGGCCGACGTGCTCTTCCTCGGTGACCTCGGGCATCTCGATCCCTTTGCGGTACCACTTGATGGCCAGCTGAGGCATGCCTTTCTCGAGGAAGCAGAGGCCGAGCATCGACGCGCACTCGACGGCGCGTTTCGGATCCTTCGAGGCCAGCTGGAACTCGCCGATGGCCTCGTCGATCAGTCCCATCTCCTTGTAGGCGATGCCGAGGTTGTAGTGCGTGTCGTAGTCCTCGGAGTCGAGCTGCTGTTCGACGCCCTTCTTGAACTCGCGGAAGATCTCTTCGAGCGATTGCTCCTCTTCGGAGAGCGAGATCGGTTCCTCTTCATCGGCGAGCTCGGACTCGAGCTCCGCGGCCAGGTCGAAGAAGTTGTCCTCGTCGGCGAAGAGGTTCTCCTCCTGCACCAGAGCGGCGGAGAGGGGCGGCGCCGCGAGCTCGGGAGCGGCTGGCGCGAAGTCGTCGTCGTCATCGGGGATCGCGGAGAGCAGCTCGGTCTCGATCTCATCGCGCGAGAGCACGGGCGGCGGCGCGGCGGCGGCGCTGGCAGCGGCAGCGGCGGCGGACAGCGCCGCATCGACGCGATCTCTGCGCGACTGCAGATCGGGATTGCCGGGGAATCGCGCCTGCAAGGTTTCCAGCTTGCGGCGCGCTTCGTCGAACAGCTCCTGCGCGATGTAGAAGTCCACTTCGCCGACTTCCTCGAGCGGCAACTGGTCGAATTCATCCGCGAGACCTTCGACGCCGAAGAACGGCTCCTCGGCGACCGCAGCCGGTGCCGGCGGTTCTTCGAAGAGCGGCTCCGGTTCAGGCTCCGGCTCGGGCGGGAACCACTCCTCGGCAACGGCGGCCGGCTCGGGCAGCGGTTCGAGCGCCTGATCGAGCACGTCTTCCTCGAACGTCAACTCTTCCACTTCCGGCTCGGGCGCGAACGCGACTTCCTCGGCGACCGGCAACTCCTCGGTCAGCTCGAGCTCTTCGACCGCCGGTAGCGGTTCCTCGACTTCCGTCGCGAGCGCCAGCTCTTCCACGATCTCCGGCTCCGGCTCTGGCTCCGGTTCGAACATCGGCGCGAGCGCCGGCGCGGGCTCGTCGAGATCGAACTCCAGCTCCGCCGGAGCGTCGAGATCGAAGCTCAGCTCTTCGTCGACCGCGGTCAGCTCCTCGATCGAGACCGACGAATCGGACTGGAGCATCGTTGGGACCGTGGCCGCCTCGGGCTCAAAACGCTCGCCGCGCGTGAGGAACTCGTTCTTCACCGCCGCGATGGTGATGTCGTCGCCCTTCTCCTCGAGGACGTCGATGTAGGCCTGCGCGGCGGCGCGCGCCGCGTCCATGTCACCCTCTTCGATCAGGATGCGGAACAGCCGCTCGTGCGCGGTGAGGTTCGACGGCGCGCGCTCGAGTACGGCGCGCAGGTGTTCGGCCGCTTTTTCCGCGAGGCCGTACTTCGCGAACACCTCCGCTTCGGTGAGGTGCTCGGTGATGAAATCGAGATCGTCGCCGCCTTCCGAGGTCTCGGTGGCCGCGATTTCGACGGCCGCCATCAGATGCGTCGGCGGCGGCGGCGCGGGCGCCGGCGGCGGTGCCTGAGCCGCGGCGGGCGCGGGAGTGGAGAAGCCGAGGTCGAGCGTCGGGCCGCTGTCGAGATCGAGCGAGAAGCCGGTGTCTTCCTCGATGTTGTCGAACGCGGGTGCCGGCTCCTCGATCTCCATCGGCGGCAGCTCGGTGGGCGCCGTCTTGGCGCGCGCCGGCATGGTGTCGAGGCCGCCCATCTGCGAGCGGACGAACTGCAGCTTGTTGCGATGCTGCGCGTTCTGCGGCTCGCGCTGGATGAGCTTCTCGAGCACTTTCGACGCTTCGTCGAAGCGCATACGCGCGACGTGCGCCTCGGCCAGGCTGCTCATCGACGCCAGGATGTTCGTTTCCTCGTTGAGGCGCGTGTAGACCGCGACCAGGCGTTCGAGCGTGGGGGTGTGGCCGGGCTCGACGCGCAGGATGCGGTTCAGCATCTCGATGGCCGAGGCGCGCTCGCCCTTCGCGAGAGCCTTCTCGGCCAGCGGCGCCATCATGTCCAGCGCCTTGTCGGCGTCGTTCTGCTTCAGATAGAGCTCGGCCATCGTCTCGCGCGCGCCGCTCTCGGCCGGATCGGCGGCGATGGCGCGCTCGAGCGTCGCGCGCGCACCGGCAACGTCGCCGCGGCCGATCTGGATCTTTCCGAGCATGGCCAGCAGGCGCGCGCTGTTCGCGTTTCCTTCCAGCGCCGCTTCGACGATCTGGCGGGCGTTCTCGAAGTCCTTTGCCTCGAGCAGCGCGGTCACGAGCGAATCGACGAGCTCCGTGTTTTTCGGATCGATCTTCAACGCCTTGCGGAAGACCTGCACGGCTTCGTCGAGCATGCCGCGCTTGAGCAGCAGCCGGCCGACGCGGTCGTACTCCTTCAGCGCCTCGGCGGTCTGATTGTTCTGCGAGTAGAGGTCGGCGAGCTTGACGTGAACGTTGATCGATTGCGGGTCGAGCTCGGAGATCTTGCGGTAGATGGCCAGCGCGTTCGATGGCTCGCCATGCTTGAGGTAGTAGTCGGCGAGGACCTGGTATTGGCTCTTCGCCTCCATCGCCAGACCCTGCTTGGCGTAGAGATCCGCGAGCTTGGCGTAGATGTCCAGCTTCGACGGATCGAGCTTGTTGATCTTCTTGAAGATGGCGATGGCTTTGAGGAAGAAGCCATCCTTCGAGTAGTGGTCGGCGATCTTGCTGAAGACTTTGACCGCCTCGTCGTTGCGGTTGACGCGGACCCACAGGTCGCCGATCCGATTGAGCGTGTTGACGTCGTTCGGGCTGTCCTCGAGAAGCCGCTCGTACTCCTTGATCGCCGGTTCGATCTTGCCCTTGGCGACGAGCTTCTCCGCGTTGGCGATGACTTTATCGCGTTGAACCGCCATCTTCCTCGCTCAGACCGAACAACAACCTCGGCTCCTCCACCCCTTCAAACGACATGCGATGTATCGGACTCGGGCCATACATACGCAGAGCGGCCTGGTGACTCTCCGTCGCGTATCCCCGATTGTTTGTGAAGTCATACACGGGGTAGAGGTCATGATACGCGTCCATCAACAGATCGCGATAGACCTTCGCCACGATGGACGCCGCGGCGATGGAGACGCTGCGCCGGTCGCCTTTGATGAGCGGGATCTGCGGCATCTCCAGCGTTTCGAGCAGCACCGCGTCGAGGAGCAGCGCATCGGGGCGCACGCCGAGATCCTCGACCGCGTGATGCATGGCCAGCTTGCTGGCGCGGAGGATGTTGATGCGGTCGATGGTGGCCGGTTCGACGACGCCGATCGAGACCGCGCGCGCGCAGCGCAGGATCAGATTGCAGACCGCCAGTCGGTCATCCGCGTCGATGAGCTTGGAGTCGTTGACGCCGAAGAGCGTCGGCTCGCAATCGAGAACGACGCACGCCGCCACCACCGGGCCGGCCAGGCATCCGCGGCCGACCTCATCGGTGCCGGCGACACAGCGGAAACCAAAATCGCGGAGCCTGCGCTCGACCGCTGACATCTCAGCGACGCGCGCGAGCTCCGCGAACAGGGAGTCGTAAAGACGCTCGTCCGGGGTCCGCCTGGTTTTAGCGGGGGCGCTTCTCTTCGATGCGCGCGGCCTTGCCGCGGAGGTTCCGGAGGTAGTAGAGCTTTGCGCGACGGACCCGGCCATGACGTTCCACCTCGATCTTGTCGATCGTCGGAGAGTACAGCGGGAACATGCGCTCCACACCGACTCCGCCCGAAATCTTGCGGACCGTGAACATCTGACGCGTGCCGCCGCCTTTGCGCGAGATCACCAGACCCTGAAAGATCTGGATGCGCTCTTTGTCGCCTTCCTTGACCTTCACGTGGACCTTGATCGTGTCGCCGGGGCTGAACGACGGGATGTCGGTCCGGTTGATGGCCAGCGACTCGACGAGCTTCATGATTTCTGCCATTGACGTAACTCCAGTGCGATTTCTGAAAAGCGGGTCAGTATAACTGAGGAGGCTCCGCCCTCGGATGGGTGAGGCTCGGGCTAGAACTTGCCGAGCCTGCGAAGAATTTCCCGCGCCTCGTCATCGAGCTCGGCGGTCTCCAGAAGGTCGGGCCGTTTCTCCAGCGTGGCGCGCAAGGCCTGCTCTTTCCGCCACTTGCGGATCTTCTCGTGATGACCGGAGAGGAGGATGTCGGGGATGCGCATCCCGCGCAGCTCCTCGGGCCGCGTGTAATGCGGGTAGTCGAGCAGGCCGCGGAAGAAGGAGTCCTCCTCGACCGAGCTCGTGTTCCCGACCACGCCGGGGACGAGGCGGCCGATGGCATCGGCCATCAGCATCGCCGGGAGCTCGCCGCCGGTGACGACGAAGTCGCCGATCGAGATCTCGTCCGGCTGCAGCGCCTCGTGCACCCGGTGGTCGAAGCCTTCGTAACGTCCGCAGAGGAAGAGGAGGTGATCTTTCGCGGCCAGCTCGCTCGCGACGCTCTGATCGAAGCGGCGGCCCTGCGGGGAGGTCATGACCAGATGACCCGCGCCGATCGCCTCCACGGCGCGGAAGACAGGCTCACCGAGCATGACCATTCCGGGACCGCCGCCATACGCCTCGTCGTCGGTCGAGCGATGGCGATCGGTGGCGTAGTCGCGCAGATCCCACACGCGGATGTCGAGCAGACCCTTGCTGATCCCGCGCGCGATGACGCCCTCGCCGAGGAGCGGGGCGAACATGTTGGGGAAGATGGTGACGAAGTCGATGCGCATGGGTTTGAGAGTCGCAAAGTCGCAAAGTCGCAAAGTCTCAAAGAGCGCGCCGTCCACTCCTTTGCGACTTTGCGACTTTGAGACTTTGAGACTTGGCGACTTTGAGACTACTCCTTCACCGCGTCCAGGTCGTCCAACCCTTCCGGTAGATCGACGACGATCCTGCGGCCGGCGAGGTCGATCTCCGTGCAGATGTCCGCCGCGAACGGCAACTCGAACGTTTTCCCGTCCGCGCGCTTCACGTTCAGCAGGATGCCGCCGCCGCCTTCATAGGTATCGACGACGACGCCGCGCTCGCGGCCTTCCGCGTCGACGAGCGTGAGTCCGATCAGATCGTGCAGGAAGTACTCGTCCTCGTCGAGCGAGCGAGCCTGTTCCTCGGGGATCTCGACGGTCCAGTTGTGCAGGGTCTGGATCTCTTCCGGCGTGTCGATGCCGGCGAACTTCATCAGCGCGCGCTCGCCGTGGACGCGGACGCTTTCGACACGCAACTCGCGCGTGAGCTTGTCACCGGGCGAGACCAGCGTGACGGCGTCGAGCTCCGCGAAGCGATCGGCGGAGTCGGTCCACGGCTCGATGCTCGCTTCGCCGCGCACGCCATGCGCCTTGCGGATGATGCCGACCGCAATCCGCTCCGGCATGGGCGTCAGTCGACGATGTCGAGCGCGTAGCGGCGCCGCGTCTTCTGCCCCGCCGCGGAGAGGAGATTGCGAATCGCGCGCGCGGTGCGGCCTTGCCGTCCGATCACCTTGCCGAGATCGGCGGGATCGACTTCCAGCTCCACCACGGTCTGCTGATCGCGGTCGTACAAACGCGTGCGCACCTCGTCGGGATGATCGACGAGGGACTTCGCGAGAAATTCGATCAGCTCACGCATGTGCGAGCCCGTACGGAGGGCTAGGCCTTGGGCAGCTTCTTGATGAGCGACTTCACGGTCGGCGAGAGCTGGGCGCCCTTGCTGACCCAGTAATCGACGCGGGCGCGGTCGATCTTCACATCGGCCGGGTTCTTCTTCGGGTCGTAGTGACCGATCTGCTCGATGGTCGCCGCGGACGGCGTCTTCAGCGAGTCCGACACGACCACCCGGTAGAACGGAGCGTGCGTGGCTCCCTGACGGCGCAAACGAATCTTCAACATGTATTTAGTAACTCCCTGTAAATAGGCAACAAAATAGCGCGGAATCTTAACCGAGCGGCGGGTGGAACGGCAAATGGGTTTGGTGAATTCCGGACGGCGTCAGGCGTCGGGCGGAAGGCGTTTGGGAGTCTTCGCAGCCGGGGCGGTCACGCGAGAACTCCCGAACGCCCACCGCCTACCGCCAGCTATTGCATGAACCCCGGCGGCAGCCCCTTCATCATCTTTCCGAACTTCCGCGCCCCGAAGCCCTTCGAGAAGGTCTTCATCATCTTCTTCATCTGCAGGTACTGCTTGAGGAGGCGGTTGATCTCCTGCACGGATGTTCCCGAGCCCCGAGCGATGCGCTTCTTGCGCTGGCCGTTGATGAGCTGCGGGTGCTCGCGCTCCTTCCTGGTCATCGAGTCGAGGATGGCCTGCATGCGCACGATTGCGCCCTCGTCGATGTCGTCCTCGTTCACTTTGCCGGCGCCGGGAATCATGCTCACCAGCGAGGAAAGCGGGCCCATCTTTTTGACCTGCTGGAGCTGCGACCGCAGATCTTCGAGCGTGAACTTGTCCTTGGCGACCTTCTCGGCCAGCCGCGCCGCTTCCTTCTGATCAACCTCGGCCTCGACCTTCTCGATGAGCGAGAGCACGTCGCCCATGCCGAGGATGCGCGAAGCCATGCGGTCGGGATAGAAGACGTCGAGGTCGGTGTACTTTTCGCCTACGCCGACGAACTTGATCGGGCGGTTCACGACCGACTTGATCGAGAGCGCCGCACCGCCGCGCGCGTCGCCGTCGAGCTTGGTCAGCACGATGCCGGTGACGCCGAGGCGATCGTCGAACTCCTTGGCCGACTTCACCGCGTCCTGACCGGTCATGGCGTCGGCCACGAACAGGATCTCCGACGGACGCGCGTCGTTCTTGATGGTCTGCAGCTCCTGCATCAGCTCGTCGTCGATGTGCAGGCGGCCGGCGGTATCGAGGATGACCGTGTCGTAGAGCAGCGTCTTCGCTTCGGAGAGCGCCTTGCGGGCGATCTCGATCGGATTGCGGTTGTCGCCGATCTCGTAGAACGGCACCTTCACGTTGTTGGCGACGATGCGCAGCTGATCGATGGCGGCGGGACGGTAGACGTCGGCCGGCACGAGCAAGGGGCGGCGTCCGCGGCTCTTGAGGTGCAGCGCCAGCTTGCCGGAAGTGGTCGTCTTACCGGAGCCCTGCAGGCCGACCATCATGATCACGGAAGGGCTGCCGACCAGCGCCAGGCCGACTTCGTTGCCGCCGAGGAGCGTTTGCAGCTCGTCGCGGACGATCTTGGTGACCTGCTGCGCGGGGGAGAACGCCGTGAGCACGTCGCCGCCGACCGCCTTCTCGCGCACGCGGTTCGTGAACTCTTTGACGGTCTTGAAGTGCACGTCGGCTTCGAGCAGCGCGACGCGGATTTCCTTCAGCGCGTTGTCGATGTGCCACTCGTTGAGGGTGGCCTCGCCGCGCAGGGTCTTGAAGACCCGGTCCATCTTGTCCTGCAGGTTGTCGAACATGGCGGGCACTGTAAACGACGGCGGCGGAAGAATAATCCGGCGGCGTTCGCCCATTTTCGCTTTCCGATGGCGCAGCTCGCGCTCCGGCTGGAGACGAACGTTCCGGGCGACTTTTTCGTCGACTCGACCTGCATCGATTGCGATGCCTGCCGCATCTTCGCGCCGGCGGTCTTCTCCGATGAAGGCGATCAGTCGTTCGTGATGCATCAGCCGCGGACAGCCGAGGAGCGGCTCGCGGCCGAGAAGGCGCTGATCGCCTGTCCGACGGCGTCGATCGGCACCGTGGAGAAGCACGACATGCGCGCGGCGGTCGCGGCGTTGCCGGAGCTCGTCGCGGCCGACGTCTACCGCTGCGGCTACACCAGCGAGAGCTCGTTCGGCGCGGTGAGCTATCTCGTTCGCCGCGACGACGGCAATCTGCTCATCGACTCGCCGCGCTTCACCGAGCCGCTGGCGAAGAACATCGAGCGCATGGGCGGTACGCGGCAGATGCTGCTCACGCATCGCGACGACGTCGCCGATCACGAGAAGTTCCATCAGCGCTTCGGTTGCTATCGCGTGCTGCACCGCGACGACGCCGGCTCGCGCACGCGTGACGTCGAGTTGCAGCCGGAGGGGCTCGATCCGGTCGCACTCGGACCCGACGTGGTGATGATCCCGACGCCCGGCCATACCCGCGGCCATGCCGTGTTCCTCTACCGCGAGACGTTCCTGTTCACCGGCGACCATCTCGCGTGGAGCCCGCACCGCGGCCATCTGTACGCGTTCCGCAACGCCTGCTGGTATTCGTGGAGCGAGCAGATCCGCTCGATGGAACGGCTGCTCGACTACCACTTCGAGTGGGTCCTGCCCGGCCATGGGCGTCCCGTGCAGCTTCCGGCCGCGGCGATGCGCGCGTCGCTCGAGAAATGCGTGGCCTGGATGAAGGCGAAGTAGTTTCTCGGAGTTCCTCGGGTTCCTCGGTTCCTCGGAGTTCCTCGGAGTGGACATCCCGGGCTCCCCCTCCGAGGAACTCCGAGGAACTCCGAGGAACTCGGGAAATCCCTGGAACGACCGTTGCTCCTTGCGTCGAGTGAAGGACGCAATGGGCAGATACCTCGCGCTTTTCAAGGAAACGGCAAAGGAGTTCGGCGAGGACAAGGCGCCGCGCCTCGGTGCCGCGCTCGCGTACTACACCATCTTCTCGGTCGGCCCTCTGCTGCTGATCGCGGTGGCGATGGCCGGTCTCTTCCTCGGGCAGGAAGCGGCCCAGGGTCAGATCTCCGAACAGCTCGGCAAGTTCTTCGGACCGCAGATGGCCACGTCGCTGGAACAGATGATCCAGGCGGCGGCCAAGCCGAAGAGCGGCCGGCTGGCGACCATCGTCGGCCTGCTGACGCTGATGCTCGGCGCATCGGGCGTATTCGGGCAGCTCAAGGACGCGATGAACACGATCTGGAACGTCCAGCCGAAGAAAGCGTCGGGCATCAAGGGATTCATCGTGCAGCGTTTCCTCTCCATGGCCATGGTCCTGGGCATCGGATTCCTGCTGCTGGTGACGCTCGTGTTCGACACCGTCATCGCGGCCATGGGCCCGATGCTGGAACGCCTCATCGGCGGCGAGGCGATCGTGCACGGGCTCAGCCTGCTGTTGTCGTTCGCCGTATCGACGGTGCTGTTCGCCGCGATCTTCCGCGTCCTTCCCGACATCGACATCGCCTGGCGCGACGTCTGGCTCGGCGCCGTCTTCACCTCCATCCTGTTCGTGATCGGCAAGTGGGGCATCGGTCTGTATCTCGGCAAAGCGGCGGTCGGCTCCGCGTACGGCGCCGCCGGCTCGCTGGTGATCCTGCTGGTGTGGGTGTACTGGTCGGCGCAGATCCTCTTCTTCGGCTCCGAGTTCACGCAGGTCTACGCCCGCACGTTCGGATCGATGCAGGGCGATACGTCGAAACGCGACGCGCGCGCGCAGGCGGGACGCGTCGAGGACCGGCCGAAGGTCGCCGAGCCGGTGCCCGCGCGCGTGGCGGTGCCGATGTACGCGAAGCAGAAATCGGGCGGTCTCGGGAAGCTCGCCGCGGGAGGAGCGCTCGGTCTGCTCTTCGGGACGATCGTCGGCGGCGTGAGCGCGCTGGGGCTGGTGTTCAAGACGGTACGCAAGGTACTGGTGCCGTTCAGGTAGGGCCTTACAATCTGGCGTCGTGAGGATCGCCAGAATCGCGCTTGCCGTCGCGTTGGTCGTCGCGTTCGTGCTGCTCGTGCGCACCCTTCCGGTGGCCGAGTGGCTCGATGCGTTCAAGACCTGGGTGCGGGGCGCCGGGCCGATCGGCTACGTGCTGTACGTGCTCGTGTACGCGGTCTGCTGCGTGCTCATCATTCCTGCGCTGGCGTTGACGCTGGGAGCCGGTGCGATCTTCGGATTCGCGGGCGGCGCGGTCGTGAATCTCTTCGGTGCGACGCTCGGCGCCACGGCGGCGTTCCTGCTCGCGCGCGGCGCGCTGCGTCATCGCGTCGAACGGATGACCGCCGGCAGCGCGAAATTCGCCGCGCTCGACCGCGCCATCACGCGCGAGGGCACCAAGATCATGTGGCTGGTGCGCATCTCCGGATTCCCGCCGTTCACCTGGGTGAACTACGCGTTCGGCCTGACCGGCATCCATCTCGGCCCGTACCTGATGACCACGTTTTTCGGGATCATCCCGGGCACGATCGCGTTCACGTACGCCGGTGCTGCCGGCGCCGCCGCGCTCAGCGGCAGCGGCAATCGGGTGATCCTGATCGTCACCGCCGTCGGTGCCGTCCTCGTCAGTGCATTCATCGCCCGCATCGCCACGCAGGCGATTCGGAGGGCAGGGGTGGAGGCAGAGTCGTAAAGCAATATGCTAGGCGCGATGGAGGCCTCTCGATGACCAACCCTCTCGCGCAACTCCCCAAAGCCGGACAAAGCGTCTGGTACGACCAGACCGACCGCAGGCTGATCGCCACCGGCAAGCTGCAGCGGATGATCGATGAAGACGACCTGCGCGGCATGACGTCCAATCCGACCATCTTCGAGAAGGCGATCGGCGGAAGCGAGGACTACGACGCGCAGCTGCGCGGTCTGGCCTCGCAGGGCAAGTCGCGCGATGCGATCTACGACGAGCTGGTGATCGAGGACATCGGCAACGCCGCCGACATCTTCCTGCCCGTCTACGAGAAAACGAACGGCGAGGACGGGTACGTCAGTCTGGAGGTCTCGCCGCTGCTCGCGCAGCACACGCGCGAGACCGTCGATGAAGCGAAACGCCTCTTCACGCGCCTCGGCCGCAAGAACGTGATGATCAAGATTCCGGCGACGCCTGAAGGGATCCCGGCGATCGAGCAGGCCATCGCGGCGGGGATCAACATCAACGTCACGCTGATCTTCTCGAACGAGGTCTACGCGCAAGTGATCGAGGCCTATCTGCGCGGCCTGGAGCGGCGCGCGTCGCAGGGGCTGCCCATCGGACACATCGCCTCGGTGGCCAGCTTCTTCGTCAGCCGCATCGATGCCGCCGCCGACAAGATGATCGAAGCAAAAGCGAAGGATGATCCAGGCGTCGAGCCGCTGCTCGGCAGGATCGCCATCGCCAACGCGAAGATGGCCTATCAGCTCTTCAAGCAGGTCTTCACCAGCGAGCGTTTCCTCAAGCTGCGCGATCGCGGCGCGCGCGTGCAGCGTCCGCTGTGGGCCTCGACGGGTACGAAGAATCCGAAGTACAGCGACGTGCTGTACGTCGAGTCGCTGATCGGTCCCGACACCGTGAACACGCTGCCGCCGGCGACGTACGACGCGTTCAAGGATCACGGCAGCGTCGAGCTGACCATCGAGTCCGGCGTCGATGAAGCGCGCCGCACGCTGGAGCTTTTCGAGCAGAAGGGCTTCAGCCTGAATGCGATCACGCAGAAGCTCACCGCGGACGGCGTGAAGTCGTTCAACGAGTCGTTCGAGCAGCTCATGAATACGATCGAAGCGCGCCGCGACGCGGTCGTGCGCGGCCTGGCCGATCGCGTCACGCTGCACAACGTTACCGGCATCGACGAGGCCATCGCGCGCGTCGAAAAAGAAAAGTTCGTCGCGCGCATCTTCGAGCCCGACACGACGCTCTGGAAATCGGATGACGCCCACCGGCAGATCATCCGCAACTCGCTCGGCTGGCTCGACGTCCCCGAGGTCATGCTTGCCAACGTGGCGCAACTCGTGGTGTGGGCGAACGGGATCCGGGAAGCATTCGCGCACGTGGTGGTCCTGGGCATGGGCGGCTCGAGCCTCTGCGCGGAAGTGGTGCGGCGCGTGTTCGGAAAGCGCGAAGGCTATCCGCAACTGCTCGTGCTCGACTCGACGGTCCCCGAGGCTGTGGCGATGCTGGAGGCGCAGCTCGATGTGAGCCGCACGCTCTTCATCGTGGCCTCGAAATCGGGCACCACCACCGAGCCGATGATGTTCCACCGCTACTTCTACGATCGCGTGAAGCAGGTCAAGGGCGAGCGCGCCGGCGAGAACTTCATCGCCATCACCGATCCCGGCACGCAGCTCATCCAGGATGCCAATCGCGACCAGTTCCGGATGACGTTCGCGAACCTGCCGGACATCGGCGGGCGCTACTCCGCGCTGTCGTTGTTCGGAATCGTGCCGATGGCGCTGGCCGGCGTCGACGTGGTCACGCTGCTCGACCGCGCCGTGCACACCGTGCACGCGGCCACCATTCCGCAGGTGCGCAAGAACCCGGCCGCGCTGCTCGGCACCGCGATCGGCGCGATGGCGCTGCAGGGGCGTGACAAGCTCACGCTCATCGCCTCGCGCCCGCTCGACACGCTCGGCCTCTGGATCGAGCAGCTCATCGCCGAGAGCACCGGCAAGGAAGGCAAAGGCATCGTGCCGGTCGCGGGCGAGCCTGCCCTTGCACCGCATGAATACGGCGACGATCGCCTGTTCGTCAGCGTGCGCTTCCGCGGCGATTCCTCGGATGACACGACGCGGTTGCGCGAGCTCGCCGCAGCCGGACATCCGGTCATCGATCTCGTGCTCGAAGACGCGCTCGATCTCGGCGAGACGTTCTTCCTGTGGGAGTTCGCGACCGCCATCGCGGGCGCGCTGCTGGGCGTGAATCCGTTCGATCAGCCGAACGTGCAGGAGTCGAAGGACAACACGAAGCGGTTGCTGGAGGAGTTCAAGTCCTCCGGCACGATGACCGCGAAAGCGGAAGGTCCGCGCGTGAGCGTCGATGATGCAGACGCGATCGCGGCGCTCCTGGCGAAGGTGAAGCCGCACGATTACGTCGCGCTGACCGAATACTTCGGCGAGACCATCGATCGCGACAAACGGCTCGCGGAGATCCGCGAGACCATCGCGCGGGAGCGGCGTGTAGCCACGACCAGCGGATACGGTCCGCGCTTCCTGCACTCGACCGGCCAGCTGCACAAGGGCGGCGGCGACAACGGCGTTTTCCTGCAGCTCACCGGCGGTCCGCGCCGCGACGTCGAGATTCCGGACGAGCCGTTCACGTTCGGGGCGCTCGCGCGCGCGCAGGCGATCGGCGACTACGAGTCGCTGGTCAGCCGTGACCGCCGCGCATTGAGCATCGACCTCGGCGACGACGTCGACGCGGGGCTGGAGAAGCTGGCCTCGGCAGTCCGGAGCGCAGTCGTACGCGCATGACTTCTCAATTCGGCATGATCGGCCTCGGCGTGATGGGCGCGAACCTCGCGCTCAACATCGAGGAGCACGGCTTCAGCGTCGCGGTCTGGAATCGCGAGCCGGAGAAAACCGCCGAGTTCTGCGCGCGCAATCCGGGCCGGAAACTCACCGCCACGAACACCCTCGCCGAATTCGTGCAGGCGCTGGAGCGTCCGCGCCGGATCATGATGATGATCAAGGCCGGCTCGCCGGTGGACCAGACGCTCGACAAATAGCTGCCGCTGCTCGAGCCGGGCGACGTGGACATCGACGGCGGTAATTCATGGTTCAAGGACACCCAAGAGCGCGCCGCGCGTTTGCTCGAGCACCAACTGCACTTCGTCGGCTCCGGCGTCTCCGGCGGTGAAGAGGGGGCGCGCTGCGGCCCGTCGCTGATGCCCGGCGGCACGCGCGAGGCGTGGGAAAGCATCCGGCCGATATTCGAAGCGATCGCCGCGACCAGCGACTCCGGGCCGTGCGTCACGTACTGCGGCCCGGACGGCGCGGGTCATTTCGTGAAGATGGTGCACAACGGGATCGAGTACGGCGACATGCAGCTGATCGCCGAGGCGTATGACGTCTTGCGGCGCGGACTGGGACTGGATGCGGCGGCGCTCGCGGAGATCTTCGACGAATGGAACCGCGGCCCGTTGCAGTCGTTCCTGATCGAGATCACCGCGACGATCTTCCGCAAGCGCGATTCCGGGAGTCAGGTCGCGCTGGTCGACAAGGTGCTCGACAAAGCGGGCCAGAAGGGAACCGGCAAGTGGACCGCGCAGGTGGCGCTCGATCTCGGCGTGCCGATTCCGGCCATCGCCGCCGCGATCGACGCGCGCGTGTTGTCGTCGATGAAAGACGAGCGCGTCGCGGCGAGCGGCGTGCTGCCGGATGTCGCGAGCGTGCGTCCTGCGAACGCACGGCAGTTCATCGCCGACGTCCGCGACGCCTTGTACGCCGCGAAGATCTGTTCGTATGCGCAGGGCTTCGCGCTGATGCAGGCCGGCTCGCGCGAGTGGCACTGGGCCATCGACATGCGCGAGATCGCGCGCATCTGGAAGGCCGGCTGCATCATCCGCGCGAAGTTCCTCGACTCGATCATGCGCGCGTACGAGCGCCGCGCGGAGCTCCCGAACCTGCTGCTCGACGACGCCTTCCGCGACGATCTCGCCAAGAGCCATGAAGCGTGGCGCCGCGCCGTGACCTACGCGCAATCGAGCGGCATCGCCGCCCCTGCATTCGCCGCGTCCCTGGCGTACTTCGACAGCTACCGCACCGCAAACCTTCCGCAGAACCTCACGCAAGCGCAGCGCGACTTCTTCGGCGCGCACACCTACCAGCGCAACGACGCAGGCCCGGACGCACCCTCCGTGCATACGGAGTGGGAAGAGTGAAGAGTGAAGGGTGAAGGGTGAAAGCGAAGCCGCCTCTTTTCACCCTTCACCCTTCACCCTTCACAATTGCCTCTTCACCCACCCCGCCAC
>CAMPKJ010000108.1 GCA_946887105.1 uncultured Acidobacteriota bacterium | reverse complement strand
ATGACGCAGTGGGACTGGCGCGATCTCGAGAAGCGGATGAAGCAGCAGATCGACATCGCCATCAAGCAGGACCGCGTGAAACCGAACGAAGGGATGCGCCTGCTGCAGGACTACGAGCGCGGCTTGAAGGATCAGACCTATTTGACATTCGAGTGAAATCAGGTTCCGAAACGAATCGTTACAACACGCGTCGGAACCCACGCACAAACAGGAGACAAACTCATGCGTAGATCACTCACGCTCAGCTTCATCGCCTCACTCTTCCTCACGGCCAATCTGTTCGCCGTCGGCGAGGCGCGCATGACCGGTAAAGTCCTCGACGCCGCCACCAAGGAGCCGATCGAGAACGCGGTCATCAAGATCGAAGCGACCTCAGGCAAGACGGTCAAGCTGGAAGAGAAGACGCGCAAGGGCGGCGCGTTCACGATCTTCGTGCTCGACGGCACGCTGCAGTACAAGTTCAACATCTCGGCGCCGGGCTACAACACCTACGAAGAAGTGATCAAGATGAAGCTCGGCGAGACGAACGTCCGCGAGTTTCTCGTGTACAAGGCCGGCACCGGTCCCGCCGGAGCGCCGGGTGCGCCCGCCGCGCCCCCGAAGCCGGATCCGGCCGTAGAGGCGTACAACGCGGGTGCCGCGCTCTCGAACAGCGGCGATACGGCCAGCGCGATGGCGAAGTTCCAGGAAGCGGTGGCATTGAAGCCCGATCTCACCGCGGGCTGGATGGCGCTGGCCAAGGTCGCGGTCAAGGAAAAGAAGCATGAGGTCGCGGTCGACGCGGCGAAGAAGGCCCTCGAGATCGACGACGAAGACGCCGACATGTGGCTCGTGCTGTACCAGTCGTACACCGCCCTCGGCGACAAGGCGAACGCCGCCATTGCCGAGAAGAAGATGCCGGCCAATCCGTCGAAGCTCTTCAACGAAGCGGCCCGCCTGATCAACGAAGGGAAGGACGGCGAGGCCGAGGCTTCGCTGAAGCGCGCGGTGGCCGCGGACGAGAAGTTCGCGGTGGCGTGGTACGAGCTCGGAATGGTGTACGTCCGCGCCGGCAAGTCCGCCGAGGCGAAGGCGGCGCTGAACAAGTACCTCGAGCTCGACCCGAAGGGCAAAGACGCTCCGACGGCCAAGGAAATGCTGAGCTACCTCCAGTAAGTTGCACCGTGCGGCAGGATCTGCCGCGAAGGGAAGCGGCGGCCTCACCGGCCGCCGCATTTTTTTATGCGCAAAGCGATTGCAGCACTGGCCGTCCTCGTCGCAGTCGGTTGTTCGTCAACCTCCAACAACGCTACCGGCAACACGACGAGCGGCGGACGCGTCGAGCCGGAGATCCTGCTCGTGCAGACCAACAGCGTCCCCGTCGCGGCGCGTCACGTCGACAGTGCATTGCAGATCCACTACGCAATGCGCGTCGAGAATCGCGGGCTGGAGCCGATCACGCTCAAGCAGGTGACGGTGCAGTCGGTGTCGCTCGGCGCGTACAACGTCGCGCCGACCTCGAAGCCGTTCGACCTTCCCATCGACGCGAAGGCGAAGCAGGAGGTCGAGTTCTGGGTCAGCGCGAGTCCGGGCGGCTCGATCGTCGGCGCGAATGGACCGGTGACGCTGCGCGTGACCGCCAACTTCGATTCACCGAGCGGCAAGTTTCAGCAGGTGGTGATGCGCCGCGTGAACGAGCGCACGTCGATCACCGGGCAGCAGTAGCGGCAACGCCGGCGTTCCACTCCTCGGGCTCATACGCGAGCGATGGGCCCAGCCACCGCTCCACCTCCGCCACCGGCATGCCTTTGCGTCTCGCGTAGTCCTCGACCTGGTCCTTGCCGATCTTTCCGAGCGCGAAGTAGCGCGACTGCGGATGCGCGAAGTACAGCCCGCTCACTGACGCCGCAGGCGTCATGGCGAACGACTCGGTGAGATGCATGCCGAGTCTTTCCGCGCCGAGAAGCGCGAACAGCGTGCCCTTCTCGGTGTGATCGGGACTGGCTGGATAGCCGGGCGCGGGACGAATGCCGCGATACTTTTCGGCCACCAGCTCTTCGTTCGTGAGCTGCTCGTCCTTCGCGTACCACTCCCGCCGCACGTCGCGATGCAGCTTCTCCGCGAGCGCCTCGGCGAGGCGATCCGCGAGCGCTTTGGTCATGATCGAGTTGTAGTCGTCGTGATCCTTCTGGAAGTGCGCGACCAGCTCGTCGACACCGATGCCCGCGGTCACCGCGAAGCCGCCGATGAAGTCGCCCGACGGCGCGACGAAATCCGCGAGCGCGAGGTTCTCGCCGCTGTTCGTGGCCTGCTGCTGACGGAGCGTATGGAAGCGGCCGCCCGGTACCAGAATGTCGTCGCCGTCGCGCTGTGCGGGCCAGATCGCGTACGCCGCGCGTGCCTTGAGCAGCCGCTTCTCGATGATCTCCTGCAGCAGCTTCTGCGCGTCATCGAACAGTTCCTTCGCGCGCGGCTCCTCGAGGATCTGCGGATAGCGCCCGCGCAGTTCCCAGGTCTGGAAGAACGGCGCCCAGTCGATGAACGGCGCGATCTGGTCGAGCGGCACGTCTTCCAGCACGCGTGTGCCCCCCGTTTTCAAATGGCTCGGTGGCGGTTCCGGCGTGTGCTGGAGCATCGGCGCGCGCTTGCGCGCTTCCTCGAGCGGCAGGATGGTGATGCTGCGCTGCTCCATCCCTTCGCGCAGACGTTCGTACTCGGAGCGGATGTCCTTCATGTAGTCGTCGCGCCGCTCCGACAGCAGGGTGCTGACGACGTTCACGGCGCGCGATGCGTCGATCACGTGCACGGTCGGCGCTTCGTAGCGCGGGGCGATGCGCGCGGCGGTGTGCAGCTTCGAGGTCGTGGCGCCGCCGATCAGCAGCGGCACCCGGAACCTGCGGCGCTCCATCTCGCGCGCGACGTGCACCATCTCGTCGAGCGACGGAGTGATCAGGCCCGACAAGCCGATCATGTCCACTTTCTCGCGCTCGGCGGCGTCGAGGATCTTGTCGGCCGGAACCATCACGCCGAGGTCGATGACCTCGTAGTTGTTGCATCCGAGAACCACGCCGACGATGTTCTTGCCGATGTCGTGAACGTCGCCTTTGACGGTGGCCATCAGGATCTTTCCGCGCATGGACGTATCGCCCGAGGCGAGCTTCTCCGCTTCCATGAACGGCAAGAGATACGCGACCGCCTTCTTCATCACGCGCGCGCTCTTGACCACCTGCGGGAGGAACATCTTTCCGGCGCCGAAGAGATTGCCGACGATGTTCATGCCGTCCATCAGCGGACCTTCGATGATGGAGAGGCCGGTCGGATACTTCTGGCGCGCTTCCTCGACGTCGGCGTCGATGAACTCGACGATGCCTTTCACGAGCGCATGCGAAAGCCGCTCTTCCACGGTCCCGCTCCGCCACTCCTCGGTCTTCGTTTCCTGCGCCTTGCCCGTCCCTTTCACCGTCTCGGCGAACGCGATCAAGCGCTCCGTCGCGTCGGGCCGGCGATTGAGCAGCACGTCTTCCACGAGCGCGAGCAGGTCCTTCGGGATTTCTTCGTAGATCCCGAGCTGTCCGGCGTTGACGATGGCCATCGTCAGCCCGGCGCGGATGGCGTGGTAGAGAAATGCGGCGTGCATCGCCTCGCGCACGACGTTGTTGCCGCGGAACGAGAACGACACGTTCGAGATCCCGCCGCTGGTGCTGGCCAGCGGAAACTTCTGGTGGAGGATGCGCACGGCTTCGATGAAGTTGACGCCGTACGCGTTGTGCTCCTCCATGCCGGTGGCGACGGTGAGCACGTTCACGTCGAAGATGATGTCGGTCGGATCGAAGCCGACCTCGTTGACGAGGATGTCGTACGCGCGCGAGCAGATCGCGATCTTGCGCTCGACCGTGTCGGCCTGTCCCTGTTCGTCGAACGCCATCACGATCACGGCCGCGCCGTAGCGATTGCAGAGCCGCGCGTGCTCTTTGAAGACTTCCTCGCCTTCTTTCAGTGAGATCGAGTTGACCACCGACTTGCCCTGCAGGCACTTCAGGCCGGCTTCGAGCACGGACCACTTCGAGCTGTCGACCATGATCGGCACGCGCGCGATGTCGGGCTCAGAGGCGATCAGGTTCAGGAACTCGTGCATGACCTGCTCGGAGTCGAGCAGCCCTTCGTCCATGTTCACGTCGAGGATGTTCGCGCCGCCGTTGATCTGCTGCTTGGCGACCGCGAGCGCCGCGTCGAGATCGCCCGCCTTGATGAGCTGTGCGAATTTCGGCGAGCCGGTGACGTTGGTGCGCTCGCCGACCACGATCAGGTTCGACTCCGGCGTGACGGTCAGCGCTTCCAGTCCGCTCAAACGGAGATGCGGCTCGATGACCGGCGGAACGCGCGGCGGCAATGAGGCCACGGTTTCGGCGAACTTGCGGACGTGAGCGAAGCCGGTGCCGCAGCAGCCGCCCACGATGTTCAGCCAGCCGTTGGCGGCGAAGTCGCGCAGCACGTCCGCCATCATGTCCGGCGTTTCGTCGTAGCCGCCCAGCGCGTTCGGCAGTCCGGCGTTCGGATAGCAGGAGATGTAGATCGGCGCGAGCTTCGCGAGCTCTTCGACGTGGACGCGCATCTCTTCCGCGCCGAGCGCGCAGTTGATGCCTACCGCGAGCAGCGGCGCGTGCGCGATCGAGTTCCAGCACGCCTCGACGGTCTGGCCGGAGAGCGTCCGTCCGGATGCGTCGGTGATGGTGATCGAGGCGATGACAGGCAGCGTGATGCCGGTATCGGCGAAATACTTTTCGATGGCGAACAGTGCGGCCTTGAGGTTCAGCGTGTCGAACGTCGTCTCCGGCAGGAGGATGTCCACGCCGCCGTCGACCAGCCCGCGCACCTGTTCGTAGTAGGCGTCGACCAGCTCGTCGAACGAGACGCCGCGGAATCCGGGACGGTTCACGTCCGGCGACAAAGATGCCGTGCGGTTGGTCGGCCCCATGGAGCCGGCCACGAAGCGCGGTTTGTCCGGCGTCGCGAAGTGGTCCGCGGCTTTGCGGCAGATCTCCGCCGCCGCTTTGTTGATCTCGTAAACGTACGGCTGCAGGTCGTAATCGGCGAACGAGATCGCCTGCGCGTTGAAGGTGTTGGTCTCGATGATGTCCGCGCCCGCCTCGAGGTACTTGCGATGCACCGCATCGAGCACCGCGGGATTGGTGATGGCCAGGACGTCGCTGGCGCCCTTCAGGTCGCGCGTGTGATTCGCGAAACGGTCGCCGCGAAAGGCGGCCTCGTCCAGGCCATAGGTCTGGATCTGCGTTCCCATCGCACCGTCGAGCACGAGGATGCGGCGGGAGAGAAGCTCGCGAATCTCACTGGTGCGATCGGGTTGTGCCATTTCCCTCTTTCCCAAGAATGCAAAAAGCCCCGCAAGAATCCTCGCGGGGCTACGAGTGGACATCGTCGAAACTGCCGGCTCTTTAGCTTTTTTTATCCTGGTTGCAAGCGGCGCCCCAAATCAGTCCAGGTGCGCGGAGGTTACGGCAGCGCGGTTTGCGTGTCAATTATGATCGCGGCATGACGGACACACTCATCGCCCACACCGATCCCATCAATGCCCAGATCCTGGCGGTCTCCGAGGATCGGATTCAGGGGTTCGTGCGCGACCCGTTCGGAGAGATCGCGCGGCAGTCGGGAGTGGACGTCGAGACGGTCATGGAGCGCATCCGGGCCATGCTGCGCGGCGGAACCATTCGCCGCGTGCGGCAGACGCTGATGGCCACCAACCTCGCGGAAGGCGCACTCGTGGCGTGGCAGTTTCCGAACGAGCGACTCGACGAGGCGTTCGACTTCATGTTCCAGCAGGATCCCTTTTCGGGACACGTGGTCATCCGCTCGACCGATGCGGCGACGCCGGGATCGAGCTATCGCCTCTGGACGACGGTGAAGGTGCCGCAGGGGTACTCGATCGAGGAACACTGCGCGCTGCTGGCGAAGCTCACCGGCGCCGGGCATTTCCGGGTCATGCCCGCCAAGCGCATCTTCGCGCTGGGGGTCGGTCACGTGCGCCGCAAGGGGATGGAGCCCGGATCGAAATCCGAGGAACTGGCCGAGGTCAAAGACACGACCAAGGCGGAGCTGTCGGATCTCGAGTGGGAAGTGCTGACCGCGGTGAAGCGCGAGCTCGAGCCGGAGGAAGTGACGCGCGATCTGTGGGAGCGGCGCGCGCGCGAGGCGAACATCCCGTTCGAGCAGTTCCTCGAAGTGGCCGAGAACCTGAATCGCCGCGGCGTGATCGGACGCTTCTCGACCTTCCTCGAGCACGTGAAGACGCTCAAGACCGGCGATCGCGTGACGCGCTTCAACGCGCTGTTCCACTGGGCCGTGCCGCCGGGGCGCGAGCTCGAAGCGGGACGCGAGATCGGACGCTTTCACATCCTCACGCACTGCTACTGGCGCGAAGGAGGACCGGAGTTCCGCAACGTGAACATCATGGCCGTCGCGCACGGCACCGAGAAAGATCTCGTGCTCGCGCACAAGCGCGCCATCGACGAGCACCTCGCGTCGATCGGAGTGCCGGTGTCGTACACGAACGTGTTCTGGGGCGGCCGCAGCGAGATCAAGCCGAGCGAGATTTCGCCGATGGCGTACCGGGAGTGGCTGGAACGCTGGCGCGACGTCAGGACGCCGACTTGAACTCGACGCCCGGGTTTTCCTTCTGGGCGTACTCGAGCTCCCACTCCGACGTGAACAGCACCACCGCCTCGCCGGAGCTGTCGGTCGCGACGCGCGCGCGGGTCGGGAGCGTCATCCGCGCCACCTCGTCCACGTCGCGGTCCACCCAGCGCGCCAGCTTGTACGACAGCACGCTGAGCGTGGTCTCGACGTTGTACTCGGTCTCGAGCCGCGACTGCAGCACTTCGAACTGCAGCTCGCCGACCACCGCCAGGATCGGCTCCGACTTGAGCCCTTCATGCAGCACGAAGACCTGCATCGCGCCCTCTTCCTCGAGCTGCTCCAGTCCCTTCTGGAATTGCTTCTGGCGCGTGGAGACCTTCGCGCGCAGGGTGGCGAAGTGCTCCGGTGCGAAGCGCGGAATGCGATCGAACTCGACCGGCGCGCCGGAGGAGACCGCGTCGCCGATCTGGAACAGGCCCGGATTCACGAAGCCGATCACGTCGCCCGGATAGGCGCGGTCGATGGTCTCGCGCTCGCGCGCGAAGAGGCGATGCGGGCGGGTCATGCGCACTTCGCGGCGCAACCGCGCGTGCTGCACGGCCATGTCCTTCTCGAACACGCCGGAGGTGATGCGCATGAACGCCAGGCGGTCGCGATGGCGCTTGTCCATGTTCGCCTGGATCTTGAACACGAAGCCGGTGAACGTGTCGGAGGCCGGCTCGAGCTCGATGTCGTCGCCGTTCTGCTTCGCGTGACGCGGCGAGGGCGGCGGCGCCAGCTCGATCACGGCGCGCAGGAACGGCTCGACGCCGAAGTTGTTCACCGCGCTGCCGAAGAAGACCGGAATCACGCGGCCGTACTCGAACTGCTTGCGATCGAATGCATGGCCGGCGCCTTCGAGCAGTTCCGCCGCGTCGCGCAGCTCGCGCCATGCGGTCGGTCCGATGGCGTCTTCGAGCGTCGGATCCTCAAGGCCGCTCACCGTCACCGGCGCGATCGATGCGCCGTGACGCGTGCGCTCGAAGCGCAGCACCTGCTGGTGGCGCAGGTCGAACACGCCCTGAAACGTCGGTCCGTCGCCGATCGGCCAGTTCATCGGCACGGCGGAAACGTTCAGCTCCCGCTCCAGCTCGCCGATCAGCTCGAATGGATCGCGCGCGGGCTGATCGAGCTTGTTGATGAAGCAGAGGATCGGGATGTGCCGCATGCGGCAGACTTCGAACAGTTTCCGCGTCTGCGGCTCGATGCCTTTTGCGCCGTCGAGCACCATCACCGCGCTGTCGGTCGCCGCGAGCGTGCGATACGTATCTTCGCTGAAGTCCTGGTGGCCGGGCGTGTCGAGCAGGTTCAGGACGGCGCCTTCGTACTCGAACTGCAGCACGGTCGAGGTGATGGAGATGCCGCGGCTCTGCTCGATGGCCATCCAGTCGGATGTGGTGTGGCGCTGCGCCTTGCGCGCGCGCACCGACCCGGCCTCTTCGATGGCGCCGCCGTAGAGGAGGAGCTTCTCGGTGAGGGTGGTCTTGCCCGCGTCGGGGTGGGAAATGATGGCGAAGGTCCGGCGGCGCGCCACCTCGCGGATGAGCTCGTCTTGTGCTTGCTGTTCGGGGATTGCTGTCATGCGCGCGGCACAACACGGGGAGGAGTCGGGGTCATCCCGTAACATTGTTTCAAGTGATCTGAGCCTCTTGACATCAGAAATACCGAGACTATATTCATGCGTTCATCGAATCATGAGCCGATAGGACTCATATCAATCAAAAGGAGGTCAAGATCATGACTCGTATTACCCGTTTCAACCCGTTTGATGACCTTCGCCGCCTCGAGACCGCGTTCTTCGAGCCTTTCTTCCGCTATCCGTTCATGCAGGAAGAGGCTCGGTCGGCGGCCTGGAACCCGCCCGTGGACGTGCTCGAGGAGAACGAGAAGATCCTCGTGAAGGTCGAAGTGCCCGGTCTCGACGAGAAGGACATCCGCGTGACGTTCGAGGACGGCATGCTCACCGTGTCGGGCGAGCGCCAGTTCGAGCGCAAGGACGACCGCAACTACCACCGCATCGAGCGTGCGTACGGCAGCTTCACCCGCACGTTCACGCTGCCGCGGAGCGTCGACGCCAACCAGATCAAAGCCGATTACCGCAACGGCGTGCTGGAGGTCGAGATCCCGAAGAAAGAGGACTCTCGTCCGAAGCAGATCCAGGTCAACGTCAACGCGAGCAAGCAGCTCGACGCATAAGCATTCCGAAAAAGGGCGGGCTTCGGCCCGCCCTTTCAGCTACGGCTTGCGCCGCATGAACAGCTTCAACTCGCTCGCGTACCGCGGCTCCGCGGGCGCGAGCTGGCGCGCCGCGTTGTAGTGCAGTTCCGCCGCGCGGCGATCGCCCAACGCTTCGTTCACCGCCGCGAGGTTGAACCGCAGCGCCGCCGATCGCGCCTGCGTCTGCATGGCGCGCTGCCAGATCGCGCGCGCATCGGCGAGCCGTCCCGCCTCGATCATGGCCATTCCCTCGGCGAATGCGGGCGCTGTTTCATCGAGCATGATCGACTCGCGCACGCGCCGCGGCGTGATCCGTTCCGCCGCATCGATGGCGGCGTAGCGTGCCGCATCCCGCAGCGCGTTCTCGCGCTCTTCGTCCGTCACCGACTCCAGCCGCGGCGACGTGCCCTCGCCCTTCGCAAAGAACGTCGACACCGGCTTCAGGAAGCGCGAGAGCACGCCGATGCGCGCGCCGCAGACCGCGTCGATGAGATAGAGGCGCTGCTTCACGCGATTTCCGTCGGCGTCGCGGACGGCACCCTCCGTCTCGCGCACCGCGGTCTCGCAGCGGAAGGTCTCGATGTTCAGGTGCGCGCCGGCGGGACCGGTCCCGCTGCGCATGGAGCGCAGCGTCAGGGTTCCGGAGCGGTTGACGTGGTGGATGAGCTGATCGACGAACATCTCGACCCGCGGATCGTTGGTCGCCGCCTCGACGATCGCGACGTCGCGTGCATCGCCCAGATCGTGCGCCGGCGGCAGTACGCGCTCGAAGACGATCCGCGGCGAGATCGCGTGCGACGCGAATGCAGGAATGAGCCCGGAGAGGAGGGCGACGAGCACGGCTGGAGTCGTGCGCATGGCGGCCAGAATCTTAGCGCAACTGATGTTGAGTAGAATCGCGCCCGCATGCATCTCAACGTAACGAGTGAAATCGGCCGGCTGAAGTCGGTCCTGGTCCATCTGCCAGGCCGGGAAATCGACCTGATGGTCCCGCCGATGATGGCGCAGCTTCTCTTCGACGACATCCTCTACGGGCAGGTCGCGCGCGAGGAGCACCGCCGTTTCCAGCAACTGATCCGTTTCGTGGCGGACGAGGTTCTCGACCTGCAGGACCTGCTCGAGGAGTGCCTCGAGGACGGCGACGTCAAGGATCACATCGTCCGCGATCTCGGCAAGCGCAATCGCCTCGGGCGCAAGCTCATTGCCGAGCTGCTGGAGATGCGTCCGGCCGCGCTCGCGGAGGTGCTGATCTCGGGAATCGCGCGCGAGACCGAGTCAGGAGAGTTGCCGCAGTTCGATCTCTATCCGATCCCGAATCTCTTCTTCATGCGCGATCCGCAGATCGTCATCGGCGATCGCGTGGTGGTCTCCGCGATGGCCACGCAGGCGCGGCGTCGCGAGTCGCTGATCTCCAAATATGTCTTCGAGAATCACCCGCACTTCCAGCGCGATGACATCTTCTGGGTGGACTTCATGGACACGGAGCCGGAGCGTCCGATGTCGCGCAAGTCGCCGACGCTCGAAGGCGGCGACGTGCTCATCCCGCGCCGCGATCTGCTGCTGATCGGCGTCACCGAGCGCACCAGCAAAGCCGGCGTCGAAGCGCTGATTCAGTCGCTGAAGAAGGCCAATGCCGGCATCAAGAGCGTGATCATCGTCGACATCCCGCGCCAGCGGTCGTTCATGCATCTGGACACGATCTTCACGTTCATCAATCGACACGAATGCCTGATCTACCCGCCGGTGATCCTGCCCAGCGGCAGCCAGGCGGCGAAGATCACCACCGTCGATCTGACGAAGAAGGCATTTACGTACTCGGAGCAGAAGTCGCTCCTCGGCGTCCTCAAGAAGAAAGGATTCGATCTCGAGCCGATCTACTGCGGCGGCAAGAGTGCCGTCGATCAGCAGCGCGAGCAGTGGACGGACGGCGCGAATGCGTTTGCACTGGCGCCGGGCGTGATCCTGCTGTACGAGCGCAACGTGCGCACCGCCGAGGCGCTGGCCAGGCACGGCTATCACATCGTGTACGAGGACGACCTGCTCCTCGGGCGCACGGAGCTGGAGACGTGGACGAACAAAAAGTACGCGCTGCAGATCGCCGGCAATGAGCTGTCGCGCGCGCGCGGCGGCCCGCGGTGCATGACGATGCCGCTCGTCCGAGAGGACATTTGACAATGTCGCGTGAGGACGTATGACGATGTCGCGTGAGGACGTCTGATGCCGCTCGCGGTCGTTGCGTTCGGCGGCAACGCGCTCCTTCGTCCCGAGGATCACGGCACGCAGGAAGAGCAGATCGCGCGCGCGAAGCAGGCCGCGCGCTGGCTCGCCGAGATCGTGCGCCTCGGCTACAAGCTGATCGTCGTGCACGGCAACGGCCCGCAGGTCGGCAACATCCTCATTCAGGCTGAAGAGGCATCGACCAAGATCCCGCCGCAGTCGCTCGATGTGTGCGTCGCGCAGACGGAAGGGTCGATCGGCTTCATGCTGCAACAGGCCATCCGCAACCGGCTGGAGTCGATCGGGCTTGCCGCGTCGACGTCGGGGGAAGTGGCGACGATCCTCACCGAGGTCGAAGTCGATGTGAACGATCCCGCGTTCAAGCGTCCCACCAAGCCGATCGGGCCGTTCTTCACGCGCTATCGCGCCGAGGCGCTGGAGCGCGATCTCGGATGGACGATGAAGGAAGACTCGGGACGCGGATGGCGCCACGTCGTTCCGTCGCCGCGTCCGCTGCGCATTCTCAACATCAACACCGTCGCGCGGATGCTCGAATCAGCGGCCGTGGTCGTGGCCGCGGGCGGCGGCGGGATCCCGGTCGTGAAGGGCCGCGATGGCCAGTGGCGCGGCATCGAGGCGGTGATCGACAAGGACTACGCGTCCGCGCGACTGGCCGCGGATCTCGACGCCGACCTGTTCATCATCCTCACCGGCGTCCCGAAAGTCGCTCTCGATTTCGGCAAGCCCTCGCAACGCTTCGTCGAGCGGATGACCGTTGCCGAAGCGGAGCAGCACCTCGCGGACGGACAGTTCCCGGCCGGCTCGATGGGACCGAAGATCGACAGCGCGCTGCAGTTCGTGCGCGCGACCGGAAAACAGGTGTTGATCACCGATGTCGATGTATTGCGGGAGGCGTTGCAGGGGAAAGACGGGACGTTGATCGTCGCCTGATGTGGTTCAGGCGGTTGCGGATTCCGTACGCGGTTCAGGCGGCGAGCAACCGCTGTTCATCATAGAGTGCCAGGGATCCTCCATGTCGACGATCAGCGGATCGTCGAAGATCGTGATGGCGTCTTCAAAACGAATGCCGTGCTTGCGCAGGTTCATCGCTGCCTTGGTGACGTTCCAGGTGGTCTCCACGTACCCGAGTGTCCCTCGGTTTGCTATTTCGTGCAATCGGCGCAGAAATCGCGCAATCGCTCGTACGTCCAGATGCCGTACGTGTGCCCGTCCGCCCAGTTCGGCTGCAGGGCGTAGTTGCCGATGGTCTCGACGCCGGTGAGCACGAACGACTCGGGGCGATAGCGTTGCGGGGCGCCGCCGTACATGCGGCCGAAGAGGTCGGGCTCGCCGGAGCAGACCGCGCAGGGGCAGGCGCGGCGGAGGTCTTCGAGCGGGTAGTATGATTCGTGGCCGTCGTCCCAGACGACGACGAAGAGATCCCCGAGAACCTGATACGAACGTGGGCGCATGCCGACTTACAAACTGACGATCGAGTACGAAGGCACTCGCTATTCCGGTTGGCAGGCGCAGGGTAACACGCAGAAGACCATCCAGGGCCACCTGCTGCGCGCCGCGAGCGACGTCCTCGGCGACGCCGACATCGGAGGCGCGGGACGGACGGATGCGGGCGTGCACGCGTCGGCGCAGGTCGCGCATCTCCGCACGCACAAGACGCACGATCCGCTGCAGCTCACGCGCAAGCTCAACGACCTCCTGCCGCACGACATCAGCATCCTCGACGCGGTCCGCGTGAATGACGATTTCCACGCGCGGCACGACGCGAAATCGCGGGTCTACCTCTACCAGATCGCCACGCGGCGCACGGCGTTCGCGAAGTCGTTCGTCTGGTGGATCAAGGACCGCCTCGATCTCGACGCGATGCAGAACGCCGCGTCCGCGATCGCGGGACGGCACGACTTCAGCGCGTTCACCGACAAGCGCCTGAAGCAGGAAGACTCGCGCATCGTGGTCGTCGAACGCTGCGAGCTCGTACGCGCCGGCGATCAGATTCTCTTCCGCATCGCCGCATCGCACTTTCTCTGGAAGATGGTGCGCAAGCTGACGTCGTTCCTGGTCGAGGTGGGACGCGGAAACGAACGCGATCTCGCGCGCCGCCTCGGGCCGAAAGGCGAGCCGTGGACGCCCACCGCGCCGCCGTCCGGGTTGTTCCTCGAAGCGATCGTCTACGGAGGCGAGTCCTTCGAGCGCGCGGTCGAGCCGATCGTGCCGGTGCACGCGTTCCGGCGGAGCAGGAGATGAACGAATCGCGGCTCGTCGCACGCGTGCGCGAGCTCTTCTCTCCGCGCATCGGCGATGACGCGGCTGTCGTCCCTGCAGAAAGTAACGCCCAGGTGCTGACGACCGATCTGTTGATCGAAGACGTCGACTTCACGCGCGACGCTCCGTTGCGATTGATCGCGCGCAAGAGCCTGGCGGTGAATCTCTCCGATCTCGCCGCGATGGGCGCCGCGCCCTCGTACGCGCTGTTGTCGCTCGGCTTGCCGCCGTGGTCGCTCGACGGCGTGGACGCGATGCTGGTCGCGTTCGCCGAAGCGGCGCGCGAACACGGAATCGAGATCGTCGGCGGCGATTTTTCACGCGCGGAGAAGCTCACGATTTCCGTGACGGCGATCGGCCGCATCCTCACTCGTCCGCTGTTGCGCAGCGGCGCGCGTCCGGGCGATCGCATTTACGTTTCGCGGCCGATTGGCGGAAGCGCGGCCGGATTCGCATTGCTGAAGAAAGACGTGAAGGCATACGCGGAGCGCGAATTCATCGAATCCGCGATCCGGCGGCATCTCGATCCGGAGCCCGAGCTGGCGCTCGGCATGGCACTGGCGCGCATCGATGAAGTCACGTCGTGCATCGACGTCTCCGACGGACTGTCGTCCGATCTGCATCACCTCTGCGAAGCGTCGAACTGCGGCGCGGAGATCGAGAAACAGCGCATTCCGGTGTTCCCCGATCTGCTCGCATACGCCGCGAAGCTCGGCATCAACGTGAAGGACGCCGTGCTGCACGGCGGCGAGGAGTACGCGCTGCTGTTTACCTCATCGATGCGCGAGTCGGAGCTGAGCACGCGCCTAGGGCGTCCTGTTTACGCGATTGGACGGATGACGAAGGCGCGCGGCGTGATCCTGAACGATGATGGCGTGGCGCAGCCGGTGGAGCCGCGCGGCTGGGATCACTTCGCGTGACGCGAGAGATTCGACGCGGCCACCGCGCAGACGAAGCCGGCGATACCGAGGGATGTGCGGACCGCGTGTGCGCGTCCCCAGCTCTTGACCAGTGACTGCGAGCGATCGCTCGGATAGTCGGTCGCGGGCTGCGCTTCGAGCTCCTTGTTGATCGGCACGGTGACCATGATCGTCGCGGCGAGCACGCCCGCGAGCGCAACGGCGGATGCGGAGTCGAGGAGCCGGCGTGCGGGTGCGCCGCCCGGTGCCGCGATCGCCAGCGTCACGGCAGTGCCGAGAGCGACGGGACCGATCGCGTCGAACCATCCCGCGATCTTCAGAGGGTCGCCATCGTCGCGGGGCAACTCGTCCTTCCATCCCGGCACCAGCGCGGCGTCGCCGAAGCCGAGAGAGCCGGCCAGCAATCCGGCCGAGGTGAGGTTCACGAAACGCAGTGCCGATTCGATGGTGCGGTTCACGAGGTAAGTATAAGCGAGTGGCGCCCCTCACCCTGCCCTCTCCCCGCTCTACGGGGAGAGGTTGGCCGAAGGCCGGGTGAGCGGCGGCTCTCGCGCAAAACTCACTTCTCCAACTTC
>CAMPKJ010000107.1 GCA_946887105.1 uncultured Acidobacteriota bacterium | reverse complement strand
GCGCGCATCGAGCACGTGGCATTCGATCCGCCGCAACCGAAACCCGGCCAGACCGCGACGCTGTACGTCCGCTACCTGGTGGTCGGTCCCAATCCCAACGAAACGATCAAGGTGAAGATGTTTCGCGGACTCAAGTACGGCGATGACTACGTCTACGGTATCGAGCCCAACGAGTTCGTCGTTCCGAACGGCGGGGCCATCGTCGAATCGACCGCCATCGTCACGCTGCCGAAGAAAGCTCCCGAAGGCACGTACAGCGTCGAAGCGCTGATCGAGAATCCCGAAGGGCGCTTCGAGCAGGCCGTCGGCAGGGGAGAGCTGTACATCGTCGCGCGCGTGGCGCGGCCGCAACGGGTCGCGGTGGCTGGATGAGCTTCTCCGTGACCTCCGCGCTCGCGCTGCAGCGCCACTACGTCGGCGCGCTGAGCAAGCCGGCGACGACGTGGCTCGAGCCTGCCCCGGCCGCGCAACTGGCCTTTGCCGGCGACGCGTTGCGCATCGACCAGGAAGGGTGCGTGCTCGACTTCGGCACCGTCGATGCGCCGCGCGGGCAGTGGCGAAGCGTGCGCGTGTTCGTGCCCGGAACGATGCCGGTCTCGATGCGCGTCTCCGAAGCTCCGCCATGGGTTGCGACCGAGGTCGACGGAGGACGCCTGATCGCGCGCATCACGGACGATTGGGAAGGTGAGCGCGTGGGCACGATCGCACTCTGGACCCGCGACGGGTACGGAGCGAGGCTCGAGAAACTGCGCGTGCGCATCGATGCGCAACCGCGCCAGCCGATGGCCGGCATCTCGTTCAACGGCGGCGCCGCTCCCGCGCCATTCGTGTTCGAGGACGGCGCCACGTACACGCTTGCGGTGACGAACCGGAACTCGGTGCCGCTCGTCGTGACGCTCTTCGACTTGCCGGAATGGCTCGAGCTCGACGTCGACGGCTGTACGCGCGGCGGTCCGCTCGAGGGCCCGTTCTTCGAGCGCAAAGCACCGTTCACGCTGTCCCTTCGCCCGCGTCTCCTCGGCCGGCACGAAGGCGCATTGCGCATGCGCACCAACGACCGGCAACGCGAGCTTCAAGACGTGCTGCTGCCATTCTCGGCGGAAGTCGTACCGCTGCGGCCGCACGTGCGCGCGGTGCCGCCCGCCATCGTCGAGACGCCCGCGAAGAACGTGACGGTCCATGCATCGCTCGAGAACTGGTCGCGGACGCCTGCACGAGTCCGGGCCAGCGTCACCACGCAATGCGCAACCGTTCCCGCCAGGATGCGCGTACCCGCGGCGCTTCGCGATGGGCCGGGAACCGCCGATCTGCCGATCCGCATCGCGGCGTCGCGACTCGCGGCCGGCACGCACGTCCTGATCGTATCTCTGCAGATCGAGGATGGCGATCCGGCGCATTGCAGCGTTCCGGTGCGGATCCACGTCACCGGTGTCCCCCGGATACGCCGCTTCAGCCGCACCGAGGCCATGGCCACGTTGTTCGCATTGCTCTTCTTCGCCATGGTCCTCGTGGCCGCGGCCCGAGGATGGTCATGAACGCGGAATGCCGTGCTTGCCAGCGATGGGAACCGGCCGCGGGCGATCCGTACTGCGGGTTCTGTGGCGCGCTGCAATTGCAGCTCGAGCTCGATCCGGGCTCGATCGTGCTCATCTCCACGCTGGCCGCCGAACGGCAGGTGCGGCTGCGCAACGAAAGCACGCGGGCCATGACCGTCGACATCCGGCCGCGCGACGGCGTGGACATTCCGGGACTGGCCATGGAGCCCGGGCCGGTCGTCGAGATCGGCGCGCGCTCCGAGGTGACGGTGCGTTTCGGCATCGATGCGGACCGCCTTCCGCCGGGATTCCGGCGCATCGCCGAATACATCTGCGTTCTCGACGGAGACCCGCGGCGCCATCGAACGCTCGAGATCGACGTCCGCTCCGGACCGCGGCCGAAACTCCTCACGACGTCCGTCGACTTCGCGGACGTCCAGGAGGGCAAGAGCGTCCAGCGGAACGTCGAGCTGACGAATCAGGGCAGCGTGACGTTGCGCATCCGCAGCGTGCGCGTCGAAGGATCGCCGCATCTCGAAGTCGGCGGCGACTACGCCGATCGCCTCGTCAAGTACGGCGAGCGCCTGGCAATCCCCGTGACCTGGCGAACCGCGCGTGGAACGAGCGCATTGCCCGAGTCATCCGGCAACGCCGGCGTGCGCATCGAGTTCGTCAATCATCCCGCGCCGGCGTTCGTCCCCGTCGCCGCGCGCATGTTCAGCTACCGGCTCGATGCACAGCCGGCGTCCGTGCGCTTTCCGCAGGCGCTCGCCAAACGCGAGCACTCGATGATCGTCAGCCTTCGCAACGAAGGCACGACCGACGCCGAGATCACCTCGATCGAGAGCGACCGGCCCTGGATTCACGTCAACGCGCGCGCCTCGCGATTCACGTTGCTGTGTGCGAACACGGCGTCGCGCGCGCAACTCTCGCCGACCACCTTCTCGCGCTCGTTCGAGTTGCGCGTCGTCTGCCGTCCGCACGAATTGCCGAGGGGGAAGCACGGCGGAACGGTCACGGTCCGCGCGGAAGGGCAGGAGCCGCTGCTCGTGCCGGTCGAGATCGACATCGTCGAGCCTCGCGAATATGCCGATTACGTCGGCATCGATTTCGGCACGACCAATTCCGTCGTCGCCATTCTGAGCGCGCGTCACGACAGCGGACTGGAGCTCGTGCAGGACGAGACCTCGGGGAAAGACCTCATCCCGAGCGTGCTGGTGTTCGACGATCCCGATACGTACAAGATCGGACAGGCTGCCCGCAATGAAGCCGACACGGCGCCCGACCGGACCGTGCGTTCCATCAAGCGCGTCATGGGCTACGAGCGCGATCGATCGTTCTTCGACCGGTCGTATTCAGCCGCGGAGCTGGCGTCGCTGATCATCCGCAAGCTCGTGCAGCTGGCCGAGCAGAAGATCCATCTCGAAGCGACGAACGGGGCGCACTACAACGTGCGCCGAGCCATCATCACCGTCCCCGCGAATTTCCACGACCTTCAGATCCGCGACGTTCTCGAGGCGTGCAAGAGCGCCGGTCTGGATACGGAGGAGGAGAACGCGCGTAAAGTCGGCGCACGTCAGAGCAGGAGCGTCGGCGCGACCGTGAACGCGGGCGTCATCCTCGACGAGCCTTCAGCCGCGGTTCTCTACTACCTCGACTTCCTTCGCAGGAAGCGCAAGACGTCCGACATCATGCACGCCATCGCCCGCGAGCAGGGGCTGAAGATGCTCGTGTTCGATTACGGCGGCGGCACGCTCGACGTGGCCATCGCCGGCGCCACGCAGATTCCCGGCGGCGGCATCGGTCTGCGCATCATCACCAGCCTCGGCAACAACGAGATCGGCGGCGACTCCATCGACGTCCTGCTGATGCGCGAGTTGTTGCGCCGTTGCCGCGCGAACCTGCAAGGCACGTTCGATTTCGACGTCTCGCTCGTCGCCGGCACGTTTCGCGAATTCGAGCGCCGCGCCGACACCGAAAACTGGCCGCTCGACGTCCGCCGCCAACTCCTCGGCGTGCGCGCGCAATGGAAGGACCTCGCCGAGGAGGCCAAGATCCGGATCGCGTCGGGGAAGGGGACGGTCATCGACGTCCGGCCCGACCTGATCGTGCGCATCACCGGCGGCGCGATCGAGACGGCGCCGAAGATGACCCGCATCGCGGCGATCGGCGCGGAGATCGAAGACCTCCTGCAGCCGGTGCTCTCGCGTTGCCAGGAACTGATCGAACGCCTGCTGGCACTGGCGGACGTCAGCGCGAATGAGATCGATTACATCCTCCACACCGGACGCCAAAGCCTCCTTCCGCAAATTCGAAAGTGTGTCCGAGCGATGTTCCCGGAGCTCACCGACGAGCGAGACCTGCTCGAACAGGAGCACCTCAAAGTCTGCGTCGCAAAGGGCGCGGCGCTGTACGGATCGATGCGCGACCGTCTGGTCGACCCCGAAGCACGCATCGTCCTGCTCAGCGACGGACGCCGCCTGCCGCACAGCTACGGCGTCGAGACCTTCCGCAATCCGGTCGAGCCGGAGATCGACGACGTCATCGAGCGCGGCGAACAATATCCGGTGGAGCGGACCAAGAGCTATCCGGCGGAGATGATCCCGCCGAGTGGGCGGCTCCATCTCAAGTTCTATCAGAACGCCGGGACCGACCCGCGGATCATCGGCAATCGCGACGCCACGCTGATCGGCCAGATCTCGATCGACACGAACGGCGACGGCGATGGCGACGGCGGCTGCGACGTCACGTTTGCCGTCGGCGCTAACCGCAGGCTGAGTGTCGCGGCGAACGGCTGTTCCGTGGTCATCGAGCCGGCGCGCCTTCATGAAGAAGAAAGCTGGATGGGATGAGACCGCAACTGATCATCGACTGCGGCAGCCGCGTGCTCTCGGCACTCCTCGTGCTGCCGGACGGCGAGGCCGTGCCGATCAGCCAGGAGATCCGCAACATGGCGACGCGGCACGTGTCGGCGGACGTGCTGTTCGACCCGCGTATCACCGAGCATTTCGACTTCGTCTGGGACGATGCGATCGAGTCGCTGGCGAAAGCGCGGCCGCGTGATTTTTTCCAGCGCGCGCGGCGCATCGGCCTGCGTCGCACATGGGACGCACAAGCCTCGGCCGACTTGCTGCGCCTCGCTTCGCCGATGACGGTGCTGTCGTCCGCGGGCGCGCTCGCAGATCGCGTCGCCGCGGATACGCTGCCGCACTTCAGCCTGGCCTTGCTCGACGCGCTGCTCGAACCTGCGTTTGCGTTCGTCGCGGAACGCAGGATGGGCGCGAACGAGATCGACGTCGTGCTCATCGTTCCGCCGCGTGCGGGGAGCGCGTTGTGTACCGGTCTGCAGAAGCTGATCCGGCGGCGCGGCTTCGGGCGGCCGATGATCGTCAACCGAGAGGTCGCGGCAGCGCTCTCCCTTTTGGTTCAGGCGGCGATCGAGTGCGCGGTGATCGACGCCACCGACGACGATCTGCACGTCCATCGCATCACCTTCCTCGGCGCGGCCGAACGAATGGTTCGCTCCGTGCGGTCGTCGACGCTGCGAGGGCTGGGCTGGCCTCACTGGCGATCGCGGATCGCCGCGGCGCTCGACACGACCGCGTCGGCGGCGTTCGATCGCTCGCTCCTCGCGCTGCTCACCGGCTCTCCGGAGTCGCTGCCGCCATCGGTCTCGCATGCGGCTTTGAGCGCTGCACTCGATGAGACCTGGATCGAGCGCGAGCGCGTGGAATGGACCGCGCGCCTGACCGAACAGTTCGAGTCGATTGGAATCGGCGTCGACGCGCCCGTGCTGGCCGTGGGCGAGATTTTCGCGCTCGATGCGGTGCGGCGCGCGATCGGCGCTCCTCCGCAGAGCAATGCGCTGGAACTGCCGGCGCGAGGGGTTGCGGCGGCGATGCGCTGGCTGTATGCGCAGTCGTCGCGCACATTGCAGCTCGCATCGGCGGGAAGCGTGCGCCTCGACACGCTGCACGGCGAGGCGGTGCCACTCGTCGAATCCTTTCAACTGCCGGCGCCCGGCGAATCGTGTCACTTCCAACGCAGCTTCCGCTTCGCCGGGCAGCCCTTCGTGAACGAGGCCTTTCTCGTTCATTTGCTCTGGGGAACCGACACCACACCGGAAGGAAACGCCACGCTGTCGGCCATCCCGATCCATCGCCGCGGAAGCGAAGAACTGCAGTTGCGCGTGCACCTGCGACGCAGCCGCGGCGGCTCGTTGCTGAGCGGCACTGCGCGCGTCAGCGCGGGCCACGAGACGGTCACCGCGCGATTCACCCATGAAGTGGAGGTGAGGAGATGAACAAGTCCATGGCCATGCTGGTGCTGCTGATCGCGATCGTGGCCGTTCCCGCGCGCGCGGTCGAGCCGGCGCAAGCGCCCGCGATTGCGCCGCAGCAACGCACGCCGGCACGAACCGAGCCGGTACACCCGCCGCCTCCGGCGGAGCCGCCTGTCGTCGATCGAGACGCATTGCTGCTCGAGCAACTGCAGCTCGTTCAGGCGCAACAGCGACTCTTGCTGCAGCGCTCGATGACGCCCTCTCCGCGACCGCTGCGGCCGGCACCGCCCGCGTGGCTCCTGCCCCTGCTCGTCACTGCCTGCGCGCTCGCTCTCCTGAGCGCGGCCGTGCAGCCATTTCTGCACAGGAAATCCTCCAGAGCGTGGCGAACGACATTGCAGGACGTCGAAGGAAACCTCGCCGCCCGGCTGGCGACTCTCGCCGAACAAATCCAGAACACGAACACCGGGACCGTCAAAACGATCGACGCCGTGCATGACGCGATGATGGAGCGCGTCACCGCGCTGTTCCGCGAACTCGGAGACGTGAAGGAGCATCTCGCACGCATCGCCGAACGGCCGCCGGAGCCGGCGGCCAGCGACGCTGTCCGTCTCGAGCGTGAGGTGCTCGCGGAGCACTGGAAAGTGTTTCGCGACAAAAAGGGCATCCAGCAGACGCAGGAAAACCCGTGGGAGAACCTGCTCAACGAACTGCCGGCGCTCGTTCCCACCGACCTCCAGCCGTCGCTCGAGGCCGTGCTCACGCCGTATCGCGAGCATCGTTTCCTCATCCAGAAGATCGGCATCATCCCCGGCGTCATCAGCGGCCAGATGCCGCTCCCCTCGGAAGCCGCGGAGCTCAAGCGCGCGCGCGACCTCACGCAACTCCTCGTCACCACACAGAACGACGGCAACGGCCGGCTGGAGTTTCCGTTTCAGGAGTGGGTCACCGACACGTTCCTGCCATTCGCCGACCTCTATCTGCAGAACTATCAGAAGGCGCTGCTCGAGAAACGCGAAGGCGATCTGCACAAAGGAATGCCGCTCGTCCGCGAGATTCTGCGCATGGCGTCGGTCGAGCCGATCGAGGTGACGCTCGGCGAGACGCGCTTCGACAGCGCCCGCCACATCGGCCGCTTCACGTCCAGCGACCCTCACTTCGCGGATGGTGTCATTACCGGTGTGGTCCGAAACGGTTTCGTGGAAAGCGGGCGTCAGGTCATCCGGCAGCCCGAGGTCGTCGTGAATCGCGTGCGGTGAGGAGAACAGCGTGACTTGTCCCTATTCCGAACCGAAGTGTGATGCGAATCCCGCCCCGAACGCGACGCGCTGCCGGTGCGGACGGACGCTCAGGAACTGTGCCGCGTGCGCATCGGGCAATCGCGCGTTCGCGAATTTCTGCCGCGCCTGCGGCCAGCGGCTGGCGGCTCCCCGGTCGAACTGGACCGGCTATCGCGGAGGCGCGCGGCGCCTCGGCTTCAATCCCCACGACTGCGGCACCGATCACCTCGCGAAGCAATCGGCGTTCTCGCTCAACCTGGGCAACGAATGTCGCGCATTGCTCGCCAGCGACGGCCATCTGATCGCCATCGCTCACAACGGCACCATCGAGATTGCGGACATCGCGGCGGGAAAGAGCATCTGCCGCTTTCAGGTTCAGGGGCCGGTCACCGCGCAGCCGTGCATTCACAACGGCACGTTGTATGTCGCGGCGTCGGGGCAGCTCAGTGCGTACACGCTGGGCGCGTTGACGCAGGCGCACCCGCGAGTCCGTCCCGCGTGGACGGTGCCGCTCGGCGGCACTCCCATTCATGCGCTGACGCCGGCCGGCGAGCGGCTGTACGTCACGGTTGCGTCGCCTTCGTGGCGGGAGATCCAGGCCATCGACAATCTCACGCGTCCCACGCCGAGGAGCGTGCACGGTGCGATGCGTACGAGCTGGCTTGCGGCCGAGGGATCGACGGTTGCGTTCTTCTCGCAGAACGACGGCGAGCCGATGCGGCTGCATCTCGACGACCGCGAGCTCGTGACTCGCGACGTGGCGCTGCAGCAGGTTCCCGATCATCCGATCGCGTTCGCGGGCGGAACGATCTTCGGCGTCTTTGGCGACGAGCGACGCCTCGACCGCATCGATGCGTCGACCGGATCGGTGGACGAGGCGCTCCTGCAGGACACGCAGTTCTTCGCCGTGTCCGCCGACGACGAATGGAGCCGCGAGCTCGCCGTCATCGACTCGTCCGGCGTTTTCCTGACGCACACGGGCATGCGCGACGTGTTCGGTCCGTACGACCGTGCCGTCAAAGGCTCGCCGCTGATCGTGCGCAATTCCGCCGTTGTCATCGGCATGGAGGACGGCCGCGTGCGCGTGTACAGCCTCGCGCAATTCCCGCGTCACGAGGCCTGGCTCGTCGGCGGTGGTGCCTCCGCGATCACGGCCATCGCCTCGTTCGAACATTACATCGTCGCCGGAAACCGCGACGGGGTCGTCGAATTGCGGGAGCTCGCATGAGGCTGCGCACGTTCGTAGCGGTCGTGCTTTTCGCAGTCCCGGCCGCGGCGCAGCCGCTCCGTCCCGGCGCGCCGCTTCCCGTTCGCATCCTCTATGACAACTCGGGCAGCATGTATCCGGGCTATCGCCCGCCCGGGTCGACGGAACGGCAGACACGCGCCGGGCTCGGCGTCGGCTTCTTCCACGAGTCACCGCGCTTCGTGGCCTGGCTCGACGAGTTCGCACGGAAGCAGACCATCGTCGACGGCGCATCGATCGGCATGTGGTCTTTCACGTCCACGCAGCGATTCACGCCGTCGGATATCCGGCAGGTTCACGAGGTCGTTCCGGTCGCGGCGTTCGATGCACAGACCGCCATCGGTCATTTTCCCGATCACGCCGGCGATCGCACCTACCTCACCGAGGCCGTGGACACGTTCAGCCGCGATTTCAACGGACTGCTCTGGCTGATCACGGACAACATCGTCGAAGACGGAGCCGGCCAGCCCGACGCGGGGGTGCAGACCTTCTTCGAGGCACTGGCCTCGCGTCGCGAGATTCGCGCCGTCCACTTGCTGAAATACCCGTTCGAGGAGAACGGTCACGCCGGCGCAATCGCCGTGTACGGGATGTTGATCTCTCCGGACGACGTCACGCCTTCCACGCTCGAGTACTACGACAACAAATTCCGGCTGCTGCGCAACGCCGGACGCGACGGGGGAGGCGACGATCTTTTCCCCGGTCGTGAATACCTCAAGCTCAAAGACCTGCGCATTGCGCCGCTGCATCCCGACCTCCGTCTCGTCCTTTCCGAAAACGATAAAGGGTGGTTCAAGGAAGGGCAGACCGTGCAGCTCGACGTCGAGGGCGCGATCCGCAGCTATCTCACGCAGCACACGGTGACTTCCGGACATTACGAGCTCGAGATCGCATCGCCGTTCGAGCCGGAGGACTGGGCGCAACGCGATCTCGGAGCGCAGGCGCTTGCCCCCGACCGTTTCGATGCCTTCGGCGCGGAGATCGACCGGGCCATTCCGCCGGCCGGCTCGCGCGACGTGAAAGCAACCCTGCAGTCGCGCCAGCCGGTCTCGTTCTCCCCGAAACGGCCCGGCGCGTGGCTCCGTCTGGCGTGGAGCGGCGCGAGCGTTCGCTATGGCGGCTGGGTGCGGATGTCGTTCAGGGACGTACGCGTGCGGCTCGAACCGCAGCGGATGGCCGGCATTTTCGGGATCGACCGCGCCAGCAGCGCCTTCGCGTTTCAAGACATCAAGACCTTGCCGAACGTGCCGGCGGCGCGCGTTCCCGTCAGCTTCACATTGCGGACGGGGAGCAGCCGCACCGCCATTCTTCTGATGATGCTCGCGGTCCTGGCGGTCATGGCCGCCGCGCTTGCATACGTGCTCTCCCGCAAGCGGACGTTCCGCATTGCATTGACGCGGGAGGCCGAGCGCGTGGTCGCATTGAGGCCGCTCGCGCGCCACGACGTCGTATTCGACGGGAAACGGATCGGCCGGCTGTCGCGCGGCGTCGCGGGCTACAGCTTTCAGCCGACGACCGGCGACGCGTCCGTCATTGTCACAGCCGTTCAGGATGACGATACGTGGGACGTGAAGATCGGCACCACGTCGCGGCGCCTCACGATCAAAGCCGAGGGGGGAGGCAAGGCGAAGGGGCCGAAACAAGGCGCCGCGCCGGCCCGCGCCGCGCCGCCGCCCGCCAGTCCCCGCAGCTCGCCTCCGCCTCTGCCCGGCCGCCCGCCACGGATCGGCCGTCCTTGAATTGCACGAAAAAGGATCTGTCATGAAATCGCATTTTGCGCTGATTGCACTTCTATCCATTACGTTCAATGTCGCGGCCGAAACGGCCGCGCCGGCCATGGAGCAACCGGACAATCTCCTGTTGCGCGCCGCCGGAATCGCCCTCGTGGTGGTGATGATCTGGACGTTCCTCTACAAGGCTCTCTATCCGTTCCTCCTCCGTCATTACCCCGACGGCGTCTGCAAGACGATTTTCTGGCAGCTCTTCCTGCTGTACTCGCTCACCTGGCTGTTCGTCTCGTTCTACCTCGTCCTCGACGTCGGCTTCTATTGGGGCTGGCTGCCTTGGGCTGCTGTCTTTCTCGGCGCCTGGTGGCTGATCTCGGGCGTCGTCTTTCTGATGCGCCGGCCGGCGTAATCGTCAACCACCACTACAGGAGCAACGATGCGACTCGACTCCATCTCGCCAGCAGGCCTTCCGCACACGCAACTCACTACCACGCCCGTCGGGCCGACGCTCCTCGTCGGCCTCGGCGGCACCGGCAAGGAGATCCTTCTCCGGCTGCGACGCATGGTCGTGGAACGGTATGGATCGCTCGACGACCTGCCGTTCCTCCGTTTCATGCATCTCGACACGGATAAGAACGATACCGCCGCGGAACAATACGACCTGCGACGTGCCGACGACCCGCTGTATCCGCAAATCAAATTCAGCAACGTCGAAAGGATCGATCTCTCGATCTTCGGCGGCACGGGACGTTATGTCGACCACCTCGGCAATTATCCGAACGTGAAACGGTGGTTTCCGAGTAACGCGAAAATCGCCGCCCTCGGCGATCTGCACGAGGGCGCGGGGCAGGTACGCCTGGCCAGCCGCCTCGGCTTCTTCGACGCAACGAATCACCAGAAGATCGCCAGCCGCCTCGAACAATGCAAGCGCGAGCTCAGCGACGCGTCGATCATGCAGCAGGCTTCAAACTTCGGCTTCTCATTCGAGCCGAAACGCCTGCGCGTCGTCGTGGTCGCGTCCCTGGCCGGCGGGACCGGGAGCGGGACGTTCCTCGATACCGGTTTTCTCGTCAAACGGTATTTCAAGGAGGCAGAGCGCCTCGGCATCCTCCTTCTGCCGTCGTTCTTCGCAGGATATGCGGGCGGCGATCGTGTACGGGCAAACGGGTATGCCGCACTCATGGAGCTCAATCACTACACGTTCAGCCATTCGTTCATCGCCGACTGGACGCCGCACGAAGCGGATCGCATGGGGCCGCCGCCGTTCACGAATACCTACCTGATCGACGGCCGCAACGAGGAAGGACTGGCGATCAATTCGGGCGGCGGTGAATACGACGCGTACCGCATGGTGGCCGAGGTGCTCTATCAGGATTACTCGATCGGCGCGTTCGCGGGGATGAAGCGCGCCACGCGCGTCAACCTCGAGCAATACAACCTCAAGATCTACACGCACAACTTCCTCAACGACGCCCTCGGCCGTGCATCCGATTCCGACACGCACAAGGCCATCGTCGGCGATCCGTTTCCCTGCCGGTTCGGTTCGTTCGGGCTGTCGACGATCTCGTTTCCGACGGAGCGCGTGCAGAATGCGTGCGCGAGCCGCCTGGCCACGAAAGTGCTCGACTTCTGGAAGAAGACGGCGGTCGAAGACCCTCTCGAGCATCTCTTCACGAAGTTCCTGGCGGACGAGAAGGTGCTCTGCGCTCAGGGACAATACGAGCGCCGCGACGGGGGCGGCGTCATCGATCGAAACGACATCGAAGACGCGCTGATGGTCCACGACGCCGGCAGCGGCCGCACGTTCGACAGCTTCCTGTGGCAGAAAGCGCAGGCGCTGCGCGTCGAGCTGGAGGCCACGCCGAACGGTGAAAAAGCCTCCTGCCTGCGCACGCGCCGGGCGGAGCTCGATCAGTTCTTCTCGCATGAGGACTCCGAAGATCCGGAGGAGTGGGGCATCGGCATCCGCCAGCTCGAGAACAACATGCGCCGCTTTCTGCAGCGCGTGAAAGAGGCCATCGAGGCGAAGGCCGCGGAGCTCTCCGACAACCCGCAATACGGCGTCAATTACACGCTCTCGTTGCTGCAGGGCTTCAAGGCGCTGCTGCGCAACGAGAACTTCCGCTATATGCCGTGGTTCGATTCGCAAATCCCGCAATGGCGCGATCGCGTGCAGTACTACACCAATGCCATCGATCAACTGCTGCTCGACGTCGGCCGCCACGAGGCGGAGTTTCTTTTCCGCGCCGCTGATCTGCACCGCGATTACGAGAAGCTGGTCGGCGACGACGGCGATGAAGACCGCGGCGCGTTCTTCAACCACTTCCAGGCCCGGGTCGGAAAGCAGATCGCCAAACGGGGCGGTCTGATCTGCGACGAGCTCGATGCGTTCCTGGGACCCGATCACGCCGGCGCGGACGGCCTGCTCGGGCGCTATTACGAATTGATCGGCGGGTTCGATCACGTCCACCAGCACCTGCAGAAGAAAGAGACGTACTTCTCGAAGCCCGAAAAGTCCGAGCTCGTCATCACGCTCTACAAGGACGGCGACGTCGACGAGTGGTACCGCACCTGGATCGGCGCCGACGCCACGACCGAGACCCAGACGGTGCGGACGGTCGGCAGCTCGATCCTGACGGATGTCTTCCAGGTCGATCGGGTCACGGCCGCACTCGAGAAGATCCAGCGCACGCCCGCCGAAACGATCGAACGCATGATCTTCTCGAAGTGCCGCAATCACATCGTTTCGCAGAAGAGACAGCCGGAGGCTCTCGGCATTCTGCTCGGTCTCGGCGAACACGAGCGGGCGGAGAAGGTAGCCCAGGCATACCGGTTGTCCAAGGTCTGGCTCGCGCCGAGCGAGCAAGGGCTGGAGCACATCGGATTGCAGCCCGTCGATGCCAAACAGCGCCCGCTGCTGATCGGTCTGGATGACCGCACTCATCCCCAGCGCGTGCAGCAGTTCAAGGATCTCGTCGGGAAAGCGCAGTCGTCCGGCGACTCCACTCCGCAATATCTCAGCCTCGGCGAGCAGAACCGCGGCATGATCGTCTTCTATCACGAGCTGGCCGGCGTTCCCGCTTTCTACCCGAGCTCCGTGACCGCGCCGCTCGGCCTGCGCGCGGCCTACAACGGATTCGCCGAAAAGGAAGAGCTGCACACCGATAAGAACCGCTTCCAGTTCGGGGACCTGATTCCGAAGCAGCCGGCCGAGGGGCGGCAGTATGCGCAATCGGTCCGGGCATTCGTGCTTGCGCGGGTGCTGGGACTGCTCGACGTGCATTCACGGCCGGCGGACGCCGGACAGCTGGCGTTCCGGTTCAGCTACAAGCGCATGATCGATCTGCACATGGAGGAAGTGAACCTCGGCGGCGAGGCCAATGCTATCGATTTCCTCTATCGCGACCGGCGCAACGAGCACGAATCGCATCGCCGCTACCTCATCCAGGAAATCGAGAAGCGAATCAAGCTCCTTCGCGACAACACGCAGCTCGTCCTCTACAGGCTCCTGCTCGATTTCTACATGAATCACGTCTATCCGCCGCACGAGGTCACGGACGCGATTCCCGACATGACCGTGACGCAGTACGCGCCGGAATACGCCGTGCTCGATGAAGCCAGCAAACAGCTCGATCAACTCGTCGCGCCGGAGCGAGACCGTTTCATGCAGCAGTATGAAAAGCTTACAAAACGCACAATTACCGAGCACCTGACATACAGGGAGTATGCCGCGATTCTCGCGCCGTTCTGCAAGAGCGCAGGTAAGTATGCGGCGCGCAAGGAAGACGCGGTGGTCGATCAGAGTGCCGAATGGCGCGAGATCTTCGCCCTCGATGCGACGAAGTTCGAGAAAAAACCAGTGCGGGAAGTCGCAGCGCCGCGGCCCGCCGCGCCGCCAATCGCGTCCCCGAAGAAATACGGCGAGCGTCCCTGCGTGGTGTGCGCGAAACCGGTCGACCAGCGGGCGAGTCACTGCACGCAATGCAATACGCACTTTGCGGAGATGGTGCCGTGCCCGCATTGCCGCGAGCCGCGCGTTCCGAGTGATCTTGCGAATTGCTGGAAATGCGGGAAGAAGATGCGGCTCGGCGATTTGATCGAATGCGCACAGTGCTTCACGTGGAGCGGCTATGAGGACGATTATCCGTGTCCGAATTGCGGCTACGAGCTCGATGCGGAGACGCCTGCAATGGCGCCAGCCGACTCGCCGAAGATCCCGATTCACGAACCGGTGCGGCCTGCGCCCGAACGAACGGCTGCAGCCGCAGAACCTGCTGCGACGGCTGTCCTGACGGTGGTGCAGTGCGCGATCTGCGATTCCGAGGTGCCGGCCGGGACGACGTGCAAGGTGTGCAACAACCCGCTGGAGGCTCGCTGACCATGGCCAAAGCAAAACATTCGCGCGCCCCTCTCGTGCTCGCTTTCCTCTTTCTGATGGGTTTCGCGATCTCGACGGCGGCCTTCGTCGACCTGCAATGGACGCATGCCGTGATGGTCCGGGGATCGCTGGTGCCGGCGAAGAAATCGTCGCGCTCCGCCGTGGATCCGAAGGAGTTGCAACGGCTGCGACAGAGCATCCTCAACGTGCGTGCCGACTGCGGCGCGGGCGTCAACACCGGTACGAGTTTCGTCGTCAAGGCGGGCTTCGTCGCAACCGCCGCGCACGTTCTTGGCGATCGGCAGGTATGCACCGGCACCATCAGTCTCACGGACTACAAAGGCCTCGAACACCTCGCCGAAATCGAAGGCGTGTCGGCCGCCGATGACCTGGCCCTCCTGCGCATTTCCGATACGACGCTTCCGGCGCTCGCGCTGGCGGATGCCACTCGTTATGAAGCCAACGACGACGTCGTTCGCCTCGTGA
>CAMPKJ010000106.1 GCA_946887105.1 uncultured Acidobacteriota bacterium | reverse complement strand
CTCTCCCGCGATTCAGTTCAAAGGCTCCGGTTTCTACAAGACCGATTACGCGAGCAGCTCGTCGAACAAGAGCGAAACGAAATCGGAGTCCGCATCACCATCTTCTGAAACGAAGTCCGAAGCGAAGAGCGAAACGAAGAGCGAGAGCAAGAGCGCGGAGTAAACGAAACGAATGGAACTGGTCCTCCCGCAGCAGCTCCCGGTGCCGTCCAGCGATGCGTCCAACAATCTCCTCGAGCGAACCATGGTCAAAGCGAAAGAGGTGAAGCGGCGAGCCGACTCGATGCTCGAGGAGCTGTTCCGCTCCATGTTCGAGGAGATCGACACGGACAAGCTGAAGAAGGAAGTGGACGAGCTGCGCGCCGGCGCGCCGGCATTCGAGGCCGCGCAACACTCGCGCGTGCTCGCGCGCCGCACCGCCATCCGCTGCGCTGCCGCGGGCGCGGTCACCGGACTGCCGCTCGGCCTCGCGGCATTGGGCACGCACGGCGCCGACCACGCTTACCTCGTCTATCAACAGTTTCGCCTGATCCTCGGCATCGCCACCATCTACGGACACGAGCCGACGTCGCGCGAGCGTTTCAACGAAGCGGTTTCGTGTCTCGCCTTCGCGTCGGGCGTCGGCGTGGGCAAGCAGGGCATCGCCGCGATGCTCGGATCGGCGACCATCGAAGGCGGATTGATCGCGGAGAAGATCGGCACGCGCGTGTTGCGCGACCGGCTCACGAAGTTCATTCCGTTCGTCGGCGTGATCTCGGGCGGAGCGCTCAACTATGCCGCGGTGTATGCGGTGGCGCGCAGCGCGATCCGCTACTACGAGTCGCGCATCGAGCCCGAGCTCGCCGATGAGATCTGGGCGGAAGGCGATCGCGAGCACGCCTGACGCGTTGTAACCGCCGCGTTGGAATTCACCCTCCAAACAGGCGGTTTGCGGCGTGTGACTACGATGCCGAAATTCGAATACGAATCACACTCGGAGCCCGACTCCGCGTTCTTCGAACGCCGCCGCCTCCGTCGTGTTCGGATGATCGTGGAGCTCACGCTCAATCTCATCAGCAGCGACCGCACGGTCTCGCATCGCGAGGCCCGTTGCCTCGTCGATTGCGCGCGCAAAGCGATCCTGGAGCTGTTCCCCGGATTCGAAGTGCGCTACGAGCGCATCGTGCAGCCGAGCTTCAGCCGCGTGCTGCAGCAGCGCTGGCCGGAAGAAGAGCTCAGCTACGCCGATCCGCACGAGATGGTCAATTAGGCCGTTCGCGCATCTCGAGCTTCTCGATCATCTCCGGCGCATACGCCGCCCGCCGCGCAAACACCATCCCCGCTTCGTCGTAGCCGATCATCGCCCACTCCTCGGGCGGCCAGTACGCGAGCGACGCCGGCATCATCTGCCGCGCACCCGTCACTGCATTCACGACCGGCAACGGTGCCCGGTATTCATCGATGGCCAGATCGATCCTGTACTTCGCGAGCAGCGCGCGCCATTCGCGCTGATCGCGCCGCGCGCGCGCGTACTCGGGGATGTACGTGCGATAGAGCTCGTTGCGGCCGTCGGTCAGCGCGCGGCGTTCGGGATAGAACGTCCAGATCACCACGCCGCCGAATTGATCGGGGTTGTAGATGTTGCCGCGCAATCCGGTCGCTTTCAGATGCGCGGCCGCTTGCAACGGAAAGCGTTCCGGCGCGACGCCCGGCCTGTGATCGCGCGTGAAGAGCACCAGCGCGATGGCCGCGGCCGCGGCAGTGACGGCGATGGAGCGGCGGATCTCGACGCGCGGAATCAGAAGCGGCAGCGCGACGAAGAACAATCCCTGATTGCGCACGTGACGGATGGCCAGAAACGCGAAGCCTGCAAAGAGCAGCACGCGCCACCAGCGGCTCTCGTCATCGTTGCGGCGCATGATGAACAGAACCGCGCCGCCGAAGACGCAGAGGTGCAGCAGCGGAAATTGCGCGACGCGGCTCGGCAGCCATTCCGCGTTCACGAACGCGCCGCTGCTCACGTACGACATCAGCTCCAGCGGCGCGACAAGCGCGCGCCAGCCGAACGGATTGATCAGCAACGCCACTGCGCTGGCGATCGCCGGCGCGGCGCGGCGCGTCGATAACGCTGCGATTCCCGGCGCGAGGATCGCGGATGGATGGATGTTGATCCAGAGCACGGCGAGGATCGCGTGCCCGATCCACGATCGTGCCGTGATCGCGAGCACCACGAACAACAACGCCACCGATGACGGCCGCAGATCGAAGGTCTGCATCGCGCCCGCAAACGCGATCGCCGTCACCAGCACATCACGTCGCGACTCGAAGAAGATCAGCGTGAAGATCGCGGCCGCGAGCAGCGCACGCACCACCGACATCCCGGCCAGTCCAACCATCGCGTGCGCCGCGTACGCGATCACTTCGAACAACCACTCGCCGTTGATCCACGCGTGCCGGTCGCTCGCGACCGCAAACGGATCCGTCAGCGGGAGCGTCTGATGATCGACGATCCAACGCCCGGTGGCGAGGTGCCAGAAGAAATCGTAGTTGCGGATCGGCCCGAATGAGGCGAGCGCGAACGCGAGGAAGAGCGCGATGGGTGCGAATCGCCGCATCGCGCGCGAGTATAGGCGCGCGGCTACATCCCGTTCAGCTTCGCCAGCTCGATGTCGCCGTTCACGGTCACGATCTTCAGATCGTGCCGGCCGCCGTTCACTTCACCCGACACGCGGCGGCTGCCGGGGTTCGAGTGGATGCTCAGCGGGAACGATGCCTCGAAGTCGCCGTTGACCTGCGAGAGGTCGACCGCGAACGAGGCGTTCTGCGGGAAGAAGGCTTCCACGCCACCGTTGACGCTCTTGAGGCGCGCGCCCTGGAAGTCGCGCGTGAACTTCGCCTTCATCCGTCCGTTCACGGTCGTGGCGCGAAGCTCGCTCACGCCCGGCGTTTCGATGTCGATCCGTCCGTTCACGGTCGTGGCCTGGGTCTCCCCTTCCACGCCGCGCGTGACGATCTTGCCGTTGACGGTCATCACTTGGAGCATCACCGACGGCGGGACGTGCAGCACGTAGTCGATGCGCTTGTCCTCGCGGCCAAAGAGGAAGGGGATGTCGAACTCGAACTTGCCGCGTTTCTGCTCCTTGCGGCCGATGCTGAGCGTGTCCCCTTCCAGGCGCGTTTCGAAGAGGCCGTCGTTCTCGATGCCTTTCTGGATCTCGAGATCGCCGTGCGCGGTGGCCACGAGCGAGATTTGCGAGGTCTGCGCGGCTTCGACGGAGATGCTGCCGTCGACTTCGAAGACGCGCAGCTCGCGGACGGAAGCCGCCGGCCAGCTGCGTGTGATCGTCGCGACGGCGGCGGATTCACCGCGGTCGCGGCGGGACGAGTGACCTTCCGCCCGGCCGCACGCCATTGCGCCGGTCAGCGCCAGCATGACGATCGGGAGTAAATAAAGCGCGCGGTTCTGCCTGTTCATACGACACCTGCTGGACGGTTGTACGACAATCGCCGGCCCGGGTTTCAGCACGACATCTCGGTTCTCAGCATGACAGACGCTCAAACCAAGCTCCTCCGCATCGCGGCGTTCCTCGTCGACGCCCTCTCAATTTCCATCCTGCTGGTCCTGCCGGCCTCCCTCGTCAGCTACGCCATGACCTGGACCACCACGCCCAAAGGCATCCAGCTGGTCTGGTGGGCCGCCCTGGCCATCCTCATGCTGGCCATGCTCTTCCGCGACGGCTTCCGCCGCCGCTCCATCGGCAAGCAACTCCTCGGCCTGCGCCTGCTGACCCCGCACGGCGAAGGCTGCGGCTACGGGCGCTCGCTGGTCCGCAACCTGCCGCTGGTGATCCCCGGCTGGAATCTGATCGAGGTGCTCCTCGTGCTCCTCGGCAAGCCGCGCACGGGAGACCGGATCGCGCGGACGACGGTCACGGAAGAGTAGCCGAGTTCCTCGGAGTTCCTCGGGTCCTCGGAGTTCCTCGGGTGGTCCGGAAAAGCTCACTCCGAGGAACCCGAGGCGCTCCGAGGAACCCCGAGGAACTCCGTCAGGCGCAGCTCGACCAGCCGCTGCCGGAACGCATTCGCCATCGACGCGCGAACGTCGAAGAAAAACTCATTCTGTTCGCCGTAGCGCTCCTCGACCAGCACGACGTCCGGCGGATGGACGAGCCGGTAGACGTGGCTGAGCGAGTCGAACGGGACGATGACGCGGATGCGCTCGTACACGTACCGGTCGAGCAGCTTCGCGTGGCGCAGCGTCTCCGCGGCCGTGTCGCGATACGCGCGCGAGAGGCCGCCGGTGCCGAGCTTGATGCCGCCGTACCAGCGCACGACGATGACGCCGAGGTCGTGCAGCGCGGCGCCTTCAATCGAGGCGAGGATCGGCTTGCCCGCGGTGCCGGACGGCTCGCCCGCGTCGGAGCTCCGCGACCGCGCATCGGCAAAGAGGCGAAAGGCCCAGCAGTGATGGGTCGCATCGAAGTAGCGCTTCTGCACGCGTTCGAGCTCGGCGAAGAACGCCTCTTCGCTCGTCACCGGAAACGCGATGCCGAGAAACTCCGAGCGCTCGATCTTGTGGCGGAACTCCGCGGGCTCGGCCAGCGTCCGGTAATGATCAGACATGACGGTTTGCTGAAACGTGCCGGTTGTTGCGCAGGAAAAAGCGCAGAGGCCACGCGGCGGCGTCGCCCGAGTTGTCGATGCCGACGCGCGGACTGACCGCGATGTGGTCCTCATCGATCAACGTCTCGCGCTCCGTGAGCCACAGCACGTCGCCGCGCAGGCTCTGTCCGTCCATCCGCCGGTCGATGTCCATGGCCATGCAGATCTTGCCCGGCCCGTTCATCAGCTCCCAATCCTTCTTCGCCTTCGGCCGCCGCTCGCGCATGAATTCGATCCCGCGCAGCGGTTCGGCCGCGCGCAGCAGCACGGCCTCGGCGAGATCCGCCTCCTGCGTGACCACGTTCATGCACCAGTGCATGCCGTACGTGAAGTAGACGTACGCGTGACCGCCTTCGAGGTACATCGACTCGTTGCGCGCCGACCGCAGACCGCGCCGCGCATGGCTGGCCATGTCGTTCGCGCCGAGGTAGGCCTCGGTCTCGACGATGCGCGCGCCGAGCAGCTCACCCTGATCGAGGCGGCGCCAGATCACACAGCCGATCAGCGCGCGCGCGACCGAGACGGTGTCGTGGAGATAGAAGGATTTCGGGAGTTTGCGCCGCCGCATCACACCTCGAGGCGCGGCGCCTTCCGGTGATCGAGCTGGTCTTCCGTCACGTGCCGCTCCATCACTCGCATCAATCCCTCGTGGACTCCCGTCGATGCGCCGACGATGTTGCCGCGCTCGAGCCAGCGCTGGCCGCCGGAGAAGTCGGTCACGACGCCGCCCGCTTCCGTGACGAGCAACGCGCCCGCGGCGACGTCCCACGGCGCGAGGTGCATCTCGAAGAAGCCGTCGAAGATGCTCGCCGCGGTGTAGGCGAGATCGAGTGCCGCGGATCCGGCGCGGCGTACGCCTTTCGAAGTGCGGATGACGTCCGTGAAGATGGCCACGTACGGCTCGACGTACTCCTGCGCGCGGAACGGAAAGCCGGTCGCGAGGAACGAGCCCTCCAGGGTCTGCTGCGAGGAGATGCGCATGCGATCGCCGTTGCGGAACGCGCCCGCGCCGCGCTCGGCGGTGAAGAAGAGATCGCGCAACGGCTCGTACACGATTCCGACGACGGTCTCGCCGCGATCGCGCAGGGCGATGGAGACGGACCAGAAGGGGAAGTGCTGCAGGTAGTTCGACGTGCCGTCGAGCGGATCGATGATCCAGACGCGCTCGCTCGCTCCCGAGCTGCGGCCGGACTCCTCGCCGAGGAACCCGTCGTCCGGCGAGAGCTCGAGGATGGTCTTCATGATCTCCGCTTCGCTCTCGCGATCGGCGTTCGAGACCCAGTCATGGCGCGCCTTCAGGTCGGCGTCGTCCTTGCCGAGATGTTGCCAGTGCCGCAGCAGAATCGCGGCGCCGCGCCGGGCCGCTTCGATGCCGATTCCGAGGTCGTTCATGCGGGGCGGGATTGTAAGGCGGTTCCTCGGGTTCCTCGGTTCCTCGGAGTTCCTCGGAGGGATTCCACCCCGAGGAACCGAGGAACCCGAGGAACCCATCTCCTCTCTTTCCATACAGACACTCATCCGTTACTCTCTCCGGCCATCCATGAATATGCGCGGTAGCGCGCGGGCCGGCCGCGCTGCGTCTGTCGTGCGGGCGCACGCGTTCGAGTGGGACCATGCCCTGACCGCGACGTTGCGGCATGCGTCGCTGCCGTGGGATGAGGAGCTGGCGGCGACGCCGCTGACCGCCTTACGCGAGATCGGTCCGCGCGACCGGCTTTCGCTGCTCGCGCAGTTCGCGGCGCACCAGGCACTGCTCCAGTTTGCCGGCATCGCGGACGGCGAGCTCGATCCGGCGGAGTGGATGGTGGTGCAGAAACGCGGCATCGATGTGCGGCTGCTGCGTGTCGCCGCGCGTGCGTGCGATCCGTCGATCGCGCCGCCGGTGCTGACGCTCGCGCAGCAACTCGCGGAGCGGATCGGCGCGGAGCTCGATCTGCTGCGCCAGTCGTGGGCGCGCGCGGACGCGATCTATGCGGAGGCATTCGCGCGTGTTTCGCGCGACGCGGCGGCGGATTTGCGGTGGATGCGCCGCGCGGCGTGTGGGGCGATCGCGGCTCCGGGCGCCGAAGGGTTGCGTGCGCTGCTGCATGACGGCGGGCGGTTCGGGTATCACGATGACTGCGTCGAATCGGTGCAGCGTTTCGCGGAGCGCGACGGTTCGTTTCGCTGCGTTGTATTTCGCGGCGTCTCGCCGTTGGAGCGCTACTCGGCACTCGCCATGACGGCGGCCGGCGACGTTTCGGCGATCGCGGAGCGCATCCTCGCGGAGACTTCCCGTGTCCGCCATGTGTTCATCGTCGCGGATGCCGATGCGTTCGATGAAGGCTCGCGCCAGGTCGTCGAGCTGCTGTCGAACGCGAAGCATGGCACCTGGCTGATTCCCGGAGACGCGAACGCGCTTCCCGGCAGGCGCGAGTTTCTGATCGCGCCGCGTCTCGCCGCGCGGGAGGCGCTCGATGTGCCGCCGCACGAGTTCGTCGAGTCCGCGGCGTTTGCGGTGTATCTCGCGCAGGGCGATGTTCCGGCGCGCACCGCGGCGCTGCCGGCGCTCGCCGAGCCCGCACGTTCCTACATCGGCGCGCTGGCGCTCCTCGGCACGACCATCCCTCGCGCGCTCGCGACGTCGTTTCTCGGCGACTTTCTGTTTCACGGCCCACTCGAGGAGCTCGTGGTCGACGGCATGACCTCGCTCGACGAGCATTCGTTCGCGTTTGCGAGCGACGCGTTGCGCGACGAAGCCGCGCGCTCGATTCCCGCCGCGTCGCGAGCCTCGATCTGCCGCGTGGCGGCAACGCATGCGGTCGGCGTCCGCGCCGCGTTGTTGTGGCTCGATGCGGGCGATCCGGAATCTGCGGCGCGCGTTCTGGACGCGAGCGAATGGACCGTCAGCGAGCTCGGACACGTGCCGCTGTCCGTCCTCACACCGCCGCTGCTGGTGCGTTACGCGCACGCGTTGATCGACTGCGGCCGCTATCGCGATGCGCGCGATCTCGGCACCGGCGACGAGCTCGTGCTCGCGCGCGTGGAACGCCGCATGGGCGATTACGCGACGGCGCTGGCGCGGCTCGATCGCGTCGAGCCGTCGCCCGAAGTGCAGTTGCTCCGCGTCGAGTTGCTGCGGCTGCTCGATCGCGAAGAAGAGTCGGCGCGCGAGCTGGAGCGCTGCGCGCGGTCGACGGAGGCGGACTACGAGCGCGCGCTGCTCGGCATCGGCGTGACGCTGCCGCCCGGGCACTACCTCGCCGCGCGCCTGGCGACGTATCGCGCGGTGGAACGGCACGACTATGCCGAAGCCGCGCGTGGTGCGGCCGCGGCGTACGCTCGCGCGCGCAACACCATCGAGCGCATCGATGCGGCGCTCGACCGGCTCTTTGCGGTTTTCTCCGCGGGCGAGTGGGACGCGGCGCGCGCGGTTGCGGTCGAGGCGTTGCGCGAAGTCGAGGAAACGCAAGGCGATCGCGCCGCGGGCGGCATCCTGTTCACGCTCGCCTATCTCGCCGCCGATGCCGGACAGTGGGCGCATGCGTCGCAGCGCATCGCGCGGCTGCGTCATTACTACAGCAGCAACGGCGACTCGGTGCGGCTCGCGGAACTGCAACTGCTCACCGCGCATCTCGACTTCTCGCGCGGACGTTTCGCCGATGCGCGCCGCGCGGCGCTCACGATGTGCGAACGCCACGGACATCACGATCAGATCCGCGAGGCCGCGGCGTTGATCCTCGATGAGCTGGAGCGGATGGACGGCCGCTCGCCGCGATTCGCGACCGGCCGCTCCGGAAACGCGGAGCTGACGCGGCGCCATGCACGCCTGCACCGCGATTGGCAAAACGCCGAAGGAGACTCGGTTCCCGCGAAGCTGATCCGCTTCCGCGCCGCCGTCGCAAACGCGGATACGGCGGCGGCGCAGGCGATCGCGGCGGAGCTCGACCTCGCGTTCGACGCTGCTCCCGCGCCGGCGGAGATCGAGTTGCGACTCCTGCGCGCGGCGGCCACGCGCGAGTTCCCGTTCGCGCCGCACGACTTCGACGTGCCGTGGTGTTTCGCGACGCGCAATCGCATGGGGCAGTGGAACGCCATCGGCTCGTATCAGGCGCCGGGCTTCGATCATCTCGATGGCGCCGCGGATTGGACAGCGTGCAGCGAGCGCGAATATCTCTACATCGAGCACTCCTCCGCATGGACCGCCGACGGACGCGAGGCGGTCGCCGCGATGTTCCGCACGCGTGCCGAGAATCACCGCTTCCGCCGCCTGCTCGAACAGGAAGAGCACGCCGGATCATCGCGTGCCACCGCGATCGACGGCATCGTCGGCCAATCCGCCGCGATCCGCGAGATCGAATCGCTGGTCGCGCGCATCGCACGCCGCGACGTCGCGGTCTGCATCCTCGGCGAATCGGGAACCGGCAAGGAGCTCGTCGCGCGCGCCATGCATCGCCAGTCGCCGCGGCGCCAGAAGCCGTTCACCGCGGTCAACTGCGCGGCGCTGCCGGAGAACCTCGTCGAGAGCGAACTGTTCGGACACGTGCGCGGCGCATTCACCGGCGCCGATCGCGATCGCGCCGGGCTCATCGAGACGACGGACGGCGGAACGCTGTTTCTCGACGAGGTCGGCGAGCTGCCGTTGGCCACGCAGGCGAAGCTCCTGCGCTTCCTGCAGGAAGGCGAGTTCCGCCGCGTCGGTGATACCGCCAATCGCTCCGCGGACGTGCGCATCGTCAGCGCCACCAACCGCCGCCTCGATGCGGCCGTCGAGGAAGGCCGCTTCCGCGATGACCTCTACTACCGCATCCGCGGCGTGGAAGTGGCGTTGCCGCCGTTGCGCGAACGCGGCGGCGACATCGCGTTGCTGGCCGCGCACTTTCTCGCCGCCGAGCGCGCAAAACATCGCACCGGACCGTCGCTGCTTTCGGCCGACACGGAGGCGATCTTTACCGCGTATGCGTGGCCCGGGAACGTGCGCGAGCTGCAGAACACCATCCGCGCCGCGCATGCGATGGCGGGTGAGTCGGCGAAAGAGATCGACGTCGAGCATCTGCCCGAGCGCCTGCGCAAGGTCGTGCCGTCGCGTGTGTCGGCGGGCTCGTATCAGGACGCGGTGATGCGCTTCAAGCGCGATCTCATCGAACGCTCGCTGGCCGAAGCGGCGGGCAATCAGAACCAGGCGGCGGCGGCGTTGAAGATGTCGAGACAGGCTCTGGCGTATCAGATCCGGGAGCTGGGGATTCTGGTGAAGGGATGAGAGGGGAGTCGCAAAGTCTCAAAGGCTCAAAGTCTCAAAGGAGCTCCGCTTCTTGCCGCCGTTCCTTTGCGACTTTGAGACTTTGCGACTCCCCGGCGGCGGTGTGACGGATCGTTGAAGCCGCTGTGGCGAAACCGCTTCGCCCGTTCCTCCCGCGGACAACGCTCGTACAATCGGGCCGTTCCCGAGGAGATGGCAATGTCTCGCAGAGTCGCAGCGGCCGCGTTCCTGATCGTGCTGGGCGGCTGCGCGTTGTACAAGGAAGTCAGCATCGAGCCGTTGCTGCTCACGCCCGCGGGAATCGATCGCGGAGCGGACGTGCAGTCGATGTTGCGCAAGGCCGACTACCTGCGCGCGATGGAGCTGGCGGCCGCACGCGAGGCGGACAAACCGTTGGCCGCGGAGCTCGCGGGATATGGCAGCGCGTATCTCGCCGCAGGCCGGTTCGATGACGCGCGGCGCCACCTGCGCGCGGCGCTGGACCTCAATCCGTTCCGCAACACCTACGCGGAGATCGCCTGGGATCTCTCGCAGGTCGAGCTGCTCGAGAACAACTTCGAGTCCAGCCTGGAGTGGGCGAACATCGCCGTCAGCCGCGGGATGGTGGTGCGGCAGTGGCATCTCGAATATCTCAAAGCGCTCACCGGCATCCCGGTGTATCGCTTCAGCGGCAACGGCCAGGAGCGGCTTCCGTTCCGCTTCGGCCGTCCCGATGTGCCGCGCCTCGACGTGCGCATCAATCGCAGCGACGACGTCGAGGCGATCGTCGACTCCGGCGCGGTGCTCTCCATCATCTCAAACCGGCTTGCGGATTCCCTGCAGGTGCGCAGCCTCGGCACGTTCGAAGGCACGTTCTACGGACTCCTCGGCGAGCCGATCGCGGTGCGCTTCGGCCTTCTCGACACGCTGGAGCTCGGCGGCATGGTCATCGAGAACGTGCCGGTGGCGATCATGCCGGACGAGAAGATGCGCTTCCTGATCAACAAGAAGGAAGGCAAGGAGTTCAACATGAACTTCCTGCTCGGTACCAGCCTGCTGAAGGAGTTCCGGCTCGACCTCAACTTCGACACGCGCCACATCACCTTCAAGCAGCTCACCTCCGCGGACCGCAATCCCGATCCCGACCAGAACCTCTTCTACAAAGGCTTCCGCCCGCACGTGCGCGGCGCGGTGAACCGCAAGGGTTGGTACCTGTTCGTGCTCGATACCGGTTCGGAGATCACGTTCCTGAACGAGTCGCGACTGGCCGCGTTGCCGGTGTCGATCTTCGGCTCGTCACACACGGCCACGCTGCAGGGGCTGGGCGGCTCGATGAAACGCGGCTCGAAGCTCGAGGACGTGCAGGTCGGCATCGACCGCTGGGCAGGCGCGTTCGAGACCATCCCGATGTACTCCGGCAACGAGAACGACGCCGCGGTGGGTATCATCGGCCAGAACTTTCTCGGGCACTTCAACGTGGTCATCGACTTCGGACGCATGCGCGTCGACCTGACGCGAAGGTGAGCGCCTGAAACGGCCTCACTTCTTGTACTTGGCCCAGCCCTCGACCACGCGTTGCGGCGTTCTGCTCAGCGCGAGTGAATCCGCCGGAACGTCCTTGGTGATGGTCGAGCCGGCGCCGACGTAGGCGCCGCGGCCGATGCGCACCGGAGCGACCAGCTGCGAGTCGGAGCCGATGAACGCACCGTCTTCGATGATGGTCTTGTGTTTCCGCTTGCCGTCGTAGTTGCACGTGATCGTGCCGGCGCCGATGTTCACCTCCGCGCCGACTTCGGCATCGCCGATGTACGAGAGGTGCGATGCCTTCGCGCCTTCGCCGAAGACCGCCTTCTTCGTTTCGACGAAGTTGCCGACCTTGACCTTCCGCCCGAGTTCCGTGCCGGGACGCAGGTGCGCATACGGTCCGACGGATGCCTGGTCTCCGATGATCGCGTCTTCGGCGACGGTGCCGGTCTTGAGGTGGACGTCGTCTCCGACGGTGACGTTGACGAGATGCACGGCCGGCTCGATCACGCACTCTTTGCCGATGCGCGTCGTTCCTTCGAGCGTGACGAACGGATAAACGACCGTGTCGGCGCCGATCGTGACCGTCGAGTCGATGACCACCGTGGACGGATTGCGAAACGTGACTCCTTCGCTCATCAGTCTGGCCACGACGCGGCGCTGGATCTCGCCCTCGACCTGCGCGAGCTCGGCGCGTGAGTTCACGCCCACCGCTTCGATCGCATCGGCGGCAACGACTGCGCCGACGCGATGCCCGGCATTGCGAAGCACCTGCAGCAGGTCGGTGAGGTAGTACTCCTTCTGCGCGTTGTCGGGCGAGAGGCCGCGCAGATTGTCGAAGAGATGCTCGCCTTCGAACACGTAAATGCCGGCGTTGACTTCGTCGATACGCTTCTCTTCATCGGACGCGTCTTTCGCTTCGACGATGCGCATCACCGCGCCGTCCGCATCGCGCACGATCCGCCCGTACATCGCGGGATCGCCGAGCTTCATGGTCAGCAGCGTTAGCGCGTTTCCGGAGCGTTCGTGCTCGTCGAGCAGTTGCTGCAGCGTCTCGCGGCGCGTCAGCGGAACGTCTCCGGAGAGGATCAGCACGCGCTTCTGCTTCACGCCGGCCGGCTCGAGCACCGATGCCGCCTGCAGCACGGCGTGACCGGTTCCGTGTTGCTGCTCCTGCACGGCGAAGCGCGCGCGCGATCCGACCGCTTCCTGCACCGCTTCGCGCTGATGGCCGACCACCATCACCGGCGGATGCGGACAGAGACCGGCGGCGAGATCGAGGACGTAGTCGATGATCGGCCGTCCGGCGGCGCGATGCAGGATCTTGATGGTGCCCGACTTCATGCGCGTGCCGAGGCCGGCCGCGAGGATGATCACTTCGAGGTTGTCGTTCATTTCCTCATCCGTTCGAGGGTGCGTCCGTAGCGCTCGTAAATCTGGAAGATCGTTTGCGCGAGGGCAGCGGGATCGTGCCGCACGAAGTTGCCCTCTGCAATGATGTCGCCGAAGAACGGCGTCACGCCGAGCGCGCGGATCGCTTCGGGATCGAACTGTACCGGATGCTGATTCATCGAGGCGTAGTGGGCGATGATCGCGTCCGAGGGGCGGCTGCCGTTCATCACCATCACGTCGACGACCAGGCCGGCGTGCTCGATGATGGCGCGAAGATGGTCCTGCGCGGTGTAGCCGTCCGTTTCGTTCGGCTGCGTCATCACGTTGCAGACATACACCCGCAGCGCCCGCGCATTGCGCAACGCGTCCGCGAGCCGCCGGATGACCAGGTTCGGCAGGACGGACGTGTAGAGCGAGCCCGGACCGATGATGATCAGGTCCGCCACGGCCAGCGCCGCCAGCGCGCCGTCGGTCGGCTCGGCGTCCGCGGGATCGAGTGCGAGATGGGTGATGCGCGCATGACGCACGGTCGTGCGCGGCGCCTCGCCGATGTTCGAGCCGCTGATGGCCACTTCGCCGACGAGCTCCGCGCCGCCTTCGAGCGTCGCGCGGATGCGCACGTCGGCGAGCGTCGACGGATAGATCTCGCCGCGGATCGCGAGGACCTCCGAAGCCGCGAGGACGGCGTTGTCGAAGCTGCCGGTGATGTCCGTCATCGCCGTGAGCAGCAGATTGCCGAGCGAGTGGCCTTTGAGCGCGGAGTCGGTGTCGAAGCGGTACGAGAAAAGCTGCGAGAGCAGCCGCTCCTCTTCCGCGAGCGCGACGATGCAGTTGCGGATGTCGCCCGGCGGCAGCATCCCGAACTCCTTGCGCAACACGCCGGAGCTGCCGCCTTCATCAGTCACCGTAACGATCGCGCCGAGTGCCGCCACCGACCACGGCCCGTCGCCATCGACGTAACGCTTCAAACCTCGGAGCAGCGTGGAGAGGCCCGTGCCTCCGCCGATCGCAACGATGTTCACTCCGCTTGGGGCCATTGCGCGGATTGTATTCGCTGTCAACGTGAGTCACCTTCTCCCGCCGCAGTGGGAGAAGGTGCCCGAAGGGCGGATGAGGGACTCTCTCCGTCGACCGAAGCGACCCCTCATCCGCCTGCGGCACCTTCTCCCCTCTGCGGAGGGGAGAAGGCTACTTACCGCTCGCGAATCACGCGCGCCAGCTGATGGCGCAGCGGCTCGATCAACGTGTAGTGCGAGGTCAGCCGGCTCTGCCGCTCGTTCTCGCCGCGGAAGAGATCGCGCATCGTGATCGCGCGTTCCTCGTACCACTGGTCGGTGACCTCGCCGTGCGCGCGCTTCGTGTCCAGCACTCTCAGGATGTGCTCGCGATCGACGATCTCGGGATGATGGTTCACGCCCAGGAAGCGCGGCATCGCGCCGGACTGGTCGCGGGCGAGCTCGATCATCGTCAGCGCGGTGCTGCCGGTTGCTTCGAACGCGATGGGGATGCTCTTGCCGGGCGACTCCAGGATCAGATCGAACAGGCGGTTGTCGACGACGCGGAAGTGCTGATGATCGGGCAACTCGCGCGCGAACTGCTCGAACCACGGATGCTGCAGCGCCTCGCGCGACAGACGGTTGAGCGGCATGCCGCTGCTCTTCTCCTCGCGAAGCACCGGCGTCGCGACACCCGACCAGCGGCAGACCAGTCCGAACGAATGGCAGACCGCGAGCATGGCCGCGGAACGATCCTCGAGGATGTCGTCGAACAGGCGGAACAGCGGCGCTTCCCACGCGTCGGTCTCGGCGACGCCCTGACTCCATTCGTGCGTTCCGTCGTTGAGGCGCGGATCGAGATGACCGGGACCTCCGGTGCCGAGGTACAGCTGGAAACGGCCGTTCGGCGAAGCGGGGATGGCATTGCGGCGCCGGACGTCGTACGACAGCACGCGCACTTTCAGGCGCTTCCCCTCGAGGTCGTCGCGCAACGCATCGGCCGCCTCGAGGATGATGTTCACGAGCGCGTCATGACCGACGTTCGGCCAGGAGTGATTCATGTCCAGCAGCGCGACGTCGATGCAGCCGGGCTGCGCCGCGGGAACGGAATCGTCCTCGAGACGCACGTACTCGAAGAACGGCGGCGGCTGATGGATGTCGGGGGCGAGTGCGGTCAAGGTGTTCGTGCGTCTCCGTATTCGGGGTGTGGGGCGAGTCT
>CAMPKJ010000105.1 GCA_946887105.1 uncultured Acidobacteriota bacterium | reverse complement strand
CGCGGCGCATCCGGCACCAGAGCGATGCCGAAGTCCGTCAGCTTGACGTTGCCGTTGCAGACCAGGACGTTGGACGGCTTCACGTCGCGATGCGTGATCTTCCCGGCATGCACATGTGCGAGTGCCGCGAGGACCTGCAGGATCAGCCGCAACGCGGCGTCGGCCGGCAGCCGGCGACTCGGACTTCGTTCGAGGAGCGCTGTCAGCGTCTCGCCGTCGACATACTCCATGGCGATGAAGAGCTCGCCGTCGTCGGGAATGAAGTCGTAGACCGAGACGATGTTCTCGTGCGCCAGCAGTGCATGCGCGCGCGCCTCGTGCACGAGACGCTGGCGCGCAGCGGCGTCGAGCGCGTCGCTCGGCAACAACGCCTTGAGCGCGGCACAGCGATCGAGACTCTCGTGGCGGCCTTTGTAGACCAGGCCCATGCCACCGTTCCCGATGACTTTCTCGATGCGATACGGACCGATTCGCTGTCTCACCATTCGTCCTGTAGGGATCGATCGGAAAGACACGAGCGGCGCCGCTCAGGTTTTTCGCCAGCGCGAGATCGCCACAGCGATCGCACAAGCGACCACGAACGTGGCGGTGAGCCATCGGGAGGTGTGCGGCGCCGGCGGCGCGGTCGCCGCCGCGTTGGCTTCCGCGCGTGCGTAGCCGGCCGTCACGGTGAAGCCGGACCAGCGATCGCGGAAGACCTCGATGCGATTTCCCGCCGCATCGGCGGTGTGCACGCGAACATCGGTCCAGTAGTGGCCGGGTTTCGTGCACCGCGCGTCCTCGCTGGTGCGGAATGCGGCGGGGCCGGAGCTCGCGTCGCGCTCGAGGGCCATCGCGTGTTTCCGGCCGTCCGGCCCGGCCAGCGTGACGTCGAGCGAAAGCGGGTAGTCCGGTAACTCGCCGAGCGGGCGGGCGTCATCGCCGAGGACTTGATAGACGATGTGCATGTCCTCGCGTGCGGCCGTCGTGCGATTCGGCTCGAGCAAGACCCCGCGCGGGAAAAACTGCTGCGACCGAATGCGGACGTGCGCATCGGGATGCGACTTGCGGATGATCCACTCGCCCGGCGCGGGACGCGAGACGGCCAGCGTTTGCAGGACGTCGCCGAATTGCACCGCTTCGACGCCGTCCGCGCCGTCGCTGATGGCGCGATTGCTATGCGGCGGAAAAATCTCGATGGTCGCGCTCGGAGAGGTGCGGAAGGCATCGAAGACGACCAGATCGAGGTAGGGCGGCACGACGATGTGATCGACCCCGGGCCGCGATTTCGACGGCGCGCTCTCGACGCTCTGCGTTCCCGCCAATCGCGTAACCACTGCGTGCAACGTGGCCAGGATGTCGGGAACTTCGGCGGTCGTCGCATGCAGGACCGCCGGCTTCCACGCCATCGCGCCGGGTGCGATGGCCAGGACGTCCACCGAGATGCCGGCCTGCAACAGGTCCGCGCCGGCGTATCGATCGAGCTCTTCGATGGAATGACGCGCGTCCGCATCGCGGACATAGGGAACGCCGTCGGTGATGATGAGGACCGCCCGGCGCCGCTCCGCATCACGCGGCAAGGTGTCGAACAGACTCTTCACCCGGCGCAGTCCCGCAAGGACGTCGGTCGTTCCTCCCCTGTTGCGATGGACCACGCGCATCGTTTCGTCGCGCACGAACGTCCACGGCATGTCCACGGTGGCCGCGGAGGCAAAGCTGATCACGGCCAGGCGGTGGCTCACGTCATATACCGCGCCGTTTCGCGCGAGCAGTCTCGCCGAGAGGTTCACCATGGCCGGCTCGATCCGCGGACGCGCGGACATGCTGCGCGAGCGATCGACGAGGATGGCGAGATCGAGTCCGGAGCCGGCTCGCGCGGGAATGCTTGCCAGGAGCAGCGCGAGCGCGAGCAGGACTTTCACACCACCGAAGACACCATCCACGACCACCAGGTCGCGAGCGTCATTGCGCCGCGAGCTGTCCGCGCACGTCGTCGAGGTCACGCTCGATCTGCTCGAGCTCCTGCTCCGCCCGCCGCACGCGTTCCTCGTCGGCCTCGATCGTGCGGCGAATCTCCTCGATCTCGCTCTTCAGCTCTCGCGCGCGCCTGTCGGCCTGCGCAATCACGTCGGCGACGTCGCTTACGAGCGCGGCGAATCTCCGGTTCAGGAGTGCAGCCGTGCAGAGCGCGGTGCCGAGTCCGGCGACCGCGTCAACCTGCGCGCGGGATTCGCCGTCGTTGTCGAAGGTGATCGCGGCGGCGCGGATGCAGGCCGCGGCGGTCTGGTTCTGCACGATGTACGCGCGCGTAGCGCCGTTGTGCTCCGCAAGCGTGGCGTCGAGTCTGTCGAGACGCTGCTGCGCCTCACGAAGAGCCTCGCGGCCGGTATCGACGCGTTGCTCGATCGCCCTTTGCTGCCGTTCGAGCTCGGCCCGTCGTGCCCCCAGCCGGCGCTTCTCGCCGTCACACGCGACGATGGTGAGGAACGCCAGCGCCAGAACGAAGGTGCGCCGCAGCATCACTGTACGGCCCCAGATTTCCAGCGTCCCTGCGGATCGCCGGTGAGCATGAAGGCGGCCCAGTACTTCGGATCGCCACGCTCCGCGCTTTCGATCGAGGCCAACTGCGCATGCCGCAGAGCATCGGCGACCGCCGCTCCCCGCGCGAGCTGTTCGTAGAAGTCGGTCATGAAACCTGCCGCGGCGGTATCGCTGATGTTCCACAGCGTCGAGATCACGCCGGGCGTTCCCGCGTACAACAGGGCGCGGGTCAGGCCGACGATCTCGTCGCCGCCGCTTCGCTGTCCGACCGCGGAGCGGCACGCGGAGAGTACGACCAGGTTCACTCCTCGGAGATCGACCGACGAGAGGATTTCGGTCACGGTCAGACTGCCGTCCTGCCCGCCTCCGGGTGCGAGGGCAACCCGGCTGAAAAGTGGATCGCGCGATTCGTAGGTCGCATGCGCCGCGAGGTGCACGAGATCGTACTCGCCGTCCAGGCTGTAGAGCAGCGACTCGCGCGCGTCAGCGCCGAGCCGCGCGTTCGTGCCGAGGGTGCGCGCGACGATCGTCGCTTCCTGCGCCGCTCCGGGAAGCGGGTCGAGACCGGGAAGCGGCGTGGCCGGATCGCCGAGAACGAGCGCACCGCCGTCGACGGGCGTTTCTTTGTCGCGAAGAAAATGGATCGCGCTGGCGCTCGGCGCGAACATCAGCGTGTAGTCCTGCACCAGATAGTGGCTCGTCTCGGCATTGCGCAGCGCGGCAAACGGGATGTAATGAAGCACGCCGTGCGGCACGATCATCAGCCGCTCGTGTTTGACGTGTTTGCGCAACGGCGCGAACAAAACGCGATATGCATCCTCGGCGCTCGCGGAGCTCGCACAGCTCGACGATTCCACCGTCAGGCCGCGCGCCTCGCCCGAGCCGAGCTGCCCGGCCCAGCAAGCGAGCCGCGCGAGCATTGCCGGATCGAGCGGCAGTAGCTCGTAGTGGGCACTGTCGCGATCGACGGCCCACGCATGCACGGCGTGCGGAGAGACGTAATAGCTGAGCAGCGTCGTGTCCGGCGGGACGTCGCTCCCGATGCCGGCCGCGTCGCGCGGCGCGGCGCTGGTGATCTCCGCGTATTCGGGATTGGTGGTCTTCATGCGGACGACCAGTGCGCTGTAGTAGGCGCGCGCGTTTTCGAGATCCGCGGCGATTTTCTTCGCCGGGTCGGGGGCGGCCGAGACGAGCTCCTGTTCTCGCGAGGCGATCGCGGCGCGAACGTTTTCCGCTTCGGCGACCAGTTTCGGGTCAGCCCCTGCCGCGGCATTGAGACGATGATTGCTGACCACCTGCAGGAACGCCCGGGCTCGCGCCCGCTCGGCCTGCGTAAACGCCTCCAGCGGATGGTTCTCCGCGATGAGCATCTCGATCAGAAGATCGAAGTAGTACCGGCGGTCGGCTCCGAGAAAGCTGCCGAGAAGCTCCTCGACCTTGACGTCGGACGCAACCGCATCGAGTCCGTCGGCAGCCTTGCGGAACGCCTGCGTGGCCTCTTCCTTCCGTCCGTCGAGCAGATACGAGGCGCCGATCATGGCTGCGAGACCGGCGCGATGCTCGCGATTCGGGTTGAGAGCGATGGCCTCCCTGCACAGGTGCCGGACTCTTTCGGTGTCCCGTTGCTTCAGTGCGGACTGGGCCTGGAGGAGGATGGAGAAAGCCTTGAGGAGCGGCGGGACATTGGCTTCCATCGGGGCGGGCGCCGGAATCGGGAGGCCCCGGACCGCGGCAAAACTGTCGCGAATCTGAGTGGCCGCGCCGGGCATCAGGTTTACGGTCTTCAGCTCCGGATGGCGCATCAACGCCTCGAACGCGGCGTCGAAATCGGCGAACCGGGCCGGGCCGCTCATTCCCTCCCGGGCCGTGGCGACGACGTCGATCAATGCACCTGCGAGCGTGAAATTGCTCTTTTCCGCGAGCTTCTTCGCATTCGCGAGTGCGACCGCGCTGTTGGAATCGGCATTGAGCGCCATGTACACCTCCGCCAGCAGAAGCCAGATCGGCGCCTCGACATAAGGCTCGTCGAGCGGCCCGTAGAGCGCCACCGATTTTTCCAGATGCGATGCGGCCGATCCGTAAGCACCTTCGGCGAAATAGGCGAAGCCGATCCCCGCTTCGATGTCCGCTTCGCGACGCACGTCCTGGGCCCCGCGCGCACGTTCCAGGACGGTGTCGTAGACGGCGCGGGCTTCTTCGTACCGGCCGGCATTGCTGAGCAAGTTCGCGCGCGCGCGCAGCGTCTGCGTCTGGCGTCTCATGTCGTTGCGCTCGCGCGCCAGTTGCAGGCCGCGATCGTTCCAGGCCAGCGCCTCGTCGACCCGCCCGCGCAGCAGCTCGAGCTCGGCGAGGTTTTCGAGCACGTTCAATTCGATCCACGGATCGTTGGCCACCGCCGGCGGCATGAACATCGGCGAGACGTTCTGCGCCTTATCGAGCGACTGGAGGTAGTGATCGCGCGCCTCGTCGAGACGCCACTGCATCTGCCGCAGTTGTGCGTAGTGGAGGTTGATGCTGCCGTCCAGCATGCCTCCGAACAGCGCCGCAAGGTTGGCGGCCTGCTCGAGCTCCGTCTCCGCGCGATCGAAGTCGCCGGTGTCGAGAAGAAGCGCCGCGAATTCGTCATGCGTAATGGTCTCGACGAGTTGCAGGATGATCGGCTCGAGCATCGACGGCTGCATGGCCATCGGTCCGGCCAGCTCGGTGTTGGCGCCGAATGCCTCGCCCATCGTCAGCAGCGTGTCGATCGTGAAAGGAGCGTCCGACTGGCGCGCCGCCCGGATCGCTTCGAAAGCACGCGCGAAGTCCGCCGCGGACGCATCGCTCAGGGCCTCGCGACGTTCGAGCGAGGCGATGGTGAAGGAACACAGCCAGACGCCGAAATGATCGCCGCCCGCCGCAAAAGCGTCCGCCGCGCTGCGCAACTCGGAAATGCCGCGCACGAGATTCTCACTGGATGTGTCGCTCATGCCCAGCAGCAGCCAGGCAGCAGCTTCGTCAGCCTTGTTGCCAGCCGCCGCAAACTCATATCGTAGTCGCTCGAGGCGGGGTCGCGCTTCGTCCTGCCTTCCTGTCAGCAGCAATGGCCCGATCTCACGGAATCGCTTGTCGGTTGCGAATGCGATCGACGGCATGACCAGGAGAACGACACAAATGGCGCGGCGGATCCTGATCATGAACGTCCTTTCTTCGGCGGAATCGATTCGAGGACGAGCTTCTCGATCGACCAGTTCGGTGATGTGCGCAGCGGCCCGCCCCCTCGCGTGCCCGACTGGGCGAGCAACGTCTCGAGTGGGGACCGCGACATGCCGGAGCGAGCCCCGTCCCATTCGAGGCAGGAGGTTCCGGACAGCGGCGTATCCGTGGAGAGAAGAAAGTAGGTGTCCAGTCCATACGGCGGCGTCACCACGAACGACGGACGGTCGCCGAGGACGATCTCGCGCGGCGGATTGACCACCGGCAGCGCCGGCAAATCCGTCAGCGGCAGACGGTTCTCGACGGAACCGCGTTCGAGTCGAGGGAAGAGGAGCGTGCTTTGCCCGCGGCTGTCGATGGCGAAGACGTAGACGTATCGCGTGTACACGGGACTCTCCGTCTCGCGCAGTTGCAGCACGACGCGATAGGCGCGATCGCCGATGAGCGGACCGGTGCCGACCGGCGTCCCGTCGCGCGCGTTGCGTAACTCGATGCGATAGGACGACGCGTTTCCGTTCGGCGACTGCAGCTCGTGCCATCCCAGGACGCGCGCCAGCCGAAGCAGTGCCTCACGCAGGACCAGTGCGGCGCGTTCTTCGTTCGCCGCGGAAGTCCACGCGCTGCGCGGCGGCATGGGAGATCGCGCGGCGTCGTTCGCGAGCGCGCCCGGTCTGACCCACGCGTACTCGACGCCGCTCGCCGCGATCCGTCCCGTGAGAATGTAGTCAGCGGCTTCGGGTCCGGAGACGACCTCGATTGCATCGACGCCGTCGGCGGCGCTGGCGATGCCTGGCGTTGCCGGCAATTGCACGAACTGTGTGCCTCCCGCCTCGTCTTCACCGACCGTTTCCCATCGTTCGTCACGCCAGCGGACGACGCGCGCCGGCGTGGTCTCGGTCGGATCGTCGACCGATCGCGAGATTGAAAGACCGCGCGCGGATGCGACGACCGCCGGCGGCGCGCGAGGAATCCACACACGCAGTTTTCGCGAGGGCGGCGCCGCCCAGGTCGCAATTTCGAGCAACGCACCAGGACCGATCGTGTCGATCTCGCGCACGACGGGCGTGGCGCGAGCGAGGGCGCGGCCCGCTCCGATGAGCACCGTGACTTCGAGTTCCATTCCCGATTCCTGTCCCGGCCGTCGCAAACGCGTGCCGACGGTAAGGCCATGCACCCATCCGCCGAGAAGCGTGACGGTGCCATCGGCAGAAACGCTCTCGACCGCGATGTCGCGGCGTGCGGACCGGCGTCTGTCGGCACTGCCAAGGAAAGGCGCGTCGCGCATCGCGGCGCGTCCGGCCAGCACCGGATTCTGCGCCGGCATCTCCGCGCGGAGCAACGCTTGCGCGCGCAGGAAGGTGTCGGCGGCGGTTTCGCCGGCACGCGCATCGCGCAACGCGCGCGCAAAAGCCCACGAGAATGCGCCGCGGATGGTCTTGTCGTCCATCGTCTCGTATGCGAGGTCGAAATCCTCCGACGCCGAGATCACCAGGGCGCCGCGATCTTCAGGACGAGGCGCAGTCCTCGGATCGGCGACGTCGCGAAGGTCCGGCTTCACGCTGCGGCGGCGCATCCGGCCGGTCAAGCCGCGCGCGCCCGAGCCGCTGTGGCATGCATCGAGAACGACCGTGAGCCGTGCGCCGCGGTCGAGGAGCCGGTTGAACGCGACGCTCAGCTCTTTGTCGCGAATGTCCAGGGCACCACGGCGCGAGTCGGCAGGAACGATCGATTCGTCGAGCTTGTCGGCCTCGGTCGACAGGGAGTTCCGCACCTGCGAGCCATGGCCTGAGTAGTAGAACAACAGGACATCGCCTTTCTTCGCTTTGCGTCCGAGGACGGTATGGATCGAGCCGAGAATGGCCGCGCGGGTCGCTTGCTCGTCCGTGAGAGTGACGATGTCCGCCGGTGCGAAGCCGTAACGCGCCATGAGAATGTCGCGCATGAGCCGCACGTCGTTGACGGCGCCGTCGAGGTTCGCCCAGTCGCGCCCCGGCGCTCGCGGTTCGCCGGCAGCGGGAGCCAGCGCCGCATAGTCGTTGATCCCGACCAGCAGCGCGCGGCGTGAACTTCGCGGTGCGGCGCAAAGCGTCGTCGCGAGGATCGCCAGTGCCAGTGCTGCGATGAGTCGTCGTCCGTTCATCCTCGTCTCTTGTCTGTCGCGATGTCAGGAACGACACGAAAGACGAGGGAGTGGTTGCATGCGCGTTCGCTGGAGCAATGAGCGACGGCCATGCCGGCCGTCGCTCGAGATTTGCCGTTACCCCCCGTCGCGCGTTACCGGACAGAGCGCGACTTCATACGGCCCTTTGCCGCGCGGACTGAGGCCCAGATTCTCGAGCAGGTCCGACCACATCGCGTCCTTGGGATGCAACGACGACCACTCCGTCTGCGGATCGGACGCGAGCGGCAGGAGTGCCTGATGCGGCACGAGACGGTCCGCCTGCGCCGGCGGCGTCTTGGCGAGGTCATAGTAGATCTGGAAATGCTGGCCGGGCCGCGGCGACGGCGCAGGCGCATCCGGATCCGGGGTCTCATACGGCGGCAGGTTGAGCAGCGCGAGCTCGATCACTCCGTCCTGCGGATGCAGTTTCATGCTGCGCAGGCGCGTCGGCTCGGCGAAGTCCCGGTCGACGATCTCCAGCGAGTCACCGGACACGTGAATCGTGGCCTCGACCCAATTCGCCAGCGCTTGTGCATACGGAGCCTCCGGTCCGTCGCCGGACGGTTTGCGGAAATGAATGGGCCGGGCGTTGCCGTCGATTTTAATGACGGAGTACGTCATGATTTTGCCGCTGCGCAACCTCAACCGTGCCGCGACGAGGTTGCCCGGATTCCCGGGCTGCGTGAGAGACGATCGGTAGCCCTCACTGTCCGGCGCGATCTCGTTGATGTCGGCCACCCAGCTGAAGTCTTCGCGTTCCTGGACCGTCCTGGGCACGCGATTCAGTGCGTCGTTTTCATCCCGCCTGCGGACGCCGGTGTGGATGTTCAACGGGCCGGTCGGGCCATTGAGCGACAACTCGGATCCCGTCAGTTGCCATGCACCTCCGCCGAGGATTGCCTGGTTCAGTGCGGAGAGCGCCTGTTCCGGCGTTTTGCGCGCGTACAGGAATTGTGCGATCGATGCTTGCGCGTCGTCGGTCTTGCACGTCCCCTCGCAGGTCGCGGCGCGCGCCAGGAGCAGCGGACGATGGTGCGCCAGCGTCGCGCCGTTCGCGAGCTCGTACGCGTGCGGAGTCTGGACCAGAAGTACGTTCAATTCTTTGCCGTCGTCACCGGGCACGAACGCGATCAGGCCGCTGAAGAAAATCCTCAATACGAATTCCATGTCATCTCCTTGTCTGTTTCTGAAAGGGTGAAGACGCGTGACCGATCGCCTGAAAAGGCGCCCATGCGACGGCGGAGCTCCGCTCGAGTTCCGGACCTTCGAGCATCTCCAATTGTGCGAGCCGCAACGCGTCGTCGGCGCTCGCTCCGTCGCGATAATGACGATGAAACCGCACCAGCAGCTCGGTGGTATCCGCGTTCTCCTTGACGTTCCAGAGCGTGCCGATCACGCCCGGCGCTCCGGACACGATCAGCGGCCGCACCAGCGGCGCCAGGCCTTCCGGCCCCACCGGCGTGCCACCGGCGCTGCTGCACGTGGCCAGCACGACCAGCCGCGCGTCGTTCAGGTGCATCTGGGTCAGGAGCAGTTCTGCGTCGACGGCTCCCGAGTCATTGCCGGAGCGCGCGAGAAGGATGAACGACCGGGAGGGAATGTCGGGATTGGCGATGCCATGTGCCGCGATGTGAATGATGCTGCTCCCGGAGGCAAGGCGCAGAAAAGCAGCCGGCGTCGCGGTCTCGCCTGTGAGCGTCTCGACCGGTACCGCATCCCGATAGAGCGCGGCGATTTGTTTTCCTTCGGAACGCGCCCATTCCAGGTCGCCGAGCCTCTGGGCGACGTCGAGGTGTCGATCGAATGCCGGATCGGCGACGATCAGGATCTGTTTCGGATCGTTCGCGCGACGCTGCTCGTCCATTGCCAGCGAATATCCATAGAGCGTGGCGCTCGCCTGGACCGCGACGACGAAATCGCGCACGACGTGACGCTTGCCGTTGCGTAACGCGGCGAACGGCAGGCCGTGCATGGCCCGGTCCGGAACGATGACCACGTGCGGCGTACCTCGCCCTCCACTGAGCTTGCTCACGCGTGCCAGCGGCTCACGAAGGAGCGCCTCGTAAGGATCGGCCAGCGCGCCGTCGAACTCCTCATGGTCGCTGGCGCGTCCCAGCCGCTGCAGCGTCGCCGTCCACCGCGCGATTTGGGCGTTGCCGATCGGCAGGGTCGTCCGCTGGAAGTCCCCGTTCCAGACCACCCACACGAACGTACGGTCCTCCAGCACGGCGTACTGCAGCAGAAAGGTGTCCTGGGGAAGCAATCGCTCGACGTCGGCAAGACGAAACGGCTCGCCGTCTCGCACGAGCGAGCGGAATTCCGGCGGAACATCGTCGCGACCCAGGATGAGGTGCAACGGCTCGAATGCCCGGGCTTTCTCCGCGTAGTCGAACGCTTCCGCATCCTCGCCGCGCTCGACGAGACGCTGGATGAGACGGCGATAGGTCTGTTGATACCGTCCAAAATATGCGGACCACATCAGCTCCGCGTTGGGCCGCGAACGCTGCGTACCGAGCATGGCCTGCTCTTCACGCCGCAGCGCACGGAGTGCGGCGCGCAGGTCGTCGAGTTCCGCGCCGGTATTTCCGGCCATCGCCTGCTGTTCCGCCCGCTGCACGAGCAGGGACGCGGTCAGTGAGCTGAAGTGCGTTCGCGCCGCATAGTCGATCCCCGCACTCAATGCCGCGATGGCCTCGCTGGTTCGATTTTTCCTGGCGAGTGTTTGCGCCTCGACCTCGGCCAGACGCGCCTGAAAGCCGTTGCGGATGGCGTCGTCCGGCTGTGGAGCTTTTTCCCCGATCCGATCGAACGCCTCGTCGAGGTCGTGCTCCGCCGCGATGTCATTCCCGAGATGCGCGTAAATTGCCGCGCGCGCCCGGAGCGCGATGCCGAGGTTCGCGATCAGCGACGCGACCACCTTCTCATCGTTCGCCTCGCGCCGGAGTTCCGTTCGCAACAATCCCACGGCAGCGTTCTGGTAGCGCAGTGCGACATCGGGATATCCGAGATCGAGAGCGGCCGTGGCCAGCTCGCCGAGGGTGAGATGGAGTGATTGAGGGTCGCGGATGGCCGCGGCGTAATCGCGGAGCTTGAAGATCTCCCGCCAGGTCAGCTCATGATTTCCGATCAACCGATAGACACCGATCTTGCGCGTGATGATGCTCGCTTCGGACTCGCGGTCCCCGATGGCCCGGAACGCGTTTTCGGACTCGGTGTACTCGGCAATGGAATCGAGCAGACGGCCTTGCATCCAGGCAATGAAGCCGCGTCCCGCATGCACGCGTCCGGCGAAAGAGGGATAGTGCGAAAGGCGCGCATCGCGTTCCACGACGGCCAGTGCGCGTTCGGCTTCGGCGTAGTGTCCGCCGATGGTGAGTTGCGCAACGCGCTTGATGATTGCCATCAACCGAAATGGATTCCCGCTCCTGGCGAATGACTCCTCGGCGCGGGCGTAGGCGGCAGCGGCGACGGCATCCTTCTGGAGCTTCGATTCCTCGGTGCGGCCCGCCGCGTATTCGCTGAGACCGCGGCGAAACGCGGCCCGCGTCGCCGGATCGGCGTTCCGAATCCCGTTGACGACGTCTTGCAGATAACGATCACGCGTCAGCTCGGCGAGCGAAGCGGCGATCCTTTCGGCCAGTCGCAATTCGGCCTCGGCGGCGACTGTGCGGTGCGCCGTCTCCGCCGCTGCCCACGCGGGAAGCACTTCGTTTTCCACGTGGCGCTGCGCGGCGGCCCGGTAATTCGTGATGAGCGCCGTGACGCCCTTGCCGTCCCCTCGCCCTGCGACTTCAGGGAGTCGTTCCGCATGGAGCTTCCATTGCACGGCCGCCCCGACCGTCTGTGCGCGCTGAAGCTTTCGCCAATGCTCCGTCGCTTCCTTTCCCCATCCATCCGACCGATGTCGAATCGCGTTCCACGACGCCATCGCTTCGGAGGACAGGCCGAGCGTTTCCTCGGCGAGCGCGCGATTGAACATCGCCTCCCAGGAGGGCAACAGTTTCACCGCGGCATCGGCCGCGTGCAAAGCGCGGACGAAATCAGAGAGTTGATCCTTCCGTTGAGCGCGCACGTAGTAAGCCGCCGAGAGGTTGCTCAGGACGGCCGGAACGCGATGGGACTCGGAAATCGCTTCGAGCTTCGCGACGGCCGCGTCCGTACAAACGGGCACATATGCCAAAACGCGAACCGCGTCCGTCATCGTCTTCATCTTGCGGTCACAACCATCACCGTCCAACGACACGAGATCGTCAGGGATGGTTGGGGGAGCACAGGCCATTTGCGCCACGAGCGACCCCGGCGGCCTCCCTGTTTCGACGCACGCATGCCACACTCCGAAGCCGCTCAGCCGAGGCTGGGCGATGCGTGGCACCCCGCTTTCGGTCCCATCCCCAGCTTTTTGTTCCTGTCTGCACGCGCCGGCCGTCAGGCACAGCACGAGCAACACGACAGACTTTGCCCACCACGACCATCGGACACAACGGGTCATCACTGCCTCTCTCTCCGAAGCGTGCGCTTTACCTGTTGAAGAAGGTAGATCATGATATCGGCAGGTGCGGATGAGTGACGAAAGCGAACGCCGGTACCAGCAGCTCCTGCCCTACTACGAGCGGCTCGTCCGCTTCATTCGCGGCCTCGGATTCAGCGTCGACGACGCCCGCGACCTGACCCAGGACGTCTTTCTTCGTGTCTATCAACACGTGGACGACTACCTCGGCACTGCGCGATGGGGTTACCTGCAACAGGTCGCACGGCGCCTCGCCTACAACGCCATTCGCGACAGCAAAGCGGGAAAGCGCCACGGGATTACGGAGCCGGAGGATGCGTTGTATGACGTCGCGGACGCGCGCGTAAGGCCCGCGGATGTGCAGGTCGCACACAGCGAGCTCGCGCGCACCTTGCGTCACGCCATCGACCAGCTTCCGGAAACACAGCGCATTTGCGTGGTCTACTTTTATCTCGCAGGACTGACGTACGACGAGATCCGGACGACCCTGGACATCACCGAGCCGGCATTGAAGTCGCGTTTGAATGCCGCGCGCAAACGGCTCAGGGAATTGCTCGGCAACGAGTTGGACGGCTGGGAGGACGACTCATGACGAAAGCAGATTGGCAGCAGGCCCGCCGCGATCTGCTCGAAGAGGGACGCAAACGCGTAGGACCGCCGCCTCCGGTGGAAACGGTCGAGGCCTTGCTCCGCGGCGAATTGCCTCAAGCGGAAGCGGAACGAGTGCGAGCCGTCCTCGCGTATTACCCCGAACTCGTCCGCGTGATGACCGCGAATCCCAACGAGAACGACGAACTTGTCTTGACCGAGAACGAGAAACAAGCCGATCTCGAACGACTCCGGCAGCGCCTCGAGTTTCAGTCACGGCGGCAACCATATTCGCGAACGCGTACTTTCGCGCTCGCCGCGGGCATCGTCATCGCCGTGGCCATCGCGGGCGGAGTCATGATGCGGACCCGCCCTAACCCGCCAGGATCGGTCGTCACGAAAGTCCTCAGCGCCGACGAGGAACGCGCCGAGCGCGGTGCCGGTGGCGTTCCGGACATCATCCTGGCGCCATCGACCGACTACCTCCTCAAGCCGCTCCACCGGCCGGACCGCGAATATCGCGAGTACCGGTTCGAGCTTCTCGACCTGCGCGCGGCGCCTTCGCGCTCTCGATGGATCCGCAACAACGTCAAACGCGAGCCGGACGGCTCGTTCCCCATCTCGTTCTCCACCGACGACCTCGCACCGGGCCGTTACGAGTTGGTCCTCTCGGGCGACAGCCATCGCCTCGCGACGTACACCTTGCGTGTGGAATCCCGTTGAGGCGGCGCTGCGCGCTTCAAACGACACGCCGATCCGGCTCGTTGAGATTTCGGTCGAGAGCGACGGGCAGTTGCGCACGCGGCAGCGCAAGATCCGCCGGTGGCGCGCCTGGCACGGACCGCAGAAGGAAGTGATGCCTCCGCAACAGTATCGGCCGGCGAGTACGATCGCAAGGCGCAACGATCGTTTCCACTTCATCGACCGACAGGATCGTCTTCGGCAACCGTTATTCGTTGCGCGGCAACTCCAGCGATTCGGCGGGACTCATCTCGATCACGCGCGCTTCCGCATGTTTGGTGGCGCGTCAGCGTCGAGAACAGGAAGCATGGTGCGCCGCGCATCGCGCATGTTCGTGACACACCAGCGCGCGTGAAGTTCGTCGTTACTCCACCAGGGGGAATTTTTAACTGTCCGGATGGGGGGGTCTTTGACCCGCGGACGGTGATGCGCGAAGCTTCTCGCCGCCGGTCGGGAGGATAGGGCTCTGCTGGCGAGCAACCCTTGCGCCCGCACCGGCGCCCGAAGATGGCAGGAGCGGGCACTCTCCCGCTCCTGCTCGATCAAAACCGCGCCCGTTCCTCGCCACCACGCACCTCGCGACCGGGCCCGGAAGAGATCTCACGATCGTCCTCGTTGTCCACGTCGCTTCGTTGGGCTCGGCTCGCCCTCATCCTCTGATGACCGGCCAGAATTCCCGGAATTTCCGCGGCCAGAATTTTCGGAACCGGCACGGCGGCGCGCGATCGCGCGGGTGGCGCGCGTGAGACCGCCGTGAACCGTGTCCGGCTAAGTACTCCATTCGGTAAATTCGATTACGCCGCGAGCGGAAGGGTCGTCAGCTTGGCGAGGTAACGACGCAGGTCGTCACGCGTGAACTTCCATTTGAATGGCTGTCCTAACGTCGAAAACCGATCCTGGAATGCGAGGACCGTTCGCTCAAGGTGCTGCAGAGATTTGAAGTCATTCGGGGTGAGCACTTTTCTCTGGAGGATCGAGAAGTAGATTTCGATCTGATTCAGCCAGCTGGCGTGAACCGGAGTGTGCACGAGAATCAGGTTCGGCCACTTCTTTCTGAGGCGTTCACACGCCGCCTGTCCGCGGTGCGATGATCCGTTGTCGACGATCCAGAACACCCGGGTTGCGGATCGATACGGCTCCTGTTCCATCACGTGCTCTACGAGTTTGCCAAACGGAAGGATGCCAGTGGTCTGGTCACATCGTCCGAATACGCTCGCTCGATGGACGTCGTACGCGGCCAAGTACGCCAGCGCGCCCTTGCGCTCGTATTCGTGCTCAAACCGGCCTGGCCGCTTGGCGGCAGGCGGGGTACTCGGATGCTTACGTCGGCGCGACTGAATGCTCGTTTTC
>CAMPKJ010000104.1 GCA_946887105.1 uncultured Acidobacteriota bacterium | reverse complement strand
GGCATCCCGCGTATTACCGGTGGTGATGGCCATGCATCTCCGTCTCGCCAATCCTGACGATGAACGCCGGATCAACGAGCGCTACGCGTCCGTGCACTTTCAGCCGTCGGACCTCGCGCGCGATCTGATGGTGGTCGCGGAAGTCGACGGCGTGGCGGCGGGAATCGGCCGCCTCGTGCCGGCCGGCGCGGAGGCGTGCGAGCTCGGCGGCATGCACGTGCTCGATGCATTCCGCGGACGCGGCGTCGCGCGCGCGATCATCGACGAGCTGCTGCGCCATGCGAATGGACGCGAGGTGTACTGCATCCCGTTCGCGGAGCTGGAACCGATCTACGCGGCCGCGGGATTCGCGCGCATCGAGCGGCGCGACGATCATCCCGAATATGTTCGCGAGAAACTGGCCTGGTGCGAGCGCGAGATTCCGCATCGCCCCGTGATCCTGATGCAGTTCGCCGCGCCGGCAATCCCCTCTCCCCGCCCCGCGGGGAGAGGGTCAGGGTGAGGGGTGGGTCTGGCGTAACCGGCGCCCCTCACCCTGCCCTCTCCCCGCAGGGGAGAGGGGACACGCGCTACGGGGTCGTGGCGCGCGCCCAGCCGATGTTGGCCCGAATGGGATGAGCGCCGCTCGCGGCGGGACGAACGCTCAGCCGTTGGCCTGCAGCTCGAACAGGATCTCGTCGATCGCATCCGCGGCGCGTTCGACCGGCAGCACGCACGTGCCCGCGCCGCGATGTCCGCCGCCGCCGTAACGCGACATCAACTCGCCCACCGACGTCTTGCACGTGCGGTTGAAGATGCTGTGGCCGACCGCGGCGACCACGCTGTCGTGGCGCGGACCCCAATGGACGCGCAGCGAGACGTTGGCATCGGGGAACAGGGAGTAGACCAGGAAACGGTTGCCCGCGGGCAGGCGTTCGATCTCGCGCAGGTCCGTGACCACGACGTTGTTGAGCTGGAAGCTGTTGCGCGAGAGCAACTCCTTGAACAGCGTCTGGTCGCTGCGGATCCTGTCGATGCGCTCGCGCACCTCCGGCTGCGCGAGCACTTCGCTGATCGACATGGTCTTGAGCCACTCCACGAGCTTGCAGAAGTAGTCATCGAACGAGCCGAGTCCGGTGCGGCTGTCGATCGTGTATCCGAGGAGGATGTAATCGCGCGGATGATCGACATCGTCCGGGGTCAGCAGCGCCGCGTCGAGGCGATCGGTCTCATCGACCAGACGGTCCAGACGCAGCAGATCGGGATCATCCGGGGATTTCTCGAGGTAGTACTCGTACACGAGCCGCGCGGCGGACGGGGCGATGCGATAGCGGCCCTGGAAGTGCTCGGGCGGCTTCTCGTTGCTGTCGGTGAGGAGGTGGTGATCGAACCACAGCCCGCAGCGCGGGTCGTACGGCACATTCGCGAGAATGTCTTCCGGACCGATCTCGACCGTTTTGTCCGTGATGTCCTGAGGATGGACGAGCAGGATGTCGTCGATCGACTCCTTCATCGTGATGATCACGGCGCTCGTGAGTCCATCGAGGTCGCCGCGGGTAACGAGACGCATCGCGAACCTCCCGAAGACCCGTCTTTTACCTCGCGGCGCGGGCGAGAAGCAAGTGTCTACACCGCCTGGCGCTTTTTCTTCTTTTTCTTCGCCGCGGCCGGAGCGGCCTCGGTGGCGGGATCGCGGAAGATCCACCACAACGCGAATGCGATGGCGTACATCAGCACCAGGCGGTAGAAATGGTTGAGCACGCCCCATACGTTGCGCTCGAGGTCGCTGTAGTGGACGCTGCTCCACATCCCGAGTTTGGCGACATAGATCGCCATGACCTCACCGATGGTGCCGAACACGTGCGTGGCGTAGAGCAGCAACAGCGCGATGAGGAAGCCTCCGATGTTGCGATCCGAGAAGGGTCGCTTCGACACCGCGAACAGCGCCGTCATCAGGGCGATGTTGAACGTCAGATCGCGCACCGGGATGCCGGGACGTTTCGAGCGCGGATCGAAGTCGGCGCGATCGACGGTGACGTAGTTGTCGCCGGCCGGGCGAAGGCGCGTGACCTTCGGATTCTCGAACACCCGCATGACCGCCTGCGCGCCCGCCGCGACCGCCTTGTCGTAGGCCGGCGTGAGGAAAACCCACATCGCCAGTCCCACCAGGAACCCGGCGATGGCTCTAAGCGCGGTTCGCCACTCGAGCCGGGGCAACGCGTGCGCTCCAAACGAGGAAGAAGCCGATCGCCGCGAGGATGATGACGATCTGCCAGACGGCGGTGTGGAAGAGGTCGAACAGGCGCGGCTGATAGGCGCCGAGGAGGTAGAGCGTGATGATGCGGATGAAGTTCAGCACCTGCACGACCACCGCGCCGAGGAGCAAGCCCACCGCGCGCGCCTTCATCGAGGCGGGAAAGGCCACGATCGACGCGAGCAGGATCAGCATCGCCTCGACCCCATTGCAGCCGTTATTGATGTTCACGCCGAATCGCGGAGAGGTGATGGTCGTGCCAGCCACGCGGACGTTTTCTCCGATGGCCTGGAGGATCGAGCCGGAGACCTTGGCGATGCCGGCCGTGAGCGGGACGATGGCCCGGTCGTTGACCGGATTCCACGCGATCAACAGATACGCGCCGATCAGCACCGCGAAAAATTTGACGAGGAAGAGGACCTGGGTTCGCTGCATGGGAACGGCGCGGATGGTAGCACGCGCGTCAAAACAGCCGTCCAAGAACGGCAGGCACCGCCGTCTCGACGCGCAGGATGCGCGGGCCGAGACCGACTGCCGTGAAGCCGGCGCGTTGCAGCGAGGCGATCTCTTCCTCGATGAATCCGCCCTCCGGTCCGATGGCGAGCGTCACCGGCTGCGCGACGTTGCGCGGGCACTCCGTCGCGGCCGCCGGGTGGGCGACGAGAGCGAGTGATTCGCGAGCGATGGACGGCAGCTCGTCTTCGACGAACGGGCGGAAGAAGCGGCGGAGCTCGATCCGAGGGAGCGCGGTGTCGCGCGCCTGTTCCAGTCCGAGGATGCGTTGCGCGAGCAGGTTCTCCTCGGAGAGACGCGGCGATTTCCAGTAACTCTTTTCGACGCGCCAGGCGTTGATCAGATAGATGCGCTTCACGCCGAGAGAGGTCGCGCCGGCGATGACGCGGTTGAGCACTTTCGGCCGCGGCAGCGCGAGCACGAGCGTGAGCGGGAGCGGCGGCGGCGGATCGGCGCTGGGCGTGACGCGCATCTCCAGCGCCGTGGCGTCGAGGCGGGTGATCTCTCCGCTGCCGATGCGTCCGTCCGCAACGCCGACGATCAACGCATCGCCGATCGCCGCCCGATGCACGTTCGTGACGTGCTCGAGACGGCGGCCGGAAAGCACGACGCGCCGATCGTCGACGAAGTCTTCGGCGAAGAGGAGGATCAGGTTCACGTCGCTAGTTTGTCATCCCGAGCGAGAGTCGAGGGACCCGGGGGGCCGGGCGGCACGAACTACGCGCACGTCGCTGCCCGCGCGCCCAGGTCCCTCGACTCACGCTCGGGATGACAGGCGGGTCACTCCTCGTAAATCCCCAGAAGCCGGCGAATGTTCTTGCCCACTTCCTCCGCGGCCGGCGGGTCGTAGTTCGCGAGCACGATCAGCGTGTAGCCGCCGCCCATCTCCACCGTCGCGTTGATGCCCGGCGATCCTCCGGCCCAGCCCACGCCGGGATTCGGGCCGATCATGCGATCGAACGACGTCTCGCTCATCACCTTGCGCGCGTCGCGCGTGAAGCGGTAGAGGTCCATCACCGTCGAATATCCGCCGCCGGCCGACGAGCCGCGGCCCGGGCGCATGTGGATGTTCGCGCGCAGCACGCCGTCCTCGCCGCGCGTGTAGTTCACGGCGCGCTTCGGCACGATCGCGTCGGATTCGAACGCGCCGGTGTCGTTCATCCCGAGCGGAGCGAAGATCTTCGCCGTCACGTACTCGTGGTACGGCATGCCGCTCACCTTCTCGATCACCAGCCCGAGGAGAATGTAGCCCGCGTTCGAGTAACGGCGGCTGCTGCCGGGCTCGAACTCCAGCGGCTTGTCGACGAAGAGCGGCAGGTAGTCGCTGAGATTGCGCAGCTTGTCCTTCGGCATGTTCGCGTACGCGGGACCGAAGATGTCGCCGAGTCCCGACGCGTGCTGCAGGATCTGCTGCAGCGTGATCTTGTCCGCGACGTCCGATGGATAGTCCGGCAGATAGGTGCGCAGGGTCTTCGCGAAGTCGAGCTTCCCTTCATCGCGCAGCTGGCCGAGCGCCACCTGCGTGAAGGTCTTGTTGATCGAGCCGATGTTGTACTTCGTGCCGGTGGTGTTCGGGATGCCGAAGTCTTTGTTGGCCATCCCATACGACTCGAGGAACAGCGTCTTGCCTTCTTTCGCGAGCAGCACCGTTCCGCTGAAGAGATCGCGCTGTACGAGCGTCTCGAGGTACGGACGGATGGCCGCAACCGCCTCGGCCTCGGACATGTCCGGCTTCACCGCCGCCTTCGGCCAGTCCTTGGCGCGGTCTTCGCCGCCGCCGCCGATGCGCACGACCCTCCTCGGCTGCGCCCCTGCGGCAACAGCGGCGGTGAGTGTGACGAGCAATGTGAGAATCAGATGACGGACCTTCATGGCTATCTCCTTTTGAGTTCCTCGGCGTTCCTCGGAGGTCCTCGGAGTTCCTCGGGAGGGCCGCTTCCTCCGAGGAACTCCGAGGGACCTTCCGAGGAACCGAGGAACTCCTCAACGAGACACTACAAACGACCGGTCAAGAAGCTATGAAGGCAGCACGACGATGAACGCCGGCTTCTCGTAACGGATCGTTCCGCCGTGCAACTCGACCAGTTGGCGCGCGATGGCCAATCCCAGTCCGGCGCCGCCGGTGCTGCGCGAGCGCGACGGATCGGCGCGATAGAAGCGATCGAAGATCCGATCGACGTGCTCCGGCGGCACGCCCGGACCATCATCGGCGACGCGAATTTCGGAGCCGCGCGCGGAGATCGCGATCGAGCTCGATGCGAACGCCAGCGCGTTCGTGACCAGATTGCGCACCACCTGCACGAGCCGTCGCGCATCCGCACGAACGGTGAGATCCGGCGGAACGTCGACGCTGATGGTGATGCCGGGCGCACTCGAGCCGGTCGTGGCGCGTTCCACGATCTCAGCGACGCGCACGTCCGCGAGCTCCAGACGCAGCACTCCCGCATCGCCGAGGGAAAGCTGCTGGAGATCGTCGACGAGATGGGAAAGCGCGGCGACGTCCTCTTCGATCGAGGCGATCCATTTCGCATCGGGCGCGATCACTTCGTCCTGCACGGCTTCGATCTGCACGCGGATGCTGGTCAGCGGCGTCCGCAACTCGTGCGCGACATCGCTGACCATGCTGCGCCGCGCGCGCTCGTTGCGCTCGAGCGCTTCCGCCATCGAGTTGAACGCGCGTCCGAGCTCGGCGACTTCGTCATCGCCGCGCACCGCCACGCGCGTGTCGAGACGTCCGCCGGCCAGTGCGCGCGCTCCTGCCGTCAATGCTTCGACAGGACGGAAGACGCGGCGGAAGATCGTCAGCATCACCGCAACGGCCAGCAACGCCGCGGCGCCGAGGCCGCCGATCAACCAGCGGTTGACGTTCATGCGCACCGTTTGCGGGCCGGCGGACTCGCGTGGCGGGAGGAGATACACGCGTCCGGCGCCGGGCATCGCGGACGACATGCCTTTGATGCGCAGCACCTCGCCGTCCCGTGTCAGCTCGAGCGTGTTGTCGCGCGTCAACTGCACGCGGTACTCACGCAGCTCCTGCGGATACGACGCCACGACGCGTCCGCCTTGCAACACGACGCTGCGGAAGCCGAACCGGTCGTGCGCGCCACGCATGGCAGCATCGAGATCGGGTCCGCGAAAGAGATCGAGCGCGGCGCGCGCATCCTCGAGACGCTGCGCCACGAGGAAGCGGTCGAGCTCGCGCTTCACGGTCAGGCTGGAGAAGAATCCGGCCGCGCCCGCGACGGCGGCGATGATGAGCGCCATCGCGAAGACGAGGCGCCAGCGGAGCGAGCGGGCGATCATTTGCCGAATTTGTAGCCGACGCCGAACACGGTGACGATGGCTTTGCCGGCCTCGCCGAGTTTCCTGCGCAGGTTCATCACATGAACGTCGACGGTGCGGTCGAGGCCGTCGTACTCCTCGCCGAGGGCACGCTCGACGAGCTCCTGCCGTGTGAACGTCCGTCCGCCGGCGCGCGCGAGTGTTTCGAGCAGGCGATATTCGGTCGGCGTCACCGCGACCGGCGTATCGCCAACGCGCACTTCGCGCAGCGTGCGATCGAGAGTGATGCCGCCGAGCGTGAGCACGTCTTCCTCGGCCATGCGACGCAGCACCGCGCGTACGCGCGCCATCAGCTCGCGCGGGCTGAAGGGCTTGGTGACGTAGTCGTCCGCGCCGAGGTCGAGACCGGCCAGTTTGTCCTCCTCGGTCGACTTCGCCGTGACCATGATGATCGCGGGATGGCCGCTCTCGCGGAGCGCGCGGCAGACCGCGAGTCCGTCGAGCCGCGGCAGCATCAGATCGAGCACGACCAGATGCGGTTCGCGCTCGCGCGCCCGCTCCAGCGCCTCGATTCCATCCGCGGCGATGGCCACCTCGTAGCCCTCGCGTTGCAGGTACAGCGCGACGGTCGCACTCGTCTTCGGATCGTCTTCGACGAGCAGGATGCGGCGCATCGGGTCATCCTAGCCGGAGGTGTGAAGATCCGATGAAGTTGGGTATGATCGCCGCCGAATGGATATCGCGGTTCGAAAAGCGGGCGACGTGACGATCGTCGACTTCAAGGGGCGGCTCGCCATCGGCGTGAGCGACACGATTCTCCCCCGGGTCGTCAATGAGATTCTGGGCGCGGGCGGGACGAAGATTCTCCTCAACCTCTCCGACATGGATTACATCGACAGCAACGGCCTCGGCGAGCTCGTGCAGGTCTACCGCGAGTCGCAGCGCAAAGGCGCGTCGTTGCGCCTGCTCAAACCGCAGGACCGCGTGACCAAAACCCTCCGGCTGACGAATCTCCTGCCGATGTTCTCGGTGTACGAGAGCGAGGCGGAGGCGCTGAAGGCATTCGGCAGCTAACGCGCACTCGCACGCGTGGCGTGCGTCTCCGGCACCGCAATCCGCACCGTCTCTGGCTCCACGCCGCGTAGTTTGCGGAACAGTGCCCAGTAGACGCTCACGGATCGCTCCAGCACCCACAGCGGCGCCAGCAGGCAGGCGCGGAGCGGGAAGAATGCGCTGGCGCCGGCGCGGCCGCGGAGCGCGAGGCCGACCGACGAGAACGCGATGATGCCGGCGTAGACGCCGGCCAGTCGCAGGCCGCCGAGAACGCCGAGAACGAGAAGAAACGGCACCAGCGAAAAGAAGAACGCCGACTTCAGCGGCAGCGCGAAATCGTTGGCGGCCAGGCGCGGGCGTTCTTCGAGCCAGTTCTCGAATGCGCCCGGCTCTCGGCGCACGAAGATCTCGCTGGCGGCGTGCACTTCCGCGCCCGCGGCGACGAGGCGCCGTGCGGGATCGCGGTCGTCGATCGTGTTCAGCGCGCGCAGGGCGCGCACGGTCCCGCGGCGGAAGCCGAACGTCGCGCCGTGATCGGGCTGCGGCTCGATGCCGCGGTGGACGAGAATCCGTCCCGCCTCGAGGCTCCCCCACCACGGCAGCGGATCGAGGTAATCCTGCGGCTCCACCACTTCGTGTTTCTCCAGCAGATCGCACAGCTGCGCGATCGCGCCGGGCGTGTAGCGGACGTCTTCCGATGCGACGATCACCTTCTCGCACGCGGCCACGGATGCCGCGGCGCGCAGGCGGTCGAGCGTGCCCGCCGGCGTGCAATGCTCGGCACGGACCGGCACGTGCCGCGCGACCCAGCGCAGAATGCGCCCGTTCAGTTCGAAGAGCATCCGCGGCGACGGATCGAGCACGACCACATCGCAGCCGGCCACGCTGAGCGTGGAGAGATAGTTGCCGAGCTCACGCAGGTCGTTGATCGACGAAGCCGCGCTCTCGACGACGACCACATAGCTGCAACGGCAATCCTGGGCGTTTCGCATTCGCATCGTGATCCGAATAACAGCGAGCAACGTGCCAGAGAGTTGGTGCACGCGGCGGTGGCACTCCACTTGTAACGGCGCTCGATCTCATGCGCATCTGGCCGGGCAAACCCTATCCACTCGGTGCGACCTGGGATGGCATCGGGACCAACTTCTCGGTCTTTTCCGAAGTGGCCGAGCGCGTCGAGCTCTGCCTGTTCGACGCGAATGGCGCCGAGTCGCGCGTGCGCCTGCCGGAAACCACCGCGTTCATCTTTCACGGTTACCTGCCGAACGTCGGACCGGGACAGCGTTACGGATTCCGCGTCCACGGCCCCTGGGCGCCGGAGCATGGACACCGCTGCAATGCGAACAAGCTCCTGCTCGATCCGTACGGCAAGGGAGTGGACGGACAGGTGCAGTGGAATGAGGCGGTGTTCCCGTATCACTTCAACCAGCCCGACACGTCGCGCAACGACGCCGACAGCGCGCAGTTCATGCCGAAGTCGGTGATCGTCAATCCCTATTTCGACTGGCGCCGCGACAGCCGTCCCGACACGCCGTGGCACAAGACCATCATCTACGAGACGCACGTCAAGGGCTTCACCATGCGCCATCCCGGCGTGCCGGAAAACCTGCGCGGCACCTACGCCGGCATGGCCCATCCGGCCGCGTTGCGCTATCTGAAGCAGCTCGGCATCACCGCGGTCGAGCTCATGCCGGTGCATCAATTCATCCACGCCAACCATCTGCTCGACAAAGGCCTGCGCAATTACTGGGGCTATGACTCGATCGCCTTCCTCGCGCCGCACAACGAGTACGCCGCCAGCGGCTCCAACGGACAGCAGGTGATGGAGTTCAAGCAGATGGTGAAGGCGCTGCACGACGAGGGGATCGAAGTGATCCTGGACGTCGTGTACAACCACACCGCCGAGGGGAATCACATGGGGCCGGTGCTTTCGATGAAAGGCATCGACAACAGCGCGTACTACCGCACCATGAGCGAGGACAGGCGGTATTACATGGATTACACCGGCACCGGCAACAGCCTGAACATGCGCCATCCGCACGTGCTGCAGATGATCATGGACTCGCTGCGCTACTGGCTGTTGGAGATGCACGTGGACGGGTTCCGCTTCGACCTCGCGGCCACGCTCGCGCGCGAGCTGCACGACGTCGATCGCCTCTCCGCGTTCTTCGACATCATCCAGCAGGATCCGGTCATCTCGCAGGTGAAGCTGATCGCGGAGCCGTGGGACGTCGGTGAAGGGGGATATCAGGTCGGCAACTTCCCATCTTTATGGTCGGAGTGGAACGGGAGGTATCGCGACGTCGTACGCGATTACTGGCGCGGCACCGATCAGACGCTGGACGATTTCGCGACGCGCCTGACCGGCAGCTCCGATCTGTACGCGGCGAACGGACGCCGCCCGTACGCGAGCATCAACTTCGTCACCGCGCACGACGGCTTCACGCTGCGCGATCTGGTTTCTTACAACCACAAGCACAACGAGGCGAACCAGGAAAACAACCAGGACGGCGCGGACGACAACCGTTCCTGGAATTGCGGCGCTGAAGGTCCGACCGACGATCCGGAGATCCAGAAGCTTCGCTCGCGGCAACAGCGGAACTTCCTCACCACACTGTTCCTCTCGCAAGGCGTGCCGATGATCCTCGGCGGCGACGAGTTCGGCCGCACGCAGTCCGGCAACAACAACGGCTACGCGCAGGACAACGAGATCTCCTGGTTCGACTGGGAGCAGATGGACGACGGCCTGCGCGCGTTCGTGGCGCGCCTGATTCAGTTCCGCAAGGACCATGCGGTCTTCCAGCGCCGCCGCTGGTTTCACGGACGCAACGTGCGCGGCACCGGCGTGAGCGACATCGGCTGGTTCAAGCCCGACGGCGAACCGATGACCGAGGAGGACTGGCACCAGGGCCACGCCCGCACGCTGGGCGTGTTCCTCAACGGAAAAGCGATCCCGACGCCCGATCATCGCGGCGAGCCGGTGATCGACGACAGCTTCTACATCCTCTTCAACGCGCACTACGAGCCGATCACGTTCAAGCTGCCGACCTGCCCGTGGGGCGATCGCTGGGAGGCGGTGATCGATACGAACGATCCCGTTCCCGACCTGCGCCAACACAAGGAGTGGAACGCGGGCGACGGGGTGTGGGTGCAGGCGTACGCGATGCTGGTGCTGCGGCGGACGGGGTAATGGAAGATCGGCACAGCCACAACTGGGCAATCCGCGTCGACGGGGACGAACATACGCTGCAAGCGCTGCTTCCGATGCTGGAGAGCGGCCCCGCGCAGCTGAAACACGAAACGATGCAGGACTCGCAGGAGGGCGCCGACTTGCTGCGAGCGCTCGACGCAGGCGGGCGGTGGCCCGCGCTGACGGCGCATCCCGGGTTCATCCTGCGATCGGAAGCGCTCAACGCGATCGATGACGAAGACGAAGTCAGGACTCGCACCGAGGCGCTGTTGAAGCGCGCCGTCTCGATCCTGAATGTATTCCTCGGCGGACACGTGCCGCCGGACGTCGGACCGATTGTCTGCCGGCGCGAGGATGGCACGCATCACGGCGTTCAGATTTCGATGACCGCGGAGATCGCGGCGGTGAGTCAGGCAGAGGCGGCGCGGATCGATCACGACCGCGAGAGACTGCGGACGCCGTTCGCAGCCAGTCTGATGCGGACGGCCACCAGTGTGGATCGAGTTGCCGAGGCGCTGGCGTTTCTCGGTGAAGATCGGCCCGACTGGCCGGCGATGTACGCGGCCATCGAGGCAGTCGCTCTGGAGTTGCACGAACGCGGCGCCAAATCGAGCGACTTCGACGCCATCGCGGATCGCGGCTGGTGCGGAAAGGCCGAGCTACGACTGTTCAAGCGCACCGCGAACCTTTTTCGACATGCGCAGCAATGGGAAGCGCCGAGCAAGCCGATGCACCTCGAGCACGCTCAGTGGCTCACGAAATCGATCATGAGGCAATGGCTGGAAGACCTCGGCACGCCTGGGCGCGCGGCGCAGTGAGTTACCATCCCCGCGTAACGCGCGGCGGTTCCGCGCGTCTCAAGAACGATGCTGAAGAACTCGTTTGCCCGCGCGGTGGTGTTGATCGCGATTGCGCTCGTGCTCGCGATCGTCACGAATGGTTTTGCGTCCCGTACGCGGCGTTTGATGCTGCCGGGGTATTACCCGAACGCGTTGAAGGTTCCGCCGAAGGAGCCGGAGCGCGTCGCGCCGCCGCCGGTCACGGCAGCGCCCGTCATCACGGAAACGAGTGGGACAGCGGCGCCGGTGCCAACGGAAACGATAGAGCCAGCGCCCGTGACCACGACTACCGTCGCGACCGCGACCAATGCACCCGCGCCCGTCCCCGCTCCCACTGTGCCTGCACCGAAGCCTGCCGCCGATCCGCTGGCGCGCTTCAAACCGCATCCATCGCAGGCGGCGGTGGAGATCAGCGGCGCCGACGCGGCCCTGCTGCACGCGAACGGTGTCCTGTTCCTCGACGCGCGCCGCACCTCGATCTATGAAGAAGGACACATCGCCGGCGCGCGCTCGTTTTCTGTCTGGGAATCGGACATCGATGACAAAGTCAACGCGCTCTACGGCGAGCGGAGCGATCCTGCCGATCAGGACAAGCCGATCGTCATCTACTGTTCCGGCGGCGCCTGCGAGGATTCGCACATGCTGGCGCAGAAGCTGTGGGGCATTCAGTTCAACAACGTCTACGTCTACAAGGACGGCTTCCCGGACTGGCAGAATCGCGGAGGCGCAGTGAAGACAGGTGCGCAGCCATGACCGTTCGTGAACGCCTCGCGCACCCCTGGTTGACCGTACGCGTGCAGATCGCCCTCGGCGCGATTTTCGTCGCCGCGGCGCTGCCGAAGATCGCCGATCCGCCGTCGTTCGCGCACATGATCTACAACTACCGCATCCTCCCCGGCAGTCTGATCAACATCAGCGCGCTGGCGATGCCGTGGGTGGAGCTCGTGACCGGCCTGGCTCTGATCCTCGGCGTGTGGGTGCGTCCGGCGCGATGGATCGTGACGCTGCTGCTGGTCACGTTCATGATCGCGATCACGATCAATCTCGCGCGCGGCAACGCCATCGACTGCGGATGCTTCGATACGTCGGCCGCAAACAAGACGTACGACGAACGCATCCGCGATATGTGGATCGTGCTGATTCGCGACGCGGGGATGCTGCTGATGATCGCGCAGCTCTGGTGGGCGGAACGTCTTGGACGAGTTCCTCGGAGTTCCTCGGAGTTCCTCGGTTCCTCGGCAGCGACGCCGAGGAACTCCGAGGAACCGAGGAACCGAGGAACCGCGTAAGCTACTTCTTGCAGTCGCCGAGGAGCTTGCCGGAGTACTTCGTAGTCATCTCCTGCTCGCCGACGGTCATCTTCATCCAGCCGTCGTACGCGTCCTCAGTGAACGTGATCTCGCCGGTCCCCTTGGTCTTGTCCTTCGGGCAGTCCACGGTCCAGGTGACGGTGTTGCCGTCGACCTTGTAGTCGCCGACGGTGCACTTCTGCTTCGGATCGCCCGGGACGGCCTTCTGCGGATCCTTCAGGTCCTCTTCCGTGATGCAGACCTCGGTCGTGATGGGCGGCATCTTGAACGGCATGCCCGGCATCTCCATCTGGAACTTCACCTGCCACTTGCCGGGCTTCTGCGGATGATCGGCGCCCTGCGCCGGAACTACCACCGCGACCGCCGCGAGAGCGGCAAACGCGTACGTCACGAACTTACGCATGAGTTTCCTCCATTGGGTGTTTTGCAAGAGTATAAACGGAGTACTTCTACGGGTTCACCCACCCCGCAAAGTTCATCTGCCCGTTTTCGATCTTGATCATCGCCACCGGCTTCTGTGGATTGCGATCCGGACCCATGGTGGTCTTGCCGGACACTCCGTCGTAGTCTTTCGTCGTGGCGATCTGATCGCGGATCAGTTTCTTGTCGAGCGATCCGGCACGTCGTGCAGCATTCGCCCAGATGTGCAGCGCGTCATATCCCAGAGCCGCCGTCGCCTCCGGCTTCTTGCCGTGGCGTCTTTCGTATTCGGCGACGAACTTCTGCACCACCGGACGCGTGTCGCCGACGAAGTAGTGATCCGAGAAGTACGAGCCTTCGATTGCTTTGCCGCCGATCTGGATCACCACCGGCGAGTCCCAGCCGTCGCCGCCGACCAGCGGCGCGTTCAATCCGAGGTCGCGGGCCTGGATGGCGATCTGTCCGACTTCCGTATAGAAGCCGGGGATGAACACCACCTGCGGCGACGCGGCCTTGATCGCGGTGAGCTGCGGACGGAATTCCGTGTCGCCGCCGCTGTAGCTCTGCTCCGCGACGATCCTTCCGCCGGATGCTTCGAAGTCTTTGCGGAACACGCCGGCCAATCCGACGGAGTAATCGTTCTTCCTGTCGACGAGGATTGCGGCGTTGTTGAGCTTCAGATTCGAGCGGGCAAACGTCGCCAGCGCTTTGCCCTGATAGGGATCGGTGAAGCAGACGCGGAAGATGTAATCCCCCTTTTCCGTCACCGCGGGATTCGTCGACGACGGAGAGATCATCGGCACTCCGTTCGCCTGCGCGATCGGCGCGGCGGCGAGCGACTGGTTCGAGGAGTTCTCGCCGATGAGCGCCTCGACGCGGTCGCTGGTGATCAATTTCGTGACCACGGACGCGGCTTCCTCGGCGCGGCCCTGATCGTCTTCGACCACGAGGCGGATTTTTCTGCCGAGGACGCCTCCTGCGGCGTTGATCTCGTCGGCGGCGATGCGCACGCCGTTGACCGTCGAGGTGCCGAACGCGGCCTGGTCGCCGGTCAGCGCGCCGTACACTCCAACTGGAATATCCCCTGACGAGTCCGCAGTTTGGGCAGCCGTTTGGGTTTCGGGGCCGGGGCGGCAGGCCGTCGCCATCAGCGCGGCAACCAGGAAAAATCTCGCAAATCTCACAGTGCGTCTCCCTGCAGCTAGAATGCGCCGCGACCCGGAGTCTATCGAAAGGATTCACATGCAGGCCAACGACATTCGCAAAGGCATCGTCATTCTGTTCGAGGGAGACCTTTGCAAGGTCATGGACTTCCGCCATCACACGCCGGGCAACCTGCGCGCGATGGTGCAGGCGAAGCTCCGCAACCTCCGCACCGGCAATCAGTTCGAGCACCGCTTCCGCTCCAACGACGACATCGAGCAGGCCTACATCTCCCAGCACGAGATGGAGTACCTCTACTCCGACGGCCACGCGCATCACTTCATGAACACCGAGAACTACGAGCAGATCGAGATCAGCGAGGACGATCTCGGCGATGCGGCCGCGTGGCTCCAGCCCGGCCTGAAGATCCAGGTGCAGTTCCACGAGTCGAAGCCGATCGGCGTCGAGCTGCCGAAGACGATGAAGGTGAAGATCGCTGAGACGCAGCCGATGGTGAAGGGCGCGACGCAGTCGTCGTCGTACAAGCCGGCCACGCTGGAGAACGGCGTGACGGTGCAGGTCCCGCCATTCGTCACCGAAGGCGAAGAGATCATCGTCGACCCGAGCGAGAACCGCTACCTCGAGCGCGCGCGATGAAGCTCGCAGCTCGCTGCGAGCTGTAACGTAACGCCTGAATGGCTTCCGTCCACTACCTCTGCCCGCAATGCGAGCAGCGCCTCGCCCGCACCGCCGGCGAGGCCGCTCGCGCGTGTGAGGAGTGTGGCGCAGCGACGGAAGTCACCGCTCCTCCCGCCGACGCGATCATCGATCGCTGCGCGGCATGCGGACACGAGGAGCTCTACTTCCAGAAGGACTTCAACCGCACCACCGGCGTGGCATTGGTGGCCATCGGCGCGGTGTTCGTGCCCTGGACCTGGGGCCTGTCCCTCCTCGGCGTCACGATCCTCGATTACATCGTCTGGCGCGTGGTCAAGGACGTGATCGTCTGCTACCAGTGCCAGGCCGTGCACCGCGGATATCCGGCCAATCCGGCCCTCAAGCCGTTCGATCTGGTCACGCACGACCGGCACGTGTACGGCGCGGCGCCGCCCGGGGCGGAGGAGGGG
>CAMPKJ010000103.1 GCA_946887105.1 uncultured Acidobacteriota bacterium | reverse complement strand
ATGAGCTGAACCCCGCGTACAACCTCTGTCCTGACGGACGCCCGGATCCGAAGACAGGCAAGTTTCCGAACAACGCCTCCGGCACGCCTCGGCACCCGGCATATCCATCGGGCCACAGCACGTACGCCGGCGCGGCGAGCGAGATCCTCTCCTACTTCTTCGGCAACCAGGCGACGCCGGAAGATCTGCGCCCGCATCCGGATCTCGGCAGCCCCACGAATACGACGATCAAGCAGGAGCTGGACTTCATGGCTGACAACATCGGCATGGGCCGGCTGTGGGCCGGCATTCACTGGCGCAGCGATCATGAAGCAGGCCTCAAGCTCGGGCGTGTCGTCGCCTGTCTCGTGCTCGAGCAGATCGCGGACATCGGCCGCGTGGAGTGCAAGAAGTCCGGCAGCGGCTACACCGCCGGGATCGTCAAACCGTTCGATCTCTGCGACGGCCTCCCGACGCTGATCGATCAGTGCAATCCGAAGGAATCGGTGCCCTGCGACATGAATCAGATGCCGCCGGAGCGCGAGAAGCTCGCCTGCGAGGCGCACGCGATCGCGGATGCCTGCGGCAAGGACAAGCCGCTACCGCCGCCGTGCAAAGCACCGGCGGAAAAGGAATCGGCGCCGGCATTCGACCGGAGCCGCGGAGTCCAGCAGTCGAGTTAGATGTGCCGCCACGCCTCAGCCGTCCGCTCCTCGCTCACGCGAGGAGCGGACTTTGCGGCTCACTGCGGCAGCCGGTCGAGCGCCAGGCGCTCGTCCGCGCTGAGATGCCGGGCCAGATCGGGATTCACTTCCAGCAGAGCTTCGGCATCGGCGAGATCCTGCAAGCGCTTCGAGCGGCGCCGGGCAGGATCGGTTCCTGCCCGCATTTTTTCGTGGAGCAACTCGACCACGCCGATGACGCGCAGCGTGATGCCGTCGACGACGATCGTGGCCGCGGAAGACACCGCGTCGGCGAGTCTCGGATCATCGGTGAACTGAACCGGCGTCCCGTCGGCCGCGACCCAATTCTCGGAATGCTCGAACGAGCCCGTTCTCCTGAACCCGGCCGCCGCCAGCGCCTCGGCCGGGATCGCGGCGCGGCTCGGCACGGCGAGATCGATATCCAGTGTGGTGCGCGGATCGGGATGATGAATCTGAACGGCAATGCCGCCGATGATGGCGTAGGGCGTTGCCGATTCTCCCAGCAGGCGTCCAAGCGTCAGAAGAGCGGGTTTCTTCGTCGTCTCCATTTCGCCTCTGAGCCAGTGCCACTGCCGGTCGAGCAGGAAGCCCGCGGCGAGTCCGGAACTCATGATGGAAGCATTCTAAAGCCGGCTCCCTCTCTCTAAGACTCCAAGACTCTAAGACTCCCGTGCCCTACAATCCCCCTCGAATGACTCGCGACTCCTCCCTTTGCTTCAAAACCACGCTTCCTTCCGGCCTGACGGTGCTCGTCGAAACGCTGCCGTACGTGCGTTCGGTCGCGCTCGGTTATTACCTGCGCAGTGGCTCCGCGGTGGAATCGGAAGAGCATGGAGGGGCGTCGCACTTTCTCGAGCACCTCGTGTTCAAAGGGACGGAGCGGCGCACCACGCAGGAGATCGCGCAGGTCATCGACATGCTCGGCGGCGACGTCGACGCGTTCACGGGCAAGGAGTACACGTCGTTCTACGCGCATGTCCTCGACGAGCAGGTCCCGCTCGCGCTCGATCTGCTCACCGAGATCGTGACCTCGCCCCGCTTCACCACCGATGACGTGGAGATGGAGCGCGGGGTGATCCTCGAAGAAATCAAGATGGTCGAGGACACGCCCGACGATCTGGTGCACGAGATCTTCGTGACCGCGTTCTGGCCCGATCATCCCCTCGGCCGCCCGATCCTCGGCACCGAGGAAACGATCGCACGGCTGCCGCGCACGAAGATCGTCGAGCACTATCAGGAGACCTTCCAGCCCTCGAACGTGATCTTCGCCGCGTCGGGAAACGTGACGCCGCAGGACGTGCTGCCGTTCCTCGAGAAGCACTTCCCCGTCACCACGCGCGAGCCGTTCCGCCGCGAGTGGAACGCACCGACTCCGAATCAGCACGTGATCCTCCGCGAGAAACGCGAGCTCGAACAGGTGCATCTCTGTCTCGGCTCGCGCGGCTTTCCGCAGCAGGGCCACGAGCGCTATGCCGCCGCGCTCTTCAACGCGGTCCTCGGCGGAGGGATGTCGTCGCGCCTCTTCCAGCGCATCCGCGAACAGGAAGGGCTGGTCTACAGCATCGCCTCGTACCACAACGGTTACCTGCACGGCGGCTATGAAGCGGTGTACGCCGCATGCGCGCCGCGCAATCTCAAGCGCGTCCTCGATCTCACGCTCGCGGAGATGAAGAAGATCAAGACCGGCGGCGCCACCGCCGAGGAGCTCGCCGGCGCGAAGCTGCACCTCAAGGGATCGATCCTGCTCTCGCTCGAATCGACCACCAGCAGGATGTCCGGCATCGCGCGGCAGGAGTATTACTTCGGCCGCCAGTACACCGCGGACGAGATCATCGAGCACATCGATGCGGTGACGCTGGACGACATCCGCGACGTCGCGCGATCGATCGTCGATCCCGAGTCCCTCTCCCTGACGCTGCTGGGAAACCTGAAGAATCCCGGGATCGACGCCGATCTGCTGCGCGAAGCGGTGGCGTGAGGAGACGGTTCCTCGGAGTTCCTCGGTCCCTCGGAGTTCCTCGGAGGACTGCGCAGTCCACTCCGAGGAACGCCGAGGAACTTCGGAGGAACCGAGGAACTCGACAGTCACCGCGACGCCGTCCGCCTCGTCCTCGTATCGACGAACTCCACCTGCACGCCCGGCCGCAGGCGATGCGCGACGTCGCGCGCGTCCCAGTTCGTGAGCCGCACGCAGCCGTGTGATGACGCGTAGCCGATCGATTCGGGATCGGACGTTCCGTGAATCCCGAAGTGCGGCTTCGACAACGCGATCCACACGATGCCCACCGGAGAGTTCGGACCGGGCGGGAGGTTCGCCTCCGGATCGTCATCCGATACTTCATGGAACAGCGTCGGCTGGTAGTGGAACCACGGATCGAACGTGATCTTCTTCACCTCCACGGTCTCGCGCGGCGACGGGTCGTATTTCGAGCCCAGCGTCGTCGGAGCGTGGAAGATCAGATTCCCCGCCGCGTCGAACGCGTTGAACGTGTTGCCGCGAATCGAGATCGAGACCCGCGCGATGTCGGGGCGATCCTGCCGCAACGGCTCGCGCACGTTCGGCACCCAGATCGATTCGCCCGCCGAAAAGCCGGCGTCCGGATTCATCTTCTCCAGGAACTCCACGGTCGTATGGAACCGCTCCGCCAGCTTCTCTTTCGTCGATTCGTAGCAGAGGCAGTCGAGCTTGGCCTTGTCGTACACATCCTCCGGCACCGTAACGAACGGACCCTGCACATCCTCCGCGGCGAGCGTGCGCTGCACGAGCGCCTGCTGATCCGCGCCCGCGGTTGCCGCAAGCATTCGATACGTCTGCTCGTCGAGCGCGCCGGGCTCGTCGGCGTTCAAGCCGCGCGAACGCTGGAACCACCAGAGCGCGATCGCGGAGTTGCGTCCCCAGCGTCCATCCAGCGCGCCGACCGAGAAGCCGGAGCGATCGAGAAAGATTTGAGTCTTCAGCACCGACGGTCCGGAGACATCGCCTTTCAGCGGAACGACCACCGGCGCGTCGTTGATCGCATTGGCATCGAGTCCCTCGAACGACTCCTTGCCGTTCGGGGCGAAGGTCACCTTGATGTCGCTGGGCGGCGGGCCCTGCGGCGTGCCCGCTCGCGCATCGCGCAGCGACTCGAGCTGGCGCCACTGCTCGTCGAGGCGCTCCTTCTCCCGCGCTGCCGGATCGTCACGCTCGCCGAGAGGCACCGCCACATCGATCGCATCCGCCGCCTTGTCGACGGCGCGCGTGGTCGCGTCTTGCGCGCGCTGACCCGCATCCTCCGCTTCTTTTTTCGAACAACCGAGAGCGACGATGAGGATCGCCGCCAGAATCATGATTTGCGTTCTCATGAGTCCGCATATAGCCAAGGGCGTGCCGAGGTACACTTTTGGCCGCGCGTGATCACGTACCTCAAAGTCCGGAACCTGGCGATCGTCGAAGAGCTCGCCATCGAGCCGGGAGCGGGATTGAACGTCCTCACCGGCGAGACCGGCGCCGGAAAATCGCTGCTGATCGATTCGCTCGAGTTCCTGCGCGGCGCGCGCGGGTCGACGGAGATGATCCGCGCCGGCAGCGATCGCATGACCGCGGAGGCGGTGTTCCAGTTGCCGGCGAGCGTCGGCGCGGAGCTCGATGAACTCGGCATCCAGTGCGAGCCGCAGGACGGCACGCTCGAGCTGATCGTGCGGCGCGAGATCGCCGCCGGCGGACGGGCGCGCGTGCTCGTCAACGGCTCGCCGCTCTCCGTGCGCGAGCTCGGCGGCGCGATGGATGCCGTGCTCGAGATCCACGGCCAGCACGAGTCGCATCAGCGCGTGGCCGGACAAAGCTATCGCGAGCTGGTCGATGAGTATGGCGACCACGCCACGCTCCTCGCCGCCACACGCGATGCATACTCGGATTGGAAGCGCGCCGCGGATCAGCTCCACGAGATGACCGACGCGCAGCGCGACCGCACGCTGCGTCTCGATCTGCTGAAGTACCAGGTCGACGAGATCTCGACCGCGAAGCTCGATCCCGCGGAAGAAGAGACGCTGCGCGGCGAGAAGGCCATCCTCAGTCACGCGCGGGAGATGATCGCCGCGACGTCGGGCGCGTTCCAGCTCGTCGACGAAGACGAGAGCTCCGCGATCGCGCAGATCGGCCGCGCGCTGCATCTCCTGCAGCCACTGGCGAAACAGATCGAGGAAATCGAGCAGCTCTCCGGCGAGATGCAGGACGTGCTCTATCGCCTGCAGGACCTCGGCCGCACGCTCGGCAATCTCGCGGAGAAAACGCGCCTCGATCCCGCACGCCTCGAACAGATCGAAGACCGCCTCGTGACCATCGAGCGCCTGAACAAGAAATACGGCGGGTCCATCGCGGCAGTCCTCGAGCACCTCGGCCGCGCGCAGGACGAATACGAACGGCTCGCGGACTACGAGGCGAATGTCGAGAAGCTCCAGCAGGCCGAGGCGATGCGCATCGCCGCCTATCGCAAAGCGGCGGACAAGCTCAGCGCGGCGCGCAGGAAAGCGGCGCGCGCGTTCGAGCAGGCCATCCAGAAAGAGCTCAACGACCTGGCCATGCAGGGGACCACGGTGAAGGTCGACGTCTCCGCGCGCGACTCGGATCCCGCTCCGGACGGGTTGGACCGCATCGACATTCTCATCGCCCCGAACCGCGGCGAAGAGCCGAAGCCGATGCAGCGCATCGCGTCGGGCGGCGAACTTTCGCGCATCCAGCTCGCCATCGCCGCGGCGCTCTTCCGCAACTCCACGCGCGCCGCCGCGGCGACGCTGGTCTTCGATGAGATCGACGCCGGCATCGGCGGTCGCGTGGCCGAGGTGGTGGGACGCAAGCTGCAGCAACTCGCCGCGCGCAATCAGGTCATCTGCGTGACGCACCTCCCGCAGATCGCCAGCTTCGGCACGACGCACTTCTATGTCTGGAAGGAAGAGCTCTCCGGCCACACGCGCGCGCGCATCCGCCGGCTCGACGATGCCGAGGAGCGGATCGGCGAGATCGCGCGCATGCTCGGCGGCGAGAAAGTGTCGGCGTCGGCGATCGCGCACGCACGCGAACTGCTGACGGCGTCGGCACGCGCATGACCCGGCGTTGGACGATCAAGGGGCAGATTCCGGACGCGCCATCCGCACTCCAGCTTCACGAGATCGCGAAGACGCTGACCAACGGCGCGGTCGTGTTGATGCCGACCGACACGGTGTACGGACTGCACGCGCTCGCGCTCGATGATGCAGCGGTGGCGCGCGTGGCGGAGATCAAGGGACGCGAAGACACAAAGCCGTTCATCGTGCTCGCCGCATCGATGGATCAGCTGAAACCGCTCGGAATTTGCGCTGAACGCAACACGCTCGAAGCGCTGGAAACGCTGTGGCCGGCACCGCTCACGGCCATTCTCCCGCTCGATGTTCCGATTGCTGCCAGCCGCGGCCGTAGGACGCTCGCGTTGCGCATCCCCGCGCTCGACTGGTTGCGCGAGCTCATCGCGCGCACCGGGCCACTGGTGTCGACGAGCGCCAATCGCAGTGGCGAGCCGCTCGTGGAGCGCCCGGAATTACTTGCACGCGACGTGCAGGAACGGCTCGACGGAATTGTGGATGGAGGTGTTCGCGGCGGCGAACCGTCGACGATTGTGGACCTTACGTCCGCCGAGCCGCGGGTGCTGCGCGAGGGTGAACATTCGTTTACACAGAAAGTGTGGAAAACGCTGCGGAAATCGCTGTGAATATCGCAGCAACCCGCAAAAAATCGGGCTTTTCAGCTCTTTGCACACGAGGCTGTGCGAACGGAGCTAACTCGCTGATTCGATTGATCTTCAGTAAAAATTGACTCATCCGTACATCGTCCACATTTGTCTCTTGACAAACGCTTCCGGAGTGATCAATGAGCTGCTGTGAAAGGTAAGCGTGCCCAGCCGTTTCGTTCACGAGAACTTCACACGCTTTGCCGCGAAATTGACGCACCGGATTACACCCAGCGCAAGGCCAGCGTGGCCATCCCGAGGAAAAGGAAAAAGCCGCCGGTGTCGGTGAAGGTGGTCACGAAAATCGAGGAGGCCACGGCGGGATCGAAGCCGAACCGCTCCAGCGCCAGAGGCACGAGCCCGCCTGCCACTCCGGCGATGATGAGGTTGCCGCACATCGCCAGCAGCAGGATTCCGGCGAGCACCCACTGATCGGTCCAGAATCCGACGATGAGTCCGGTGATTGTGCCGATGGCGACGCCGTTCAGCATGCCGACCAGCAATTCCTTCCAGATCGCGCGTACGCCGTTTTCCCAGTCGATCTCGCCTAACGCAAGTCCGCGGACGAAGACGGTCAGCGTCTGCGTGCCCGCATTGCCGCCCATTCCGGCCACGATGGGCATGAACGCGGCGAGTGCCGTCCACTTCTGAATGGCCGGCTCGAAGAACCGCACCACCGACGAGGCGATGAACGCCGTGACCAGGTTCACCGCCAGCCACGGGAAGCGCGTCCGCCAGCTTTCGCGCGCGCGCGTGGTCACGCGCTCGCTGATGTCGACGCCGGCCAGGTGCAGCAGGTCTTCCTCGGCCTGCTCCTGGATCACGTCCAGTACGTCGTCGACCGTCACCACGCCGACCAGCCGGTTCTGCGTGTCCACGACCGGCATCGACAGCAGGTCGTACTTCGAGACCAGCTGCGCGACCTCCTCCGGGCTGGAGTCGATCTGCGTGCGCACGACGCTCTGCACCATGATGTCTTTCAGGCGCGCGCCGGGATCGGCGAGGATCAGGCTGCGCAGCGACATCACGCCGACCAGATGTCCGTCGCCGTCGACGCAGTACACGTAGAAGAAGGACTCCTTGCGCGGGTACTGGCGAATCGCCTCGATGGCCTGCGCCACCGTGATCTCCTCGTCGAGCGCGAAGAACTCGGTGTTCATCAGCGAGCCGGCCGTCTCTTCCTCTCCTTCGAGCAGCGACTCGAGCTTCGCGCCTTGCGTGGCGCCGAGGAGCTCGAGGATGCGGCTGCGGCGATCTTCGTCGAGCGCGTCGAGAAGATCGGCGGCATCGTCGGGAGCGGATGAGCTGCAGACGGACGCGAGCGTCGGATCGTCCAGCGTGTCGAGGATCTCCTGCAGATCGGTCTCGTCGAGATCGAGCAGTGCCCGCGCGGCCTTGCCCGCTTCGATGAGCAGCGAGAGGATGCGCCGCCGGTCCTCTTCGAGCAGCAGCGGCAACACCGGCGACAAGTCCGCAGGCAGCGTCTTCTCCACGATCTTGCGCAGTTGCGGATACGCACCATGCCGCAGCAGTTTCGTCAGAAGCTGCTGGTACGAACGCGCGTTCGAAGGCGCGTTGTGCGGTGCCGGAAGACGCGTGGCCATCGAGCGGGCATCGTACAACGGCGCGCGCTTGATAAGATCGATCGTCATGACCACCACCACCGCCCCCGAACCGCAAACCGAGTCGAAGCCGCCGGCCGCGCCGCGCCAGTTCGTCAACTTCATGTTCTTCCGCGTCGACCGCGCGTTTCGCGCGTTGCCGGCGGAGACGCGCGCGCAGGCGAAGAAGGAACTGGCCGAGATCGTGGCGCGGTACAGCGGACCGATGATCGTGCTGCCTTATTCGACGGTGGGCATCAAGGCCGGCATCGACTTCATGCTCTGGCGCATCGGCTACGACCTCGACCCGTTCCAGCGCATGGCCGCGGACATCAACAAGTCGACGTTCGGCCGCTTCCTCGAGGTGCCCGCGTCGTATCTCGCCATGACCAAGCACTCGCAGTACGTCGACGAGCACGTGCACGAAGGACAGGAAGGACGCCGCCTGCGCATCGTGCCCGGCAAAAAGCCGTTGCTCTTCGTCTATCCCTTCGTGAAAACGCGCGACTGGTACCTGCTCCCGATGGCCGAGCGCCAGCGGATCATGAACGAGCACATCGCCATCGGCCACAAATACCCGCGCGTGAAGATCAACACCACCTACTCCTTCGGCCTCGACGATCAGGACTTCGTGGTGGCGTTCGAATCCGAGGTAGCCGACGAGTTCCTCGATCTCGTGCAGGAACTGCGCGAGACCGAGTCGTCGAAATACACGGTGCGCGATACGCCGATGTATACGTGCCGGAGGAGCTCGATGGAGGAGATCCTGGATAGTCTGGGCTGAACTACTCGCGCGGCGTCACCGCTCCCCCACCCAGCGCCGTCAAGCCGCTGAGCCCACCCAACCCCATCGTCTCCACCGCGCTCGACGGCACGATCACCATCGAGCCTTTCTCCTTGATCGCCTCGTAGAGCATGTTCATGGCGCGGAGGTGCAGGGCCACGGGGCGATTTTCGTATTCGGCGCCGGCGGCGACGAAGCGGGCGGCGATCTCGGTTTCGGCGGTGCCGAGGATGATGCGGGCCTGGCGTTCGCGCTCGGCTTGCGCCTGGCGGCTCATCGCGTCTTCCAGTTCCTGCGGGATTTTCACATCGCGGATCTCCACCGAGTGCACGGTGATGCCCCACGGATTGGTCTTCTCGTCCAGGATGCGGCGCAGCTCGGCGCCGATGTGCTCGCGCTCCGTGATCAGCGCCGCCAGCTCGGCGCGGCCGATCGCCTCGCGCAACGCGGTCTGCGACGACAACGCGATGGCGTAGAAGTAATCCGACACTTCCAGCACCGCCTTCTGCGGATCCCACACCGTCCAGAACACGATCGCGTCGACGTCCACCGGCACCGTGTCGCGCGTCAGCGCCGACTCGGCGCTGACGTCGGTGACGCGCATGCGCTGGTCGATGAGGTGCGAGACGTCGTCGACGACCGGAATGATCGCGAACAGTCCCGGCCCGCGCATCGCGCGGAACTTGCCGAAACGCAGCACCACCGCTTTCTCCCACTGGTTGGCGATCTTGATCGTGAAGAGCACGAGCACCGCGAGCAGCATCGAAACGAGGAACACGATCGTCGCGCGCAGATCGCTGGTCTGGCCGAGGATCACCGCGATGATGGTCCCGGCGATCCAGACCATGATCGCTGCCACGAGGCTGACCGGATTCACGTAACGCCGCGCGCCGCCGCGCATGTCGATGCTCGACTCCACCGGATTGTGATTCACCGGAGACGCCGCTTCCCGCGCTTCTCTCTTCTTCTTCGCTGCCGCCATCACTGGAACGATCATGCTTCCCTTCCTCGGGCTTGTTCGGCCCGTTCCACCAGCGCTTCGACGAGGTCCTCCATCGGAATCCCCAGCGCCTCTCCATTTGCGATGAGCCGGTCCACCAGATCGTGCAACGCCTTGCGCCGTTCCCGCGACTTCGCCGCCTGCCGCGCCGCGATGAACGTGCCGGTGCCCTGCTGCGTCTGCACGATCCCGCGGATCTCCATCTCGCGATACGCCTTGGCGACCGTGTTCAGGTTCACCGAGAGGTCCACCGCGAGCTGACGAACCGTCGGCAATTGCGTGCCGGCCTTGAGCCTCCCGTCGGCGACCGCGAGCAGGACCTGATCGATGATCTGCCGGTAGAACGGAACGCCCGACGAGCTGTCGAGCCGGAAGACCATTGTCATAGTTGACTAGTACAATAGGTCCGTGGGACGGGCTTTGTCAAGGCATCGAGCGCTACAGGAAGTTGCTAGACCTCGTCCTCGCCCTTCTCCGTCTCGATCGCGGGGCGCTCCACTTCGTGCAGGCCGCCGCCGTATGTCCCGCCGCCGCTCGTGCCGAATACGCCGCCTTCTCCCTCGGGCACGCCGTAGCGGCCCGGGCCGGAGTGGGCGGCTTCGTCGTAGCCGGCGTTGGTGGGATCGTCCTTCTCGCGCGGAGGGGTGGCGCCTTCCGCGGTGTAGTCGATGTCGTCGTCGTTCTTGCGTGTGGCCATAATGCAGCTCGACAGTGCAAGCGCCGCTCCCGGTCGACGGGCTCATCGATGACATCCTCCATCTCGCGCGCAGCGAGCGGCGCGCGGTCGTCGTGGCGCCGCCCGGCGCCGGCAAGACCACGCGCATCCCGCCCGCGCTGACCTCACTCGGCCGCACGATCCTGCTGCAGCCGCGACGCGTGGCCGCGCGCGCGCTGGCCCGCCGCATCGCGGCAGAGCGCGGCTGGACGATCGGCAACGAGATCGGTTGGCAGATCCGCTTCGAGCGCCGCTTCACCGAGCGCACGCAACTGCTGGTCGCCACGGAAGGCATCCTCACGGCGCGGCTGCAATCCGACCCGCTGCTGAGCGATTTCAACGTGGTCATCCTCGACGAGTTCCACGAGCGCAGCGTGCACGCCGACCTCGCGCTCGCGCTGGTGAAGCAGGCCGCCGACTCGCGCGACGATCTGGCCGTGATCGTGATGTCGGCCACCATGGACGCCGCGCCCGTGGCGGCGTTCCTCGGCGCGAAGATCATCGAAGTCCACGCGCGCACGCATCCGATCGACATCCGCTACGCGAGCCTCTCGATGGTCGACGCGATCCGCGAAGTCGCCCGCGACGCGCGCGGACACATCCTCTGCTTTCTCCCCGGCGCACGCGAGATCGAAGAGGTGCGCCGCGCGATTCCGGGCGCGCTTCCGCTGCACGGATCGCTGCCGGTCGAGCAACAGGAGCTGGCGCTGGCGCCGTCGCGCGAGCGGAAGATCATCCTGGCCACGAACGTCGCGGAGACATCGCTCACCGTCGAAGGCGTCACCGACGTGATCGACTCGGGCGTGCAGAAAGTGCTGCGCTTCGATCCGGAGACGGCGGTCGATCACCTCGTCACCGAAGCGATCTCGCTCGATTCCGCCGATCAGCGCGCGGGCCGCGCCGGGCGCACGGAGCCGGGACGCGCGTTGCGTCTGTGGGATGCGCGCCTGCTGTTGCGCCCGCAGCGCGAGCCGGAAGTGCGGCGCGTCGATCTCGCGTCGCCGGTGCTCGACATCCTCGCCTGGGACGGCGATCCGCGCACGTTCGAATGGTTCGAGCCGCCGCCCGAACCGCGCATCGATGCCGCGCTCGAGTTGCTGCGCCGGCTCGGCGTGAGCGACGCGCGCACTGCTGCCGATCTGCGACGCATTCCGCTGCATCCTCGCCTTTCACGCGTGCTGCTCGATGGCGGCGAGAACGCCGTGCGCGTCTGCGCGCTGCTGTCCGAGGACGTGCGCAACATCGGCAGCGGCGACGCGCTCACGCTGGCCGACTCGCCGCGTCTCGATTTCGCTGCGCGCGAGCTCGCGCGATTCGCCCGCCGTCATCCTGAGAATGACGTACGGCGCGCGTTGCTGGCCGGGTATCCCGATCGTGTAGCCATGCGCCGCGAGCCGGGATCGCTGCGTTTGCTGCTCTCCAGCGGCACCGGCGCGATGCTGACGCGCGAAAGTGGACTGCACGCCGGCGAGTTCCTCGTCGCACTCGACGTCAGCGGAGGAAGCGAAGCGCTGGTGCGCATCGCCAGCGTCATCGAGCGCGAATGGCTCACGCCGACGCACGAAGACGTCGTCCACACGATCAAAGACAATGGACAGGTGCGCGCGACGAAGCGAGTCTGGTACGACGCGCTGCTGCTCAAGGAGTTCAACGTCGCGCCCGATCCGCTCGAAGCGCACCGGCTCACCGAGGAGTGGAAGCGCGCGAACGTCGACCCGGAGCTGGTGCGGCGCATTGCATTCGCCGGCGGCGATGAGCGCCGCGTTCATCAACTCGCGCCCGAGCGCATCGATCTGCCCAGCGGGCGCACCGCCCGGCTGCAATATCAGGAAGACGGCTCCGTCGTCGCGTCGGTGAAGCTGCAGGAGCTCTTCGGCCTGGCCGACACGCCCCGCATCGGCCCGAAGCAGACGCCGGTCACGTTCGCGCTGCTCTCGCCCGCGGGACGGCCCGTGCAGGTCACGCGCGACCTGCGCAGTTTCTGGAACGGCGCGTATCAGGAAGTGCGCAAGGAATTGCGCGCGCGCTATCCGAAACACCCGTGGCCGGAGGATCCGTGGACCGCGGAGGCCACGCACCGGACGAAGCGGAAATAGAATGCGCACTTCGAAAGGAGACCCACCTTGTCTCGATTTCTACTCGCAGCGATGCTGTCCCTCACCCTGACCGCATCCGCACAGCAGCACCCAACCTGGATGAACGAATCGATGCAGAAGCTCGAAACGGAGCTCGTCGCAAAGTATGGAGAAGCACAGCGCGCGCGCCTGCAGCGCGGCATGAAGCAGGTCGCCGATTTCTGGCGCGCCGAAGACGGCGATCAGGCCGCGTATGAAGACGTGATCCGCACGCATTTCGCGGGCGATCAGGCCGCGCTCGACGCGCTCTTCAACCGCATGCAGTTCGTGCTCGAGTCGACGTACGGACACATGGCCGAGATCGGGCGCGACCTGCGCTGGCAGGCCGATCTCGACATCGGGCCGGTGCTCCCCTTCGACGAGATCCTGGCCGGATACGAGCCGTCCGCACACCTCAACGACGACTTCTTCGCGAACAAGATGGCGTTCGTGGTGCTGCTGAATTTCCCGATCACGACGCTCGAGCAGCGCCTCACCGAAGGGGAAAAATGGTCGCGCCGCCAGTGGGCGGAAGCAGCCCTCGGCCTGGTGTTCTCGAAGCGCATCCCATCCGAGGTCAACCTCGCCATCGCCAAGGCCTCCGCGGACGCGTCGCAGTACGTGGCCACGTACAACATCTGGATGCATCACCTCGTCGATACCAAAGGCGCGCGCCTGTTTCCCGCGAAGATGCGCCTGCTCGAGCACTGGAACCTGCGCGACGAGATCAAGGCCAACTACAGCGCCGAGGATGTGCCGTCGCGATTGCCGAAGCAGCGCATGATCCAGCGGGTCATGGAGCGGATCGTCGATCAGTCCATCCCGGCGGTGGTCGTCGACAACCCGAACGTCGATTGGGATCCGTACACGAATGACGTGAAGCCGGCCGCGGTCGATGATGCGTAGGCTGGCGAAGGCCGCGCGGCACCCGCGAGATTCACGAACGCGCCGGAGCCGAACGTGCGCTATGCGCGCATTCTCGACACCTATCGCGCCGTCAAGCTCGTCGATCCCTACTCCCCTACCGCGCCGACACACATCCGCCGCTCGTTCGAAGAAGGGCGTCAGATGCTCGAGTCGCGCGTGCAGTCGATGCTCGAGGAAGTCGTTTCCTCGCCGCTCGTGCCGCGCGTGGCGAAGCTCATCGAGCAGCGCCTCGGGCGCAAGCTCGAGCCGTTCGACATCTGGTACAACGGCTTCCGTCCGCGCGGCGCGTACACCGAGGCGGAGCTCGACGCGATCACGCGCAAGCGCTATCCGACCGCCGAGGCGTACAAGAAGGACATGGCCAACCTGCTCGTGAAGCTCGGCTTCACGAAAGAGCGCGCCGACTACCTCGCCGCGAACATCGAAGTCGATCCCGCGCGCGGCTCCGGTCACGCCCTCGGCTCCGGCCGCCGCGGCGACAACCCGCGCCTGCGCACGCGCGTCGGCAAAGAGGGGATGGATTACAAAGGCTTCAACATCGCCGTGCACGAGATGGGGCACAACGTCGAGCAGGTCTTCTCGCTGAAAGACATCGACTACTACACGCTCCAGGGAGTTCCGAACACCGCGTTCACCGAAGCGCTGGCGTTCGTCTTCCAGGCCAAAGACCTCGAGCTCCTCGGCCTCTCCAGCCCGACGCCCGAATCACGCGCACTGCAGACGCTGAACGACTTCTGGGGCACGTACGAGATCGCCGGCGTCGCGCTGGTCGACATGGCCATGTGGCACTGGATGTACGACCACCCCGACGCCACGCCGGAGCAGCTCAAAAACGCGGTCGTGCAGATCTCGAAAGACATCTGGAACAAGTACTACGCGCCGGTCTTCAACAAACGCGACGTCGTGCTCCTCGGCGTCTACGCGCACATGGTCAACAACTTCCTCTACCTGCCGAACTACCCGATCGGCCACCTGATCGCCTTCCAGATCGAGGAACAGATCGAAAAAGCCGGCAACCTCGGCGCCGAGTTCGAGCGCATGTCGCGCTACGGCTCGCTGCCGCCCGATCAGTGGATGAAGCACGCCACCGGCGCGCCGGTCGGCGCGGGCGCGCTGCTGCACGCGACGGAAAAGGCGCTGGAAATCGTGAAGAAGTAGCCGTGCCAAATGCCCAGCCTTCTCCCCTCTGCGGCGGGAGAAGGCTACTCCTGCAGGCGCCTTTATCGCAGCTTCAACAGCGCCGCGGCCGCCATCGCAAGGGCGACGCAAATCAGCGCCTACTCCGACAGCGTCGGCACGGGCACCGCGGCGTCTTCGCTCGTGATCGTGCCGGTCGAGGGCGCGGCTCCGCTGTGGCTGAAGTAGGGGATGTCGCCGACGACACCGACGGAGTTTCCGGTCATGGTTGCAGTCGTGCCGGCATGAGTCGACGTATACGCCGCGTGGGATGAGGGAGCCAGGATCGCGAGCACCAGAACGCCAGGAATGACGGCCTTCAAAGAAAGACGCACGCGCAACAACGCGCGACAACCTAGAGGATGCACACGCGTTCCGTCAACAAAGGCGCCTTATGG
>CAMPKJ010000102.1 GCA_946887105.1 uncultured Acidobacteriota bacterium | reverse complement strand
TCGTGGTGCTGCTCGAGGTCCGGTCCGGGGCGAACGGTGAGGAGCAGATGGCCGCGCGCCATCAAGCGCGGGCTGCCGTCGGGGTTGGGGACGAAGTGGGTGGTCGTGTATTCGTCGGGGATCGGGAACTGTTCGTAATGCACGATCAGCCGCTCGAGATACGACGCCGCGTCGTTTCCGGGAACGAGTTTCTGATCGCGCAGCGCGCGCACGTAGCGGATGCGGTCGTCGATGTGGATGAGCGGCATCTTCGTCAGCAGCGTCTCCGCGCGCGCGGAGGAAACGCCGAGCTCGCGCAGCTCGCGGCGGACTTCGTCGATGTTGTGCGGGTCGAGATTGCTCTCTTCGAGCTTCTGCGGATCGGCGGCATGTTCGAGCGTGTACCAGCGCGCCAGAAACTCGGCCGCGCTCCAGGCCGAGAGTCCGAAGGCCGGATCCATGAGCCACACTTTCGTGCGGGTCATCTTCACGATGGTCACGTAGTGCAGGAGTCCCGAGGCGGGACTCTTCAGGACCGCGATCGCGGGAAGCAGCGTCTGCTGGTGCCGCTCCAGCTCATCGAAGTCGATGGTGCGGACGGCGGCCTGAAATCCGAGCTGTTCGAGCGCGCGGCGCAGTCCGGCCACGGAGCTGCCGGCGCGATCGTTGCGGCAGATGCGGCGCACGGTTTCATTGCGCAGCTCGACGCCGTGATGGCGCGCCAGGGCGCGGATGTTGGCGGGGCCGCAATCGCTGCTCGATTGCTGCAGGACCACTGGAAAACGCATGTTCGTTCCGGGCTTGTGAGATTTCGATGTGTGACGGAGGCGAGCCTTCAGTGCGTCAGCAGGCGGAACAGATCGGTCCCTCTTCGCCGCACGCGAGCGTGGTGATCTCGGGGCACGGGAACGGGATCGGGGGATGACCGGGTTTGTGATGAGCGGCCACGATCTGCTCGACCTGCTCATCGGTCAATGTCAGTAGCTCGTTTTTGTTCATTGGGTTTCCTTATCGACAGTTCAGCGCGGCTTTAGGGCCACGGCTCGCAGACCGGTTCTTCCGGCGGCCACGCCAGCGTCATGGTGCAACGCGGCAGGCAGTCGCCCGGGTCGTGATCGGCTGCGATGATTTCTTCAACCTGCTCGTCGTTCAGACCGAGCAATTGCTGTTTGTCCATGTGTGTCTCCAACGAAGGAGCCTCCGTCACACACGGATGTTATTTGCAATAACGACACCGATCCGCGACTACTCGCGTATGGGCGTCAGGACATGCGTCATGACGTCCAGACGGGCTCTGCGCGCATGCAGGATCTGCTGTTGCGCGGCGTCGAGCTCGATCTCGATGGTCGATGACTGCGGCACGAGTCCGCGCACGGCCATGCGCAATCCGTCCAATGCCGGCTCGACGTCGAACAAATCCTCCGCACTCACCGCCTCGGCTGCCACGACGGCGGCGAGAGGAAGCGTGGCCGGCTCGGCGTGCGGCAGGACCACGCGCTCTGCACGTGCGATGAGAAGCTCGGCCAAAAGATCGGCGATCGGCACGCCCAGCGCCTTCTGCAATTCGAGGAAACTGCCGCCCGAGTTCACTTCCAGGAAGACGAACTCGCCTTCCGGCGTGAGGCGCAGGTCCATCGAGCCGCACACCAGGCGCATCCGCTCGAAGACCTCGGCCGTCCTGCGCTGTACGTCCGGCGGAAGCTCGAGAGCGTGGATGCGATCCATGTACTTCGGATCGCGTCGGTAATCGAGCTCGCCCGTGACGATGCGCGCGGCGGCGACCACTTCGCCATCGATGACATACGCGCGGATGTCTTCGCCGGCGATGTACTCCTGAATGGCGACCGGGCAATCGATGGCCGCAAAGGCGCGGATGACGTCCGCGTCGACCTTTCGCGCAAGCGTGCCGCCCGCCGGCGGCTTCAGCACATAGTCGCCGTTGCCGATCGCGGCGAACGCTTCCGCGGACGAGTTGGTGATGAAGGTCTCCGGCACGCGCCATCCGCAGCTCGCGGCGATGTCGGCCTGCTTGTTCTTCATCCGCTCGCCGGCGGAGAACGGATTGGCGAGGAAGCAGCCGCGGCGCTCGAAATAGTCGAAGAACGCGTGCAGGAACGCCGCGTTGTTCTGCATGCGCGCGGTCTCGATCACCCAGCCGACCGGATCGACCGCCTCCGCGCGCCGGCTGATGAGATCGAAGAGCGGCACGTAAGTCTGCCGGATGAAGAATGCGGCGACGTGGTCGAGCGTCTTGTGCGCGTAGAAGTAGCGGCCATCGCGCCACGCGTAGCGGCCCCATGGCATCGGGACCAGCACCAGCGGCGTGACGGCGCGTTTCGTGAGTGCGCCGGAGAGTTTTGCGATGTGGCCATCGAGCGGAAAACCGCAGAGGGCGATGGTGGTGTCGTTCATGCGGAGATGTGTGGCAAGTCACGCGCCCGGCGCGGCTCCTCCGCGGCTCGTAGGAACGTTGTGTTCTGCGCGAGTCCGAGGGAACCTCGGTGCCGAGGTCGAACGATGAAGAAAGCCAGACAGAGGATTCAGGAGTTGGAGACCGAGTTGCGCTCGCGCGGCGCGAGCATGCACATCGGCGGGGCCATGGACGATGCGATGCGGGAGGCGTTTCTGAGAAACGTCCTGGCATTCGACGACCAACCGGCCACGAGCATCCGCAAACAGCTCGACGCCCGCGGCAAACGAATTCCGGGCGAGCTGTGGCCGCTCATCAGCCTGTATGCGGAGCTCAACGTCGTCATCGCGCACACCGACCATCTCGATGACGCGGCGCTGCTCGCGTTCCTCACCGGCTATCTGGACGAGTCCGTGCACCTGCCGAACGATCCCGCGGCGATCCTGTACATCGACACCATCGGCAGCGGCAGCGACGAAGACAACGCCATCTTCCTTCGCTACTACGCCACGGATGAAGATCGCGAATTCTGGAGCTCCGACTTTCCCGGCCAGGCGATTCCGGCGCGGGAGCCGCCACCGTTCGACCGCGACCGGCTCATGCCAACGGACAGCGAACTGCGCGCCCGAGGACGCCATGCATCCGACTTCAGCTTCTCGTCCCGCCCGTGAGAAAGCGCGCATACCGCGCCGCTTCACGATCGACGGCGTTCCGCTCGCGCTCCGTCAGCTCGCGAAACGGCGCGATTGCGATCTCGACCTTCGTGCCGCGCAACGTTCGCTTCCAGTTGCCGGCCACGCGGCCGTTCGCGACCATGACGGCATTGAGCATGCCGCCGCCGGCGTTGAGGCGGCTGGCGAATTCCTTGTCGATGATGGCCGAGCGGTCGCGATAGGCGACGGTGTACTCGTCGAACGGCGGCAGCAGACGCACGACCGGCCTGGTGACCACGCGCGGCTCGGGCAGCGGCCCGGCCAGCGCGATCGATTCCTTCGCTTCCTTCGACGTCAGGCCGGACCACCACATCAGGTCGTCGCTCGTGGCGGGACCATGGCTGGTGAGATAGCGCCGCGCCAGCTCGGCCAGTGCTTCGTCGCGCGGCTTCGGCGGAGACGGCGGCAGCCATTCATCGAGCAGCACGAACGACGGCTGCTTGCCGCGCCGCGCGCCGAAACAGATCAGTCGCTCGTGCGCGAGCGCGAAGAGCACGTGCAGCCCGCGGCCTTCGCCGGTGGCCACGCCTGCGCGATCGAGCGCGGCGTACAGCTCCGCGCGCGTGAGGGCATGGCCGCCGCGCAATGCGCGCTCGACCGCGGTGCGGCAACGGCGCAGCGTCGCCGCGTCCAACCCGAACTCGCGCGCGAGCCGCGCACGGTTTCGCGCCAGCACGCGCGGCGCGAGAAGCTCGAGCATCCAGCGCACATCCTCGGCGGCGACGAAGTGGAGCGTCCCGCGCATCGGCCAGCAGCGCACGATCCGCCGCTCCGCGATCTCGCGTTCGACGTCCGCCTCCACCACTCGACCGCGCATGCGCACGCCCACCGCCCACAGCGCACCGAGGTAATCCTGCGCCTGCATCGCGCCGAAATGCGCCACCACCGCATGTGCCGAGGCGAGACCGTTGCCGGCGAGGAGCTGATTGTGCAGGCGTCGCGCGAGGTGATTCGTCACGGCTTGCGAAAGTACACTAAGGCGCCATGACCGACGTGTTCCTCCACAACCCGCGCTGCAGCAAGAGCCGCGCGGCCCTCGCGCTCGTCCGGGAAGCGGGGGTCGAGCTGCCGGTCCGCGAGTATCTGCAGGATCCGCTCTCGCTCGACGAGTTGCGCCGCCTCGTGCAGCTCCTCGACGTCCGCCCGATCGAGATCGCACGCCGCGGTGAGCCGCAGTTCCAAGCGCTCGGCCTCGGCGACACGACACCCGACGACGACGTGCTGCGCGCACTGGCCGAGCATCCGATTCTCATCGAACGGCCGATCGTCGTCCGCGGCGGGCGGGCGGTGGTCGGGCGGCCGACGGAGAAGGTGCACGAACTTCTGGGCACATGACGATCGCGGATCTGTTCGGGATCGAGCTTCCGATCATTCAGGCGCCGATGGCGGGCGTGCAGGGAAGCGCGCTGGCGGCGGCCGTGTCCTCCGCGGGAGGACTGGGATCGTTACCTGCGGCGATGCTCGACGCGGATGCGTTGCGCGCCGAGGTGGAGGAGATCCGCGGACGCACCGATCGTCCGTTCAACGTGAACTTCTTCTGTCACGCCGATCCTTCATTCGATGCTCAGCGTGATGCGGCTTGGCGCAGAACGCTGGCGCCGTATTACGAGGAGCTGGGCGTCGCGCCCGACGCAGTCACCGCCGGCCCTGCGCGCGCGCCGTTCCACGCCGGTCATGCCGCCGCGCTCGAAGCGCTCCGGCCGGCCGTGGTGAGCTTCCATTTCGGGCTTCCGGACGATGCATTGCTCGATCGCGTTCGGGAAACCGGCGCGAAGATTCTGTCCTCGGCCACCACCATCGACGAGGCGCGATGGCTCGAGGCGCGCGGCGTCGACGCGATCATCGCCCAAGGCGTCGAGGCCGGCGGACATCGCGGCATGTTTCTCACGAGCGACGTGACGACGCAGACCGGCACCTTCGCATTGCTGCCGCAGATCGTCGACGCCGTGCGCGTTCCCGTGATCGCCGCCGGCGGCATTGCCGATTCGCGCGGCGTCACGGCCGCCTTCGACCTCGGCGCGGCAGGAGTGCAGATCGGAACCGCGTATCTCCTCTGTCCCGAGGCGACGACGAATGCCGTGCATCGCGCGGCGCTGCAGAGCGAGAGCGCGCGGCACACCGCCCTGACGAACGTGATCACCGGCAGGCCCGCACGCGCGATCGTGAATCGCATCATCCGCGAGCTCGGGCCGCTGCGCGACGGAGTCCCCGAGTTCCCGCTCGCCACTCCCGCGGTCCTGCCGTTGCGCGCCGCCGCGGAAACGCGCGGCAGCAGCGACTTCTCTCCGCTGTGGGCAGGACAGAACGCGTCCCACTGCCGGGCCATCCCCGCGGCCGAGTTGACACGCCAGCTCGCGTCCGGCGTACTGAGATGATTTTCATGACGCACGATCTCGAACAGACCATCGCCCTTCTCACCCGCACGCCCGCCGCACTCGACGCGTTGCTGCGCGATCTTCCCGACGCCTGGACGTCGCGCAACGAAGGCGACGGCACGTGGAGCGCGTTCGACATCATGGGGCATCTCATTCACGGCGAGCGCACCGATTGGATGCCGCGCACGCGCCTGATCCTGCAGTTCGGCGATGCGCGTCCGTTCGAGACCTTCGACCGTCTCGGCCACGTGAACGAAAGCCGCGGCAAGACGCTGAGCCGGTTGCTCGACGAATTCGCGCGCCTGCGGGATGACAATCTCCGCGAGCTTCGCGCACTGAACCTGCAACCGTCCGACCTCGAACGCCGCGGACGCCATCCCGCGCTCGGACCGGTCACGTTGTCGCAGCTGCTCGCCACCTGGCCCGCGCACGATCTCAGCCACCTCCACCAGCTCTCGCGCGTGATGGCGCATCAGGTTCGCGGCACCGTCGGCCCATGGACGGCGTTCCTGGGCGTGATGCAATGTGAGGGACACAGCACATGACCAAACCACTCGAAGGAAAGATCGCACTCGTCGCCGGCGCGACGCGCGGCGCCGGCCGCGGAATCGCCACGGCGCTCGGCGAAGCCGGCGCCACGGTCTACTGCACCGGCCGCAGCGTGGCCGGGCATCCGGGGATGAAGAATCGCCCCGAGACCATTCACGAAACCGCGGACATCGTCACCGCGCGCGGCGGCCGCGGCATCGCCATCCAGGCCGACCACACCGATCCGCAACAGGTCGAGCAGCTCTTCGAACGAGTGGGAGAGCTGGACATCCTCATCAACGACATCTGGGGCGGCGACGAGCTGACCGAGTGGGGCAAGCGGTTGTGGGAGACGAACCTGCAGAACGGCCTGACCATGATCGACCGCGGCATCAAGACGCACATCATCACTTCGTACTACGGCCTGCCGCGCCTGCGCGCGGGTGGTCTCGTGGTCGAGATCACCGACGGCGACGCGTATTTCTACCGCGGACATTTCTTCTACGACCTCGTCAAGACCAGCGTGATCCGCATGGCGTTCGGCCTGTCGCAGGAGCTCAAAGGCCGCAACATCACCGCGGTGGCGGTGACGCCGGGCTTCCTCCGCTCGGAGTGGATGCTCGACCAGTTCGGCGTCACCGAGGCCAACTGGCGCGATGCGGCGCGGCACGAGCCGTCGTTCATTGCCTCGGAGACTCCGCTGTTCGTGGGCCGCGGCATCGCCGCGCTCGCCGCCGATCCGAACGTGTCCGCGAAGAATGGCCGCGTCGTCGCATCGTGGGACCTGGGCGACGAGTACGGCGTCACCGACGCCGACGGCACGCGCCCGCACTTCGTACGCTGGCTGGAACAGAATCAGCCGAAGGTGGCGGCGATGTGGAAGAAGGCGGACGACGGCTTTTACGCGTATTGGGGAGAGATGCCGTACCAGATGCCGGGATGACGGTGTCATGACAAAGAGAAAGGCGCGAGCGAAGCACGTCATCCTGATCAGCGTCGACGGACTGCTGCCCGCGTACTACCTCGACGACCGCTGGCCCGCGCCGGCGATGCAGCAGCTGTATCGCGAAGGCGCGCACGCGGTGGCGGTCCGAAGCGTCTTTCCCGCGCTCACCTATCCGGGCCACACGACGCTCGTCACCGGCGCGCTGCCGGCGCGCCACGGAATCATCCATAACAAGCCGCTCGAGCCGCTCGACGATCCGCGGTGGCCGAAGGACGCCAGTCTCATTCAGGTCCCGACTCTCTGGGACGCGGTGCGCGCGCGCGGAGGGACGACCGGGTCCGTGCTCTGGCCGCTGACCGCCGGCGCCGCCATCGACTGGAACCTGCCCGACATCTGGCCCGGCGGCGACGGCGATCTGATCGCCGCACTGCGCGGCCACGATCGACCGCGGGGATTGCTCGAAGAGCTCGAGCGCGAAGCCACCGGCCGCCTCTCGCCGGAGAACTTCAACAACCAGTGGCTCTCGCACGATCTGCGCGTGGCGCTGCTGGCGGAGTACGTGTTCGAGCGCTATCGCCCGACGCTGCTGCTCGTGCACACGCAGACCTCGAATCAGGTGCCGCAGGAGCCGGACTGGCGCAATCCGCGCCGCGCGCGCTCCGTCGCGGCATCCGATCAGATCGTGAGCATCATCCTGGAGGTGATCGAGCGCACCGGCACGTGGGACGACACGACGGTGATCGTCACCGGCGATCACGGCAACACGGAAGTGCACTCGCAGATCCGCCCGAACGCCTGGCTGATGAAGGCCGGATTGCGCGCCCGGTCGCTGGAGAAGAGCGACTGGCGCGCGACGTTTCATGCGCTGGGAGGCTCCGCGTTTCTCCGCGTGCGCGGTAATGAAGACGTCGCAGCGGTGCGCCGCGTGCTCGACGAACTGTCGCCATCGATGCGCCGGACGTTCCGGATCGTCGAGCGCGAAGAGCTCGATCGCCTCGGCGCCGATCCGGTCGCGCCGTTCGCGCTCGCCGCGGCATCCGGCTTCGTCATCGACGACCGCACCGAACCGCCCGACCTCCAGCCGAATCCCGGCATGAGCCACGGCCATCACCCCGATCTCGCCGGCATGAACACCGGCTTCCTGGCCAAAGGCGCCGGCATCCGCGCCGGCGCCTCCGCCTCGCTGCTGCCACTCACCGGCATTGCGCCGCTCGTGGCGGAACTGCTCGGGCTGGATTTCGAGGCGCCGGATGGGGTGGTCTATCCCGGGTTGCTCGAAGGCTGAGCGGACGTCAGCGGGCCGGTACGCGCACGAGGTATTCGTCGACGAGCTCCCGCTCCTTCTGCTCGTCGAGGCGCAGCGCATGGATCCGATACAGACCAGGGCGGAGGGACCTGTTGGTCAGATTCATCTCCAGCTTGCCGTCTTCTGCCTGCGTCGGCTGGCTCGTCCACACGGGACGTGCGGGATCGCCGGACGCCTTCCAGATCTGAATCTCGTACCACGCGTCGCCGTTGGGGCTGGTGAGCTTCAGCGCCAGAGTGTTCACGCGCTGCGTGACATCGATCATCGGCGGATCGCCGATCGCGCCACGCCGGCGGCCGGTCGGTTCCAGTTCCTGCTCGATGGCGCCGAGCGACGGCATTCGCGACTGCTGCAACTCATAGAAGTACAGCCCCGCAAAGATCAGCGCCACCGCGGCCGCCAAGGCGGTCATGGCCGGGAATCGCACCACGCGTCCGCCGGGGCGGATCTCCTTCCGCAGCGCGCTCCAGCGCCGCGACACTTCTTCCTGCGAGAGATAACCGTCATCTCCCGGCCTGGCGTCATCTTCGGGAAACGGCTGCGTGAGCGCCTGCGCCATTTCGGGATTCGCGGCGAGCCACGCCTGTACGCGTTGCGCATCCTCCCCCGACAGCTCGCCGCGGCTGTACGCGAGCATCTCCTCGATGGCCGGCGGTTCGCCGGGCTTCCGGCGCTGTTCCGCCGTCATGTCCTGACGGACGGCGTCCCAATCCGATTTCGTGGTCATTCTTCGTCCTCCGGGAGCGCATCCGCCCCCAGTCGTGCGCGCAATTGCCGCCTCGCGTCGCGCAGTCGCGATTTCACGGCGTCGAGACTGATGTCCAGCCTCTGCGCGATCTCTTCCAACTTGTATCCGGCCAGCCAGAGTCCAAGCGTCTCCCGCTGATTCGCCGGCAGCTGTTCCATCGCCGCGCCGAGCCAGTTGCTGCGCAGCTGCCACTGTTGCCGCTCGGCATAATCGGGCTCCTCGGGGGCGGGCAACTCCGCGACCTCCGGAGCGTCGATCTCCACGCTCTTCCCGCTGCGTTTGGCGGCCTTCTGATCGCGGATCTTGTTGAGCAGCACGCTGCGCACGATCGATTGCAGAAAAGGCCAGGGATCGTCGCCGCGCAACTGATGCCGCTTCTCGTAGAAACGCTTGAAGGCATCCTGCGCGTAGTCGTGCCCCTCGTCATCGGACACCCGGCAACTGCGATAGAAACGCCAGACCCTCGCGTAATACTGGCGGAAGATCCGTTCGAACGCGTCATCGTCGATCTTCATCGTCCCGATCCGTTTCCGCGAAGCGCGTATCTTAGTCGACGCATGAAAAAGCTCTCTCTCATCCTCATCGCTCTCTGCACCTGCGCAACTTTCTACTGTGAGAGAGACACGAACCGGAAAAAGGAGTGGCCCCGCGATCTCGAGCCCCGCCTGAGCAATGCCTCGGAATGGAATACGTGGCATCCGGACGCCGCCCGGCGCACCGAGTCGTACCAGCCCTGCATCCAAATCGACACCGCGGATGACGCACGCTACGCGCTTTCCTTCTGGCCCAGGTGCCTCGACAAGGCCATCGCGGTGCTGGAGAAGCGGGCCGAAGAGAGCGCAGCGAACACCAGCGACTACGCCGCGGCGTTGTATGAGCGCGCACGACGCGATGAGCGCCCCGAGGATTTCCTGGAGGCGTTGCAACAGGCAAATCTCGCCGTGACGGCGGATCCGGCATTACCGGACGCGCGGTTCAATCGTGCGTTGATTCTCGAGAAGCTCGGAGCGCGGGATGCGGCGATCGAGGAGTGGTCGGACTTCATCGCGATGGGCGAAGGCGGCTGGCGCAGGGAAGCCCTCGCGCGCCGCGATGGCTTGAGAAATCGTGTTTCGGATGCAGAGCTCTGGGAACGGGAGCAGCCGGCCCTCGCTGCCGCATTACGCGCCGGCGACGCGAAGACGGTGGAAAGGATCATCGAGCCATTCCCGTCAGCAGCGGTGCGCCATTTCGAGGAAGTGCTCTTGCTGCAATGGGCCGACAGGCCCAGTGACGAGAATGTCGAACAGTCACGGTTTTTCGCGGAAGCGCTCTCCCGCCGTCTCGACGGAGATCCGTTTCCGGTCGATACCGTCGAGGCCATCGCGCGCGCGAAGGGCTCGCCGGAGAAATGGAATGCGCTTCGGGAAGGGCACCGCGCGTATGTGGCCGCACGCACCGCGCATCAGAGGTTGGAAGAGTTTGACTACACGGATGGCCTTACGTTACTCGTAAAGGGCGACAGCCCATTTCAGTTCGTCGCGCGGGTTCGGAAGGGCGAGCCGATCGCTGCCGCACTGCAGGCTCGCAACTATCGGTATTACGCCGCCGTTGGTCACTGGCAAGCCGCCGTTAGCCTGCAGCAAACGCGATTTCGCGAAGCCCGTCGCGAGTACGAAAACGCACGCACGATTTTCCGATTGCTCCGCGACCCGGAGAGTCTGACCGCAATTCAGAGCCGGATGGGCGGCCTGAATCGCTACTTCGGTGACCATCGTAGCGAGTGGAGTGACGTGCTCGCTGCGCACCGCAACATCGGCCATTTGATCGATGCCAGGCATCGGACGGTTCATTATTTCGAGGTTGCTGCCGCCGCTCGCCGGTGGAACCGGTACGACCTCGCGCTCGTCACTCTGGATCAGCTCATCGCGGAATTGAAGGCGGCGAAGCGGCCGCCTTCCGTCCTGCTGGCTTTCGCACTGGCTCATCGTGCGCAGACGGCGCTCGATCAGGGATCCATCGATGCCGCAGAACGGGACCTCGATGAACTCGAGTCGCTTGGAACACCGGAAAACATCGATCCCCGCGTCCTCGCCGGTTTCACGGCACGAACGACGGAGGTGAGCGGTGTGTTCTTCCTGAAGAAGCAGAATGCGCCGCGAGCCGTCGACCTCTTTACGGCCGCGATCCAGAGTACCGAAGAAACTTCCACCACGCTGCGCGCATCACGCCTCGCTCTACGCGCGGAGGCGCACCTGCTCGCAAAGGACGAGTCCGCGGCGAAGGCGGATCTGGAAGAGGCCGTGGCCATCCTGCAACGTGAAGGACAGTCGATGCTTGCGCAAGGCGCGCAAGCCGCCGCGGACGAGGTGCTGAATCCTTATTTCGATCGATTCCAAAGCACGTACCGCAAGCTGATCGATTTGTACATGAAGCCGGACGGCTTTGCAGCCGCTTTCGCCTACGCAGAGCTCGCGCGTGCCGCCGAACCGCTCAACCTCGTCGGCGGTCAGCCGACGAATGTTCGCAAGCTCCTCGAGAAACTCCCTCCCCACACCTACGTCCTCGAATACTGCATCCTCGACGACAAAACGTACTACTGGCTCATCGGAAACGGACGAATCTGGGCGCGCAGGAGCGTCCCGAGATCCACGATCGAACGCTGGCGCGATGAATTTCACAAGGCGCTGAACGACGGGCGGATCGGTGCCATGCAGGTGGTGCTCAATGCCGCTCATGAACAGCTGGTCGCACCGGCGCTGGAGCACATCCCGCGCAATTCACGCATCGTGATCATTCCTGACGGCGCCTTGTACGCGTTTCCATTTGCGGCGATGTCCAGCGGAAAGGAGTTTCTCGTGCAAAGGGCCATCATCGAATACAGCGGCAGTGCGGCGCTATACCTCCATTCTCTGAAGCGCGACGCACAGATTCCCTACAACGACAATCTCACCGTCCTCGCCGTCGGCAATCCTGCCTTCGATCCCGATCTGCTTGCCGCGGAAGGGCTGTACGCCTTGCCGCATGCCGAGGAAGAAGCGGACGAGATCCTTTCGCAATACGGTCAGACCGGTCCGTTGACCGGTAAGGCGGCCACTGTGCCCGCATTTTTCTCGCGCGCGCCCGGCAGCGACGTCATCCACATCGCCGCGCATGCGGTCATCAATGATTACGAACCGGCGCGCTCCGCGATCCTGTTCGCTCCATCGGACGGACGTACCGGAGCACTGGAGCCGCACGAGCTGCTGCAACTGCGCCTCGATAAGACGCGTTTAATGGTCCTATCCGCCTGTGAAACGGGCGGCGGGCTGCCGATCGGCTCGGAAGGCGTCGCGCCATTGGTGCGGCCAGCGCTCGCTGCAGGCGTCCCCGGCGTGGTCGCCACTCTATGGAGCGTCAACGATGACGCCACAACTCGCACCTTCATGGTGTCTCTCCATGCGCAGTACGCAGCGGGCCACGACGCGGCGATCGCATTACGAGACGCACAACTCGCGGCCATCGAAAAACAACAATCCGTCAGGGATTGGGCCGCGTTTCAGGTGATCGGGCACGCCTCGTCCCCTCGCGCCCCGTCCTCCGGATCAGGAGGAACCTCAATTGGAATTCATGCTTCGCATTCTCTTCAGCGGCCTGATGGTCTTCGTTCCCAGTGATGACAAACAGGAAGTCACCGTCCTGCTGCTCAACGTCGGCCACTCTCACGAGATGTCCGACGGCAGTACGCTCGATCTGCACAAGCCCCTGCTCATCGCCCGCGCCGGGACGTGCACCGGTGATTGTTCGAGCAACGATCCGTCCATCGCGCAGTACCTCTACTCCGACCAGTCGCAGTCGACGGCGCTCGATTCGCTCGAGGCAGCCGTCGACGGCGGCGCGGCCTGGCTGCTGGCCAACTCCGAGCTCTCGATCCGCAAGGGCGACAGCGGCGATCCCGCGCTTCCCTCGCTGGTCCTGACCGAAAACGCGCGCAGCAGCGTCAATGGTGTTCCGCAAATCATTCCCACCACGTCGAGTGAGCGCGAGGACTTCAGCTGGGTGGCGGACCTCAAGAAGATCTGCCAGAACGGCTGCAACATCGACACGGCATTGCTCGAGGCACAGCCGCCGGCGGGAGTGATCGCCGCCCGCCTGCGCCTGCGTACCGGCAAGGTCTACACGTACTCGATCGCCCGCATTGGCCAGAACATCACGCCGGTGCACTTCGAGCGCCTGGACGGCTCCGGCACCGCCTCCCCGTATTCACAGGCCGTCGCGACCTGGGTCGGCGCCGACGTGACGGTCTCGGGCAGCAGCATCGAGATCGCCGAAGAGAAGTTCAATGGCGATCCGGGCCGCTCCATGAAGCTGTCGCCGGCGGAAGGTGAGAACGTCGAGATCGCGGTGCTCAATCTGCCGCCGTTCACGCCGCCCACCGCGCCGTACCCTACCAATCCCGGCGTTGGCAAGCACTTCGAGATGTATTACGAAGTGACGCAGACGCCGCCCGCACCGGAAGACCGCCTCGTGCCGCGCGCGGGCGCGGTCGCGGGATCGCCGTCGTATCCCACGGTCGGTTGGCAGTCGATTCATCCTCAGCAGACGCTCTGGTCCGAGCTGTTGAACCAGTTGCGCCTCGACGTTGGCCGCAGCGTCGCGGAACAGGTTCTCTGTCCGCCCGCGCAAGACCCGCGTCCGTAGTCCCGCCTCGGTCCGCCACCCGCAAACGGGTGGCGGACCATTGTGGATTCACGAGGAGCCGCTGATGTCGCGCATCATTCTCGCAATTCTCATCTGCTGCATCGCCTGCCGCTCGAATCCCGAGCACGACAAACGCATCGCCGCCGCGAAATTGCTCACGATGCGCTATGAACAGTCGCGCTTTTCCGCCTGGAAACTGCGCGCCCGCGCCGCCGGAGCCGATTGTCGCGTATTGCTCGTCCAGACCGGCAACGTGCTCGACGACTCGCTCGTCGAGGCCATGCACTATGGCGGCACCGACTACCGCATGGTCGACGGAGGCGTACATCAGTTCTATCGCGAACGCACCTTCCGCGCCGTCGCATACCGCGATGCCGCGGAGCGCGTCTGGACGTTCGGCGGTCTCAGTCCAATGGAAGGAGAGTCGCTCCAGCCATGCCGGTGATGATGACCCAGGCGCTCGCCGTCATCGCGCTTCTGCTGTTCGTCTGTGGCGGCAATGCCAAACCGGCCGGCCGGCGCCGCGCGCTTCTGATCGGGATCAACGATTACAGCACGGCGAAACCGCACCAGCGCGACCTGCCGAATCTCTCCGGCGCCGTCAATGACGTCGAAGAGCTGAAGCAATTGCTCATTGCGCGATATGGCTTCGCGGATCGCGACATCGTGACGCTCACGGACCGCCTGGCCACGCGCAGCGCCATCCTGTCCGCGCTGCAACGGCATCTCCTGCGTTCCACCGCCAAAGACGACATCGTGTTCTTCTATTTCGCCGGACACGGCTCGCAGGTGCACAACTCACGCTCCGACGAGCCGGACCGGCTCGACGAGTCGCTCGTGCCCGCCGACTCCAGTGCAACGGTACGCGACATCCGCGACAAGGAATTGCGGGCTATGTTCAATCACATGCTCGACCGCGGCGCGCGACTGACGGTCATGCTCGACAATTGCCACAGCGGCTCGGGCGCGCGCGGCGCGGGTGTGCGCGGAGCTCGCGCCGATTTGCGCGACATCGCCGACGGCAGGCAATACGGACCACGCCCGGAGGATCGGGGGGCGGTGGTGGTCGCCGCGACGCAGGACGGCGGCGACGCGCGGGAAATGCGCGATGACGAACAGAAGATGCACGGCGCGTTTTCGTGGGCGTGGATCCGCGCAATGCGCGATGCCTCGCCGCTCGAGCCCGTATCAGGCACGTTCGCGCGCGCGGCGGCGCGATTACGCGCGGAACGCCCGTCTCAGCAACCGGTGCTCGCCGGCCTCGCGCAAGTTACGCAGGCGCCGTTTCTCGGGACGCGCGCCGTTCGCAATCGCGCGGTCGTTGCAGTCGAGCGCGTACGCTCCGACGGCACGGTCCTGCTGCATGGCGGCCGGGCCAATGGACTGCACGTCGGCAGCCGGCTCCGCGCCATGAACGATCCGGAAACGGAGCTCACCGTCACCGCGCTGGACGGCGCAGGACGCAGCGAAGCGCGCGGGGATGCAGTCGCCGCGGGCGCATTGATGGAGATCGACGGCTGGATCGCGCCCGAGTGGCATC
>CAMPKJ010000101.1 GCA_946887105.1 uncultured Acidobacteriota bacterium | reverse complement strand
AGACTCTAAGACTCAACGCCCCGGGCTACAATCTCCCGCCGTATGGCTGAAGAAACCGAGAGCGGCGCGACGCTGCTGGCGCGTCGCGAGTATGCGCGCGCGGTTCCCGTGCTGAAGCGCGAGCACGAGAAGTACCCTTCCAATCCTCGCATCCGCCTCCAGTACGCCGACGCGCTTTCGGGCGCCGGGATGGCCGAGGAGGCGGTCGCGCAGTACGAGGCCACGGCCAAGTACTACGAGGACAACGGCCTCACCGTACAGGCCATCGCCGTCCGCAAGAAAGCGGACAAAGTGCGCGAGCAGGTCGCGAAGCCTGCCGAGGCCCCGGGCACCGCCGAGCCGCTCTTCTCCCGTCCTCTTCCGAAGAGCCCTCTCTTCGAAATCCTCGGCGACGTCGAGCGCGAGGCCATCGTCAAGGAGATGGAGGTCGAGTCGCACGACGAGGGGAGCGTCATCATCAGCGAAGGCGATCCCGGCACGTCGATGTATCTCATCGCCTCCGGTGAGGTGAAGGTCTACACGCGCAGCAGCGCACCCGGCGGCGGTTCGCTCTACCTGGCCCGCCTCGGTGAAGGGGATTTTTTCGGAGAAGTGAGCGTGTTGACCGGGAAACCTCGCACGGCGACCATCACCGCCTCGCAACGCACCGAGCTGTTGCGCCTCGACAAGGACAAGCTCGATGGCGTGCTCTCGAAACATCCCGGGATCCGCAAGGTGCTCGACGAGTTCTACAAGAAACGCGCGAAGCACACCGTCGAGGCCATGATCGAGAGTCTGAAGAAAAAAGGATGAACGCGACCCTTGGCCATTCTGCCCATTCGTAAATACGGAGACGACGTGCTCCGCGATCCCGCGACGCCGATCGATCAGATCGACGCGCCGCTCCAGAAGCTGATCGACGACATGATCGAGACCATGTACGCGGCGCCGGGCGTCGGCCTGGCCGCCAATCAGGTCGGCGTGGCGCGGCAGCTGATGGTCATCGACCTCTCCGTCGGCAAACGTGCCGGCGAGTGCTACGTGTTCATCAATCCGGAGATCGTGGAGTCGGAAGGGGAGATCACCGAAGAGGAAGGCTGCCTCTCGATCCCCGACTTCGTGGAAGTGGTCACGCGTCCGGAGCGCGTGAAGCTGCGCTATCTCGATCGCAACGGCGAGCAGCGCGAGATGTGGGGCGAAGGGCTCATGGCGCGCGCGATGTGCCACGAGATCGATCACCTGCAGGGCACGCTCTTCGTCGATCACCTGCGCGGCTTCAAGAAGGACCGCATCCTGAAGAAGATCTCGAAGCTGGCGAAGTCAGGCATGTGGTTCTAGGCGTTCGATTACAATCCCGCGCCGATGCGTCAAACTGCGATCGTCACCGAGATCCAGCCGCTCGCGCCGAACGTCAACCAGCTCACGGTCTCGTTCCACGCCGGCTTCGTGTTCCAGCCCGGCCAGTGGGTGAATTTCCGTTTTCCCGAGGGCGTGTCGCGCGCATACACCATCGCATCGGCGCCGCAGCGTCCGGAGGCGGTGCAGCTCTGCGTACGCCTCGGTCCGGGACGCGGCGGCGAGGCTCTGCGCAGGCTGGAGCCGGGCGCGGAAGTGCAGATCGACGGCCCGTACGGCGACTTTCTGCTGCCCGAGAATGACCATCGCGGCGTGGTGTTCCTCGCGGGCGACGTCGGCATCGCGCCGGTGCGCAGCATCGTCCTGCATCTGCTCGCGATGGGAGACAAGCGCCGCATCATCGTGCTCTACGAGCCCGACCAGCGCTACATCCTTTATGCGGGAGATTTCGATCCGCTGGCGCGCGCCGGCGACATCGTGCACGAGAGCGGTCCGATCGAAGGACTGATCGAGCGCAACCGCGGCGCGATCAAGGAGTCGATCGTGATGGTGGCCGGCTTCGACGGATTTCTCGATCGCGTGAGAGAAGCGTTGCAGTCGATCGATGCGGACGCGGACGCGGCGATCACCGAGACGTTCGGCCCGCAGCCCGCGTGACTAGCGCAGCCAGCCCGGCAAGACGCCTTCGCGCCGCGCGTCCTCGAGAAACTGGCTCTGCGCGCGCAGGGCACGCGTCACTTCCAGCCGGGCCGCCGGCAAGCGGTCGAGCGTGTATTGCAGCTGCGTGGTGTCGTACGTGAACTGCTTCGGCTTGTAGCCGCTGGCGACCAGGAAATTGATCTTGTCCTGCAGTTCCAGCGCGCGGTTTTCGAGCAGCTCCACATCTTCTTTCGCGCGCCGCACGGCCTCCTCGTGGAAGCGTGCTTCGCGGCGCCATGACGCTTCTTCGCGCTTCAGCTCCCGGGCCTCCTCGCGCGTCGGCGGCGGAGGAAGAATCGGCGCGGGCATCGAGCCGGTGCCGCGATGGTTCTTCTCGAGCTCCGCCAGCAGGCGTTTCCGCTCTTCCTCCGAGACCGGCCGGCGGCGGATCGCCGGCGCCTTCGGCCGCTCGGCGACCACTTCGACGACCGATCCCGGCTGCGGCGCCTCCTCGATCCGCACGACCTCGCTCGCCGGAAGGGAGTACAACTTCCCGGCGGAGCGGAAGGTCAGGACACCGTCCTTCTCGACCGGCCTTCCTTCCACGGCGATCCGATCGCCGGAGTGCAGGACCAGGGTGGTGTTGAGCACCAGGAGCAGGAACAGGGCGTTCATGCCGCTAGATTACTCTCGCTGCTAGAATCCGCGCCACCGAAATGGGAAGTACGATCCCGCCACACCTGCACGCCCACTGGGTGCTGATCGCCATCGTCTGCGGCATCTTCTACCTGATCTTTGACGCGCTGCGCTCGTTCGCGCTGCAGCTCAGCCCCGTGCGCCTGCGCGCGCTGAGCACGGACGCGGAAGAAGGAAGCTCGCGCTGGAGCGAGTTCGCGGTCGAAGATTTCCAGCTCGTCAGCGGCGCGCTGCTGCAGATGGCGCTCGTGGTCGGCGTCGGCGCCACCACGATGATCTACGACGAGGAAGGCATCGGCAGCGCGGTGCTGACCAGCGTCGCCATCTGGGCCGGCATCGTCTTCGTCTGGAAGTTCATCCTGGCGCTGATCCCGGAAGACACGGGCGAGGTGATCCTGCGCGCGCTGATCCCGTTCTCGCGCACCGCCTACTACGTCTTCTGGCCGGCGCTCTTCCCGCTGCGCAAGCTGCTCGAGCGCCTCGGCCGCCACAAGCCCGACGACGGAGAAGAAGAAGAGATCACCGACGAAGAAGTGCAGGCCTACATCGACGTGGGCGAGGAAGAAGGGATCATCGAGGCGTCGGAAGGGAAGATGCTGAAGTCGATGGTCGACTTCGGCGACCGCCTCGCGCACGAGATCATGACCCCGCGCATCGACGTGCTGGCGTTCGACGCACGCCGCCCGATCGAAGAGCTGGCGCGCCAGTTCAGCGAGTCGAAGTACGCGCGCATCCCGATCTACGAGCAGAGCATCGATCAGATCAGCGGCATCGTGCACGTGAAGGATCTGCTCGATCTGATCCTGAAGAACGACCGGCGTCCCGTTGCGGAGATCGCGCGTCCGCCGTACTTCGTATCCGAAACGAAGAAGGTCTCGGAGCTGCTGCGCGAGTTCCAGAGCGAGCATCTGCAGATCGCGGTGGTGGTCGATGAGTACGGCGGCACGGCCGGCATCATCACCACCGAAGACATCATCGAAGAGATCGTGGGCGAGATCGCGGACGAGCACGAAGACGAGGAAGCGACCATCGTCGACATGGGCGACGACACCTGGCTGGTGAGCGGCTTGCTTCGCGTGGAAACGCTGGAGGAGAAGCTCGACGCCGAGCTCTCCGGCGACGACTACGAGACCGTGGCCGGCCTGATTTTCACCAGCCTCGGCCGCGTCCCCGAAGTGGCCGTGACCGTGGCAAAGAACGGCTGGCTGTTCACCGTCGAACGAGCCGACCGCCGCCGGATCTATCGCGTGAAGGTGAGCAGGGATCCAAACTGGCGGCAGCAGCGGGCGGAAGACGAGGAGTGAGGGGACCGAATTGAGAATTGAGAATTGGGAATTGAGAGTTCAGACCCGAGGCGACAACCGGCGGAGCAATTCTCCATTCTCAATTCTCAATTCTCAATTCAGCGCCAGCGAACGATGAACGAAGAACCGCAGCCGAGTCGCAGCGAAACGCACGCCTTCGGAGTCGTGGCGCTGGTCGGTCGTCCCAACGCCGGCAAGTCGACGCTGCTCAATCGCGTGCTGGGGCACAAGGTCTCGATCGTGTCGGACAAGCCGCAGACCACGCGCAATCGCATCGTCGGCGTGCTCAACGACGCGCGGGGGCAGATCGCGTTTCTGGACACGCCGGGCGTGCACAAGCCGCTGCACCGGCTGAACGTGCGGATGATGGATCACGTCCGATCCGCGCTCACGGAAGCGGACGTCATCGCGCTCATCATCGACGCCACGCAGGAATTCGGGAAGGGCGATCAGTACGTCATCGAACTGATCGCCAACGAGAAAGAACAGAACCCGGACGCGAAGCGCTTCGTGCTCCTGAACAAGATCGATCTCCTGAAGAAGCACAAGCTGCTGCCGCTCATGGAGCGTTACCACGCGTTCGGCCTCTTCGACGAGATCATCCCCATCTCCGCGTCGACCGGCGACGGCGTGCAGGCGCTGACGGAACTGCTCTTCAAGACGGTCGCGCCGGGGGAGGCGCTCTATCCGACAGAGGACTACACGACCCAGCCGGAGCGCTTCTTCGCCGCCGAGATCGTGCGCGAGAAGCTGCTGCACCACACCTCGGACGAGTTGCCCTACACCACCGCGGTCCACGTCGACCGGTTCGAGGAAGACGAGGAGACGAGTTTCATCCGCATCTGGGCGACGATCTACGTCGAGCGGGACTCCCAGAAGGGGATCGTGCTCGGCAAGCAGGGGTCGATGATCAAGCGCATCGGCACCGAGGCGCGCCTGGAGCTGGAGTCGATCCTCGGTGCGAAAGTGCATCTCGACCTGCACGTCAGCGTGCATCAGGACTGGCGCGACGACACCCGTTTCCTCGGGGACCTCGAACGTCTGCTCGGATAAGTCCTAAAACTGACGTAAAAAGGGACTCAGGGTTTGGTGAAGTTCATTACCATACGAGTCCAATCAGTCGCTAGCACAACCGAGGAGGTCCAATGGCAGCAACTCGTATCTCACGAATCGCGCTATGTCTCGCTCTCACGCTCATCTCCACCACGCTGTTCGCGCAACAGACCGGCGCGCTCCATGGAACGGTCACGGCCGTCGATGGCTCGGCGCTGCCGGGTGTGACGGTCGAGGCGAGATCCAACGTATTGCCGCAACCGCGTGTCACCATCACCGGCAGCAGCGGCGAATTCCGATTGCCTGCGCTGGTGCCTGGCACGTACACGCTCGAGTTTTCGCTGGCCGGGATGCAGTCGGCCACGCGCAGGGCACAGGTCCAGCTCGGGCAGGACATCTCCGTTGACGCTCAGCTCGGCGTAGCCGGCGTCTCGGAAAGCATCACCGTCACCGCGGAGTCGTCGCTGGTCGACCAGCAGACGACGGAGATTCAGAGCACGCTCTCGAGCAGGGAGATCAGCACTCTGCCGCTGACGCAGGACTACCGCGATCTGCAGAAGCTCATCCCCGGCGTGATGTACTCGCAGGACGAGGTGCGCGGCCCGAGCGCCGGCGCGAGCGGCCAGGACAACGTCTACATGTTCGACGGCGTCAACGTCACCATGCCGCTGTTCGGAGTGCTGAACGTCGAGCCGAACACCCGCGACGTCGCCCAGGTAACCGTGATCAAGGGCGGCGCGACCGCGGTCGACTTCAATCGCGCCGCAGGCTTCCTCATCGACTCGGTGAGCAAGTCGGGCACGAACACGTTCTTCGGCGAGTTGAGCTATCAACTGCTCAGTCCCGATTTCATCGCCGATCAGGAAGGCCAGAATCTGACGTACGCCGAGGAACGCACCTGGCTCACCGGCAACCTCGGTGGACCGATCCTGCGGGACCAGCTGTACTTCTATGCCTCCTACTACCGGCCGGAATCGCAGCGTGACAACCAGGCCAACCTCTACGGGGACCTGCCGGAGTACACCAGCGAGCGGAACGAGTACTTCGGAAAGCTCACCTACACGCCGCTGCAGTCGCTGCTGATCAACGCCAGCTATCGCGATTCCCACACCGTGGAAACGTCGGGAGACGCGTTCGGCACCTTACGCGCGGGAACGACCGGCACGGGCTTCGACACGGAGCTCCAGATCGGCACGTTCGAAACCTCGTGGGTCATCAACCCGAATAGCTTCGCCACATTCAAGTACACCGATTACCGCAATCCCGGTTTCGGCACCGCCGACTTCGTCGCGGACACGAACGTGGCCTTCACTCCCGGCACGCAACTCGACATCGCCAACCTCGGCACGATCGGCCGGCTCGTCGTACCGACGCCGATCCCCGGAAACACAGCCCAGAATGCGTTCGTCGCGCCGTTCATCGACCGATACGGATACCTCCAGAATGGTCAGCGTGTCGGCGGCGGCACGGTCGGATTCGGCCAGTTCGCGCGCGATGACGACAGCTTCTACCGGAAGGGCTGGCAGGTCGGCTACAACCTGTCGCTCGGCCTCGGCAGCATGACCCACGACCTGCACATCGGCTATCAGCGCTACACCGATTCGGAAGACCGCTTCCAAACTTCGAATGGCTGGGGCTTGCTCACGATCCCGGCGGGAGTCGGATCAGCCGGAACCTGTCCGGCCAGCGCGTGCGGAACATCGACGCCCGCGTTTTTCGTGGCGCAGGTCAGCCAGCAGGGCGCGCGTGACGTGCCGGTGATTCACTCCGAGTTCAAGACGCAGAACATCGAGCTGAATGACTCGATCCGTTTCAACAACTGGTCCTTCAACATCGGCGTGCTCCTCAGTGAGGACGTCCTGTACGGCCAGGGCCTGGCGGAAGCGGACAACATCGCCGGCTTCGTGGCCTCTCCCGGAACGAAGTACAAGATGCACACCTTCGGTTTCGAAGACATGATCCAGCCGCGACTGGGCGTCACGTACGCGTACAACGGTACGGATACCGTGTACGCCAGCTACGGCCGTTACAGCCCCGCGGCAAACTCCGACGCACGTGCCGCGTCGTGGGATCGCAATCTCGTGGCCCAGCTCAACGTCTACTTCGATCAGACTGGTTCGCTCATCGGCATTCAACCGAATGCCTCGTCGTCCGGCAAGTGGTTCCAGGAAGGCCTCAAACACCCGTACGTGGATGAAATCACCATCGGCACCGGGCAGCAGATCACCAGCGGGTGGTCGGCGCGACTCTATGGCCGCTATCGCGAGGGTGCGGACTTCCTCGAGGATACGAACAACAACGCGCGCATCGCCTTCAACGCGCCTGCGGGAGTTCCGAAAGAGCTGTACGTTCCGAACCTCGGTTCGCCGACCACGCCAGGGACGATTCGCGGCACCATCGGCAGCGGCTCGTCCTACGTCATCGCCAACCTCGACGGCGCCTTCACGAAGTATTACGAGGGCACTCTGGAATCGTCCTGGCGCGGCACCAGGCTGTACGTCAACGGCTCGTACACCTGGAGCCACTACTACGGCAACTTCGATCAGGACAACTCGTCCTTCGGCAATGCCAACGATGCCGCGATCTTCATCGGCTCCTCGAACATCGCGGATGGCGCCGGCCGGCAGGTGTGGGACTTCAAGTACGGCGACCTCCGCGGAGACCGCCGCAACGTGTTCAAGATCAACGGCGCGTACGATCTGCCATGGCGCGCCAACGTGGGCGCGTTCGCGCTGTACCAGTCCGGACAGCCGTACCAGCTCGAGAGCGTGCTCCCATACCGGCCGCTGACCGGTTCGACCAGCGATACCGCCCGTTACGCGGAACCAGCCGGACGGCGGCGCTCCCCCGCACATCACCAGTTGGACCTGAAGTACACGCAGAACGTCTTCACGTTCCGCGGCGCAAACCTTCAGCTCATCGCGGACATCTTCAATGTCTATGACAAGCAGACCGGCTACAACTACGAGACCAGAATCGGCCAGCTCGGATTCACGACCAGCACCAGTGAGCCCACGGTCGAGATTCCGAGCTCCATTCCGGCGTCCGTGCTGGCCGGTCTCAATCTGGCTCCCGGATCACGCGTGAGAGCGCCGTACGCAACGTCGTTCTATGCGCCACGCCGCTTCCAGATCATGGCGCGCGTGCAGTTCTAGCTCTGTTTCATCGCTTTCCGAAAGCCCGGCGGAAACGCCGGGCTTTTTTTCATTGCTGGAACAGCCGTTCGCGGGCGATCAGCTCGCGCGTCATTTCGTCGGCATGCGCGCGCGCCGTGGCAATGCGGGCCGCTGCGTCCGGCTCATGCAGCAGGACGCTGACCTGCGCACGCTTGAACGCGGCCATCGGATATCGGGCGTCGGTCGTTGGAATGCGGTCGAGCGCATCCCGCGCTTCAGCGAAGCGGCGCACGGACAAGTAAAGGACGCCAAGCTCGAGATCGTGCCGAAATGACGCCGGAGCGAGAGCACGCGCCTTCTCGAATGCGTCGATCGCCACGGGCGTGCGCCCGATTTCCATGGCCATCTCGCCGAGACGCAACAGCTCCGCGGCGGTGGCGTCGCGTTTTCCATAGACCTGCTGCCGGAGGTCGACGGCCTCACCAAGGCGTCCCTGCCGTTCCCGGATCACCGCCAGCGCCTGCAGGGCCGGCAGACGATCCGGATCCTCCGACACGATGCGCTCGAGCATCGGAACGGCGCGCGGCCATTCGTCGCCCCGCGCCAGGTGCAGCGCGAAGTACATCCGCACATCCGCCGATTGAGGCGCGATCCGCTCCGCACGCCGGAAAGCCTCCTCGGCCGCGCCGTCGTGGCCGAGGGAGGAGTGGGATGTGGCCAGGCGGAGTGCGGCATCGAGGTTGTGTGTGTCGGTGGCGAGGATCTTCTCCAGCAACGGAATCGCTTCGGCGTAGGCGCCGCGAACGAAGAGGGCCGATGCTTCGTCGAGCGCATCGAAGAGCGAGGCCATGTCCGCGGGCCGCGGCGCATCCGGCCGCACCGCGGGACGTGCCGTGGCAGCCACGTAGCCGAGGCTGGCGAGCTTGCGGCGTTCTTCTTGGCTGAGATTCGCCGGCGGTTCCGCCGCCTGCGCCGAAGCAATCGGGTAGTCGCGCAAGGCGGCGCGCGCGGCGCGGGGCACGCCGGCTGTCGCCGTCAGGTCCCGCCTCTCGAGCGGGTCGGCAATGACGTCGTACACCTCCGTCTTTCCGCCCGCCAGGATCGTTTTGATGCGGCCTTCGACCGCCATCACCTGCGGCTGCCAGCCGTAGTCGAGGAACGGCTTCATCGCTTCGCCGACGATCACGTTTTCCACGACGCTGCGCAGACTGTTCGTGCTCGGGATGCCTGCCCAGTCCAGGATCGTGTCATGGATCGTGCGGATGCTCACCGGTGTATCGGTGACGCCGGGCGTGACTCCCGGTCCCGAAATGACCAGCGGGACGCGCATCGTCGATTGATAAAGCAGGTTGCCGTGCTGGGCTTCGCCATGGTCGCCCAGCCCTTCACCAGGATCGCCGCTGATCACGATCGCGGCCGGCCCTTTGGCCTGCTCGAGAAACGCTGCCGTCAGACGGCCAAGCTCCCGGTCCATCGCCGCAACTTCTCCCTGGTAGGGGCGGCTTGCGTATTTCTCGAAGAACGGCGCCGGAGGTGTGTACGGATAGTGAGGATCGTAATAGTGCACCCACAGGAAGAGCGGCGCTTCTGCCGGGCTTTTGAGAAACTGCAGAACGCGATCGGTGGTCTCTTCCGCCGTTCGCTCCACGCGCTCAGCGCCGAAGTCGTCGTCGTAGAGCTCGAAACCGCGCGCCAGTCCGAAGCGGCGCGCCAGCGCGAACGCGGAGATGAACGCGGCGGTCCGGTAGCCGTGCTCGCGAAGCCGTTCGGCGAGGAGGGGAGTCCGATCGGACACGTACCGGCCGTTCTCGTGCACCATGTGGCCGGCCGGATAGAGTCCGGTCATCATCGACGTGTGCGACGGGAGTGTCTGCGGCGTCGTCGCGTAAGCCTGACGAAAGCGCCGGCCGCGGGCCGCCAACGCGTTGAATGCCGGCGTGTCGGGACCGATGGCATCGGCACGCGTCGTGTCGAGTGTCACGAGCAGGATGGAAGGCGCTGGCGCTGGCGCGGGCGTCTCGGGCCTGGCGCAAGCCATGAGCGCGAGCAACGCGATGAGGGTGCGTTTCACGACGCTGGTTCTAACACACCGCCGATGTCGATGATCACGATCGTCAGATCGTCCGCATCGTCCGAGGCCGCCCGCCACTCCCGCACGTCGTGCAACACGTGCTCCGCCGGCGCGCCATCGCGCACCAACGCGCGCAACCGCTCCTCCCCGAACATCTCATTCCGCGCGTTGCGTGCCTCGGGGATCCCATCCGTGTACGCGACGATACGGTCTCCGCTCATCAGCGGCGTCGTCACCGCGGTGTAGCGCGCGTCCGCGAAGCGTCCCAGCAGCACGCCCGCGCCGCCGAGCTCGTGAAACGTACCGTCGCGCAGCAGCAGCGGCGGCGGATGTCCGGCGTTGCAGACCGTCACGCTCCGTTGGTCGATCCAGAGGTACGTGGCCGTGACGAACGCGCGCCGCACGTCGCGACGCAGGATTGCATTCAGTTCCGCGATCAGCGCCGCGGGATCGTTCGCCAGACGCGCCTGCGACGAGACCGCGATCTTCACCATCGACGCGATCAGCGCGGCCGGAACGCCGTGTCCGGCCACATCCGCGACGAGCACTCCGGCGCCGCCTTCCGCGGTGAGAAAGCTGTACATGTCGCCGCCGACGGACGTCGCCGGAACGTATCCCGCATCGAAGCGCACGCCGCGCAGATCGGGCATGGCGCGCGGCAGGATGGACTGCTGGATCTCGCGCGCGGTGCGCAGCTCGTTCTCGATGGCGAGGCTGTCACGCTCGCCGCGCACGAACGCGCGCGTCGCCGCGAATCCGAGTGCCGCGACGAACAGCACGAAGCCCGGCGCCTCGTCGTCGTAATCCCACGGCAGCACGCCGAGGTTGGTCAGATTGTTGTTGAACGCAAAGGCCATGAAGGCGAGCGTGCCGATCAGCACCACGCGCAGCTCCACGGATCGCCGTTGCTCCGCGCGCAGCAGGTTGACGATGATGTTGATGCCGCCGATCACGACCAGCACGTTGTTGACGGTCTCCAGCGATGCCGGCGTACCGGTGATGATGTCGCTGAGGATGCCGATGGGCGCGAAGATCGAGAACGCGATCACCTGCAGGCGCAGCGAGTTTTTCCAGCCGTTGCCGATCAGGCGCAGTGGCAGCGCCCACCCGGCCATCGGAATCACGTACGTGATGAATGCCACGACGAACGCCACGCCGCGCCAGGTCGCGCCGAACGCGAACGGCAGCGACGACTCGGCCATCAGCCGCGCGCCGTATAGCAGCGTGAACGCGCCGAACGCGCGCAGCGCCAGCACGTCGCCGCGCCGGCGGACGAGCGAGGCCGCGGCCGCAATCGCGCCGGTGATGAACAGCACGATGCCGAGGAAGATGTCGGGTGCGTCTTCGCGGAGAGGGCTCGAGGTGGCGCGATCGATCGCGAACGGCAACGTCGCGGCGTTCGCGAGGTAGACCGTGCCGATGCGCGGGTCCTGCGGCGGCACATGCGGGACGTCGAACGCGATGCGCTTGCCGGCGCTTCCGAACGGCAGCGGCGCGACGTGAACGGTCAAGCGCCCATTCGATCGCGCATCGCGGAACGTGTAGATGCGCTGTCCGTCGATCGACACCGAAAGCTCGCCGGCCCACGCGCGAAACACGACGTGCGAATACGTGCGCCCGGCGGGGAGACGCTCGTCGTTCAGACGGGTGAGGTCGCGCTGCGCGACGCAGCCGGACAGCAGCAACGCAAGGACGACGATCAGACGATTCACGCGTTGGTGCATACGCTACCATCCCAACCATGCTCAACTACATCTGGTTTGGCCTGATGGCGATCGCGCTCGTCGTCGGCGCGTTCAACGGAACGCTCGACGCCGTGACCAAAGGCGCCGTCGATTCCGCGAAAACGGCCGTGGAGATCGCCATCGGTCTGATCGGCATCATGACGCTCTGGCTCGGGATGATGCGCATCGCCGAAGCCTCCGGCCTGGTCATGCTTCTCGGGCGCCTGCTCCGTCCGATCCTGCGCTGGCTGTTCCCCGACGTGCCCGCCGAACATCCCGCCAACGGCGCGATCGTGATGGCCACGGCCGCGAACATGCTCGGCCTCAACAACGCCGCCACGCCGCTGAGCATCAAGGCCATGGAGGAGTTGCAGGAGCTCAATCCCCGCAAGGACACGGCCACGAATGCGATGGTCACGTTCATGGCGCTGACCACGTCGGGCGTGCAACTGATTCCGGCCACGATGATCGGTGTGCTCATCACCGCCGGCTCGACGAATCCGACGGCCATCATCTCGACGTCGCTCGTGGCCACCGCCATCGGCACCGCGGCGGCGGTGATCGCCGCGAAGATCCTGCAGCGCTTTTATCCGCAGCCGGCGGAACCGGCGGCGGTCGAGGTGAGCGAATGAAGTACTTCCTCGAGCAGGTCTCGCTGTGGGCGATACCGGTCATGCTGGTGGGCATCCCGCTGGTGGGCATGATTCGCCGCGTGAAGGTGTACGACGTGTTCGTCGAAGGAGCAAAGGAAGGCTTCGACGTGGCGGTGAAGATCATCCCGTTCCTGGTCGGGATCCTCGTGGCCATCGGCATGTTCCGCGGCTCCGGCGCGATGGATCTGCTCACCGCCGCGCTGCGTCCGTTGATGGCCGCGACCGGATTTCCGGCCGAGCTGATGCCGCTGGCCATCCTGCGCACGCTCACCGGCAGCGGCTCGCTGGCCTTCACGACCGATCTGATCAAGACCTACGGCCCCGACTCGCTGATGGGCCGCATGGCCGCCACGATGTACGGCAGCTCGGAGACGACGTTCTACGTACTGGCCGTCTACTTCGGAGCGGTGAGCATCAGACGCACGCGCCACGCCGTCCCGGCCGCGCTGATCGGCGACGTGGTCGCCGCGATCGCGACGGTGGCGGTGTGTATGTGGATGTTCTGACGGCGCTTCGCGCGCGGCATGAGGCGGTGGGCGGTGGGCGGTGGGCGTTCGGGAGTTTTCGCACGTGGGATTTCAGCGCGTGAACTCCCAAACACCTAACGCCCTACGCCCTCCCGCGGCTTCGACATGAAGTACAACACCGCGCCCACCGTCAGCGCGATCCCCGCGACGATCAACTTCTGCGCGTTGAGGTTGTAGACGAACACCAGCGACACGAGCACGCCGAGGATCGGGACGATGTAGCCCGGCGTGCGGAAGCCTTCCTTCGTGCTGTTCGCATTCAGCTTGCGCAGGCGCGGGATGGCCAGGCACGTGACCAGGTACGTCGTCAGTCGCGCCATCGCGGAGATCAGGGCGAGCTGGCGGAACGAGCCGCCGAGGGCGAGGGCCAGCGCGACGATGGTGTGAATGGCGATGGCCACGCTCGGCGTGCGGAAGCGCGGGTGGACGTACGACAGCGGTCCCATGCGCCGGTCGAGCGAAAGCGCGTAGAGCAGGCGCGAGCCTTCGAGCATCGTGCCGGAGTTCGTGCCGGCCATCGACAGCAGCGCGCCGATGGTGACCACGAACGCGCCGATCGGACCGACCAGCTCCGCCGCGGCGGACGCGATCGGCGTCTTGCTCTGGGAGAGGTCCGGCAGCGCCGACATCGCGCCGAGCTGCACCAGCGCATAGATCGCGGCGATGGCGAGAATGCCGACCAGCAGCGCAAACGGCAGGTCACGGCGCGGGTTCTTGAACTCGCCGGCCGGAACGCCGAGGTTCTCGAAGCCGGCATATGCGAAGAGCATGAACAGCGCGGCGTCGCTCCAGTTCGTGCCCGGACCGGGCAGCGTGAACGATCCCGGAATCGGATTGGTCTTCCAGACGATCAGCGCGATGAAGATGAAGCCGATCAGCGGCAGCAGTTTTCCGAACGTGAAGATGTAGATCGATGCGGCGCCGTAGCGCACGCCGAGGAAGTGAATCAGAGCCAGGATCAGCGTGGCGGCGATGATCACTGCCGCGCGCTGCCCGCCCACGCCGAGCGATGGCTGCAGCAGCGCGAGCGCGAGCACGAAACCGTTCGACAGCGACGCCAGCGACGTCACGCGAGCGATCCAATTCATCCAGCCGGTCTCGAATCCGACGAAGTCGCCGAACGCCGAGCGCGCATACAGATACGCGCCGCCGGGCTCCTCGAAATGGCTGGCCGCCTCGGCGAAATTGAGCACCAGGATGAACACCGGGATCGCGAACAGCAGCGGTGCCCAGAGCGAAAACGCGCCGAGGAGCACGAATGACTCGTGCGGCAGCAGGAACACGCCGGAGCCGACCACGGCGTTGATGCACATGGCCACCAGGCCCCAGAACCCGACGGTGCGTACGAGCTTGTTGGTGCTGTCGTTCATTGGTTCTCCTTGGTTCCTCGGGGTTCCTCGGGTTCCTCGGAGTTCCTCGGGGGGGCGCACCGCCGAGGAACCCCGAGGAACTCCGAGGAACTCCGAGGAACTACCCCCCCACGTATCCCTTCCCGCGAATCGTGCGGCCCGGCCGCGCGCCGGTCATCGCGCCGCCGCGCAACACCGGCACGCCGTTGACGATCACGTCCGAGATCCCTTCGCCGAATTTGTGGGGATCGTCGAACGTCGACGGATCGCGCACGGTCTCGGGATCGAAGACCACCAGGTCGGCTTTCATCCCTTCGCGCACGACGCCGCGATCGAAGAGGTGCGCGCGCAGCGCGGCCTGCGACGTGATCTTGCGGATGGCTTCCTCGAGCGAGAACAGCTTCTGATCGCGCGCGTAGTGTCCGATCACGCGCGGGAAGGAGCCGTACGCGCGGGGATGGACGGCCGTGTTCTCGGCGCGCAGCTTCGCGCTCGGCGCGCTGGCGTCCGAGCCGACCGACACCCACGGCGTCTGCAGCGCGTAACGGACGTCCTCTTCGTTCATCGAAAAGAAGATCACGCGCGGCGAGATCTCGTTTCCGGAGAAGAGCGCGATCAGCGCCTCCTCGACGGGGACGCCCATCATCTCCGCGATCTCCTCGATGTATTTCTTCTCGTACTGATCGTGTGCGGGGTTCTGCATCTGGATCACGTAGATCCCGCGCGGGCCGCGTTTCGCAT
>CAMPKJ010000100.1 GCA_946887105.1 uncultured Acidobacteriota bacterium | reverse complement strand
GCAGGCGCTCAAAGGAATCACGTTTGCCTTCGTTGCTTTCCTATTCAGTTGTCAAAGAACCGGCCTCGCCGAAAAGGGCGGCTAGATTGCCAGACCCCTCTCGTCCGTGTCAAGCGGAATGTTTCCGAGGCCGCTGTCGCGGCGCGAACTCATTCCGGCTGACCCGGACACGCAACTACCTTGTGATTGAGAAACTTGGAAAGATCGGGGACTGCTGAGGTACTGCAGGGACCGCGGATTGTAGGGCCCGCTCGCGACCTTGTCAACTGCGTCGCGCCCAGGACACTGCACAACTAGATCGTGCCGTTTCCTATTCCGCCCGATTTCGACGCTCCCCGTTGCGCCCGCAAGTTTTTGCTGGCGTGGTAGTTACGTTCGTTTTTCAGAGAACTGCTCCCCTCGCAGGGACCACGCACAACGGCATGGATGGCAGTCCTATTCCAGGATCGGTGACACGGCGTTCGCGAGCTCATGACGCCTCAGTTTCCCGAGCGGCGAACGAGGGATTTCCGCCACCCGATGCACCGCCCGCGCTCGCTCGAAAGGATGCACCCGCGCGTTGAAAGCAGACGCAACCGCATCGGGGTCGAGCGAAGCATCGACTACGAGATGAATGACATGGCCCAGCCGCGCATCCGCGACTGCAATGACCGCGGCGTGACGACCGGCGATGGCCACAAGGACCGCGTCCAGACGCGCCAGTTCGACCGATTCGCCTCCGATTTTGACGAAATCGCCGCGTCTGCCTTCGATGCGAAGAATATCGCCCTCAAGCGATCCGAGGTCTTCCGTGATGAACCAACCATCGATCTTCGGATCGACAAAGCCGCGCTCGGTTCCGTAGCCCGTAAGTAATGATGAGCCCCGTAAAGCGACGCGGCCGTCGGGCTCGGTCCGCACCTGCACGTGATCCAGGACCACCAACGCGGGCGCGTCGAGCCCGGCCGTAGCGACCTGGGAGCAGGTTTCGGTCATCCCGTAACTCGGCAGTACAGGCCAGCCGAGCGCGCGCGCCTCGTCGTACAGTGACAGCGCGAGCGCGCCCCCACCGACGACGATCGCACGCAGCTCCGGCGGCGACGGCAGTTGCGATTCGACGAGATCGCGCACCTGCGCCGGTACGACCGACGCCAGCGTCATCTCCCGATTTCCGGCAAACTCGCGCGCAACCCACCGCATGCGCGTCACACGCGTGCCCGAAAGAAACGCCCGCGCAAAAATCCCGAGGCCGCCGACGTGAAACTCCGGCAGCACGCAGCACCACACGTCACTCGCGGTCGATTGCAGGCGCCGATTCACCGCCGCGGCGGACGCGAGCATCGCCTCCTTGGATAACGCTGTCAGTTTCAACGCGCCGGTCGTGCCCGACGTCGCCAGCCAGAGATGGCCCGGCAGATCCGTCACATACGACCGCAGCCGCAGCTGATCCTCGGCCGGCATGCGCGGGTTGAGCAGAACGTGCGATTGCGCGCTCGTCCAGTCGATCAGGTCAGCATCTTCCACGGCAGCTTTTCCAGCAGATCGTCGAAGCCGATCCCGCTCCCTTGCGGCGGCAACAGCCGCGCGCCGTCGCGCTCGATGCGTTCGATGAACGGGTCCGGCTCATAAAGCACATGCGTCATCAATCCGCAGCGCGCGCTCGTTCGATGAGTGGCGGCCACATAGGCCGCGCCGAATTGCCCGACCGGATGGTCCATATACGACGTCACCACGATCTCGCGATCGATCTGCGGCCAGTTCATGCTCAACGCGGGTTTATGCACCAGCACATCGTATGCGTGTCCGTCCGGGGCCATCCGGTCGACCGCCAGTCGCAATCCGGTCAGCTCGCGCAGCCGCGCCCACGTTTGCTCGTCATAAGGGCACGGGTCCTCGACGAAATCCACCCGCTCCTCGGGGAGCAATTTCACGACATCCAGAAACTCGGCCGACGCCAACGTGGCATTGAAGTCGATGCGGATCCGCACGCCATCCGGAACACGCATCCAGCCCTTGATCTTGACTGTGTCAAACCCCGCGGGCGGATCATTTCCCGGCCAATGGCTTTCCGGAATGGTCAATCCGTCAAAGAGCGAAACGCCTTTCGCGCGCGCGTCCGCATCGATGCGTGACAGGTGCAGCGAGGCCGCGCTTTGCGGCGTCGTTTCGCCGCGGGCGAGCATCGCGAGCTGCGCATCGAGCGGCAGATCTCCCAATTCCGGCCATGGGTGCAGATCCGCGAAACCGTCGCCGATTCTCAGCAATGCGCCCTCGCGCGCACCTTCGGCGGCAACGCCGCTCAGCCTGCGCCGCGGCATCAACGAATAGCGATGCACCCAGATCGGCATCAGATCATCGCGCCTGTGACGAACAGCAGACCGAAGGTCCACTGCAATCCGCCGGCGATCGCGAGGGCGCGATTGAGCTCCGCGCCGCGGCTGCGAAAGGCGCGCGCAATGACGAACAGCGCCAATGGCAGAGCGCCCAGGACGAGCAGCAATCCGACTTGGTTGCGCATCCAGGCCATGACGGCGACGACGGCGAACGGCGCAAGCGCGAAAAACAGCACTTCCCCGCGCGCGAAGCGTTCTCCGAATCGCGCCGCCAGCGTCCGCTTGTTGCTGCGGCGATCGCCCTCGATGTCGCGCAGGTTGTTGATCACGATGAGCACGGCCGCGAGCGAGCCGGTGGCCAAGCCGGCCAGCAGCACCGAGGGCGTCAATTGCAATGAGTGCGCGTAGAACGTCCCGCCTACGGCCATGAGCCCGAAGAACAGGATCACGAACAACTCGCCGAGGCCGTGATACGCGAGTGGATAAGGACCGCCGGTGTATGCATAGGCGGCCATGATTGACGCCAGGCCGACCAGCAGCATCGGCCATCCGCCTCGATACAGCAGCGGAATTCCGCACAGCGCCGCCAGGATCAGGCAAATCCACGCGCCCTGCATCACCGCGTCCGCATTGAGCAGCCCCGCGGCCGTCACGCGTAATGGCCCGAGGCGCTCCCCTGTATCCGTGCCCTTCTTGAAATCGAGCGCGTCATTGATGAAATTCGTGGCGATCTGGATCAGCACCGCACCGAATAACGCACAGACGAAGACCCACCACGTAATGGCTGCCGGCTCGTGCGCCGCGAGCGCGGAGCCGACCAGCACCGGCACCACGGCCGCGGAGAGCGTCTTGGGCCGCGCCGCGACGAGCCACGGATTCACGGGAATCTCTTGAACTTCTTGAAATCGGGTTTGCGCTTCTCGACGAACGCGTCGCGCCCTTCCTGCGCCTCTTCGGAGAGGTAATAGAGCAGCGTTGCGCTGCCACCGAAATCGAGTAGCCCCATCTGACCGTCACAATCGGCGTTCATGGCCGCCTTGAGGAAACGGAGCGCCATCGGCGACAGCGCGAGCATTTCCCGGCACCATTGCAGCGTCTCTTCCTCCAGACGCTCCAGCGGTACTACGGTATTCACGAGGCCCATTTCCAGCGCCTGCTTTGCGTCGTACTGACGGCACAGGAACCAGATCTCGCGCGCTTTCTTCTGGCCGATGATGCGCGCCAGGTACGACGATCCGAGCCCGGCGTCGAACGAGCCGACTTTCGGCCCGGTCTGCCCGAAGCGCGCGTTTTCGGCGGCGATGGTGAGATCGCAGACGACGTGCAGCACGTGACCGCCGCCGATCGCATAGCCGGCCACCATCGCCACGACCGGCTTGGGCATGCTGCGGATCTGCTTCTGGACGTCGAGGATATTGAGACGCGGGATCTTCTCCTTCGGATCGACGTACCCGCCCTTGCCGCGCACCCTCTGATCGCCGCCGGCGCAGAAGGCGTCCGGCCCTTCGCCGGTCAGGATGACCACTCCGATCTCGGAGTCGTCGCGCGCCATGTCGAACGCCAGTTTCAGCTCGGCGACGGTTTTCGGGCGAAAGGAGTTGCGCACCTCCGGCCGGTTGATCGTGATCTTCGCGATCCCGTCGTCCGTGCGCTCATACTTGATGTCTTCGAAGTCGTGCAGTTTGTGCCAGGTTTCCGCCATCGTTCGCGCACGTTAGTGCATGTCGAGGAAGGGTCGCAACCGTTCCACGAAGAGCTCCGGTTGCTCCCACGGCACGCGATGTCCGGCGTCCGGACAGATCCACAGTTCCGCGTTCGGCAGACGGGCGACGGCGCGGCGCGCGATGTCCACATACTTCGTGTCGCGCTCTCCCGCGATCCAGAGAATCGGCGCCGCGATCGCTTCGAGCCGCGGCGGAGGCAGCACCGCCGGCGAATGTTCTCGCAGCTGCCGCGCGAGCTCGGCGCGATCGTAATGGCGTTCGTGGCGCTCGATCCCATGTCCGCCGAAGACCGGCTGCGCATTCCACGCACGCATCAGCGAAGGCCACTCCTCGGATTCGAATCGCCGCGCCCACTCCTCGTCGCGCGCGCGCCGTTCTTCATCCGGCGCATTCAGACCGGCGGAAACGATCACCGCGCAGCGGAAATGCTGACGCTCGAGGAGCTGCAGCGCCAGACGGCCACCCATCGAATAGCCGAGGAGCACGTCGCCTTCGTGCGGGCTGTGCGGCCATGGGAGAAAGTCCCAGTCGCCGGGCAGACCGAGAAAGCCGGACAGCGTGCGGATCACCCCTTCGACTCCGCTCAGGGCAGGCTCCACAGCTCGTCGTACTTTTGCCAGACGCGCTGCGATGCATCGAGATCGGGCCGCAGTTCCGTGACCTCGATGTTCCACATCGCCGCCCAGCGATCGAAGCGGACCGCGTGTGCGTTCTCGATGACGCGTTCGCGCAGCGCCGGGTCGACCGCACGCAGCGACGCGACGCGCGAGAAAATCCGTCCGCCGCCGTTGTTCACGATGACGATGCGGAAGCGCATGTCGCCGAGCTGCGGCACGATCCATGGCGCGTTGAGGTCGTAGATCGCGGTGAGATCGCCGATGACGCAGACGTTGTCGCGTCCCGCCTCACACCACCCGAAGAACGTCGAGAGCTGCCCGTCGATGCCGTTGGCGCCGCGGTTCGCCTCGTACTCGAATCCGCGCGGCTCCCGCGTGGCGGCGAGATCCCATTCGCGGATCGGCAGGCTGTTGCCGAGGTAGACGCGCGCGTTCGGCGCGAGCTCGCGCGAGAGCGCGCGGATCATGGCCAGCTCGGAGAGCGGCTCGTCGTCGAGGATTTTCGCGAAGCGTTGCGCGTATTCTCGATCGCGCGCAAAGAACGTCTCGTCGCGCGTGCCGGTGATCGACGGCAAGGCCTCGATCGGATGCACTTCGCCGCGCGTCAGGCCGGTGAACGGCAGATCGCTGTAATGAATGATGGGCACATCGCGCGTGTCGAGATCGCGCCAGAAGCGGAGCGCCGGCACGTTGCCGATGCGAATCACCGCGTCGAACCGCGCGTGCGCGATCATCCGCTCGCCCGCGGTGATCAGCGGAAGCGCCGGATCCTCGCGCAAACCGGACAGCGGTTCCGCGTACGTGGGCGTGTCGAGCGTGCGCACGAACTCGCGGACGCGCTCGCGATGCTTCACGGCGAGGCCGCCGATGAGGACCAGCGGATTCATAGCAGCGGCTCGTCGAACGCGATGTTGATGTGCAGCGGACGCTTGCGCGTCCACGTCTCCATCGACGTCTCCGCGTAGACGCCGAAAAGCCCTTCCTGCTCGATCGACTGCGGCGCACCGGTGCCGCGAAAGCGCGCCGGCCGGTCGGCGGTGATGAGGATCAGCGGAATGCCGGAGTAATGCGCTTCGATCGCCGCCGGCAGCAGTTCGGCCGCGGCCGTGCCGGACGTCGTCACCACCGCCACCGGCGCATCGAGCGCCTTCGCGCGTCCGAGCGCGAAAAACGCGGCGGAACGTTCATCGACGAACGAGAAAAGCCGGACGTCCGCGCGCGCGCCGAGCACCACCAGCAGCGGACTGTTCCGCGATCCGGCACAGACGCAGACGTCCGTCACGCCGGCCGCGCGCACGTCGTCGATCAGGCGCGACGCGCGATGGACGTTGCCCATGACTCGAGGTGGAACAGCGACTTCACCTGATCGCGCTTCTGGCGCAGCTCCTCGAACTCGCGCTCCAGGCGGCTCTCCGGCAGCATGCCCGCACCCGATCCGACGCGCACTGCATCGCCGTGCCATTGCACGTTGCGGATCGCGACCAGTGCGAGGGCGGAGCGATCCTCGCGCTCGATTCCAAACGGCGCTCCAAACGTGCGCCGCTTCACTCCGCGATCGGCCTCGCGCAGCCAGCGTTCGCCGGCCGGCGTGCGCGGCGAGACGCCCAACGCCGCGGTCGGATGGAGCCGGCGCACCATTTCACTGAAGGACATCTTTTCGCTGCCGCCCGTTTCGGCGAAGAAGATCGGCGTCATCAGATGGGCGATGTGCGGCAGGCGCAGCAACCCGAGCGGTCCGATCTCGACGTTTCCGAACGGCGCCAGGCGGCGCACGATGTCGTCGACGACCAGCCGGTGCTCGCGCCGCTCTTTCGGATCGCTGAGCAGTTCCGCGGCGCGCAACACCGGCCGCGTTCCGGCGAGCGCCATCGTGCGATACCCGTGCGCCTCCGCCTCGAACAGCACCTCCGGCGTCGCGCCGACCATCCCATGCTTGTTGTGCGAGTAGCCGTACGCGCGCAGGCCCGGCGGCAGCGCGATCAGCTTCGAGAAGAAGTAGCGCCACCAGCTCCCATCCGCGGGCGGACGCTGGAGAAACCGGCCGTTCTCGAACAGCACGGGCACGATCTTGTGAAAATCGCCGCGCTGCATCGCGTCGCGCGCGGAGTCGAAAAGCCGCGCGAAATCGTCCAGCGACGGCGTCTCCCATTCGATCTCCGGCACCGACTGGCCGGGAAAACGCGCGACCAGCTCCTCGATCGAGAGCTCTTCCCACGTCGCCGGATGGCGCCAGGGCGAGACGTCGTCGAGGAAGAAGTCGGTGACGTAGAATGCCGGCCGCTCGGCGCGCCGGAACGGCAGTTGTTCGAACGGGCCCCACCCCACGAAGACGCGGCCGGGGGCGGTCTGCACGAAGGCGAAGTCGCGGGACATCCGGGCGAGATTGTATGTCCAACTACACCGGCCCCGATCCGAACCGGATCCGCTCGATGTTCGCGTCGATCTCGACGCGTTATGACCGCGCCAACACGGTGCTGTCCGGCGGCATCCATCATCTCTGGCGCCGGAAGGCAGTGCGCTGGTCGGAGGCCGCAGCGGGCGATCGCGTGCTCGACTGCGCCACCGGCACCGGCGACCTGGCCATCGCATTCCGCAACGCCGTCGGCGCGACGGGACGCGTGGTCGGCACCGACTTCGTTCCGGAGATGCTCGAGGTCGCGCGCACGAAAGCGCCCGACATCACGTTCGAGGTCGCCGACGTGACGCGCCTGCCGTACGACGACGCATCGTTCGACATCGCCAGCATTTCGTTCGGCATCCGCAACGTGAACGATCCGCGCAAAGGGATCGCCGAGATGGCGCGCACGCTGCGCAGCGGCGGACGGTTGATCGTGCTCGAGTTCGGCCAGCCGCGCAGCCGTTTCTTCGGCGCGTTGTACGACTTCTACCGCAGGCGGGTGATGCCGAAGCTCGGCGGCATGGTCACCGGCGAGCAGGACGCGTACGAGTATCTGGAGAGCTCCGCCGGCCGCTTCCCCTGCGGCGAGGATTTCGTGGCGATGATGCGCGATGCCGCCGGCTTTTCGAGCGTCGAGTACAAGACACTGACGTTCGGCATCGCCTATCTGTATCGCGGCATCAAGCGCTGAGGCGTCAGCTCCTCCGCTTCTTGATCCGCTGGATGGTCTGCGCCGGGCAGACCGCGTTGAGCAGGTCGCCCAGCGCCTCCGCGAGCGGCTCCGGCTCGACGCGGTAGTAGATGCGGTTGGCCTCCCGCCGCGATGTCAACAGGCCGGCGTTCTCGAGGATGCTCAGGTGCCGCGAGATGGCCGGCGCGGAGAGCGTGAACCGCGAGGCGATTTCACCGGCCGGCAACTCGCCTTCCTTCAGGTCCTGCAGGATCTGGCGCCGGGTGGGGTCGGCCAGCGCGCCGAAGATCTTCGATTCCATTTTCACGATTCGCAATTTAGCGAAACTGTGAAATTGATGCAAATGCGTATACTGCGCGCCCTGATGAACATGGCGATGAGCATCGAAGTCTACAAATTCGGCGGAGTGGCGGTCGGATCCCCCGAGGCCATCCGGGCGGCGGTGGAGCACGTGCGCCGGGCCGCTCCGAATGTGGCCGTGATCGTGTCCGCTGCGAACGGCATCACCGACGCCCTCCTCGACGCAGCGCAAGCGGCACTGCGCGGCGATCGCGACGCGTACCTCGCCGCGGCGCAACGATTCGAAACGCGCCACTACGACCTGATCGCGGGCGTGATCTCCAAACGCGCGCGCGCCGATGAGCTGCGCCGGCACGTGCTCGACTCCGCCAACGAGATGCGCTCGATGGCCGAGAGCATCGCCGTCCTGCGCGAGCTCACGCCGCGCGCGCAGGACGCGCTGGTCGCGCGCGGCGAGCGGATCATGGCTCGCATTTTCGTGACCGTGCTCGAGGAGCACGGCATCGCGGCCGAGTACATCGACGCCCCCGACGTCGTGATCACGGAGCGCCGCCTCGGCAGCCTCTGGCCGAATTTCGCGCGCTGCGAGCGCGCCGCGAAGAAACACGTCCTGCCGGTCATCGAGCGCAAGCGCGTGGTGATCATGCCCGGCTACCTCGGCAGCGGCCCGGACGGCGAAGTGGTGACGCTCGGACGCGGCGGATCGGATTTCTCCGCGGCCATTCTGGCCCGCAGTACCAACGCGCGCGCGGTAACGCTCTGGAAGGAAGTGGATGGTCTGATGACCGCCGATCCGAAGAGTGTTCCGTCGGCGCGCCTGCTCTCCGAGCTGCACTATCGCGAAGCCGCCGAGCTCGCGTTCTATGGCGCGAAGGTGCTGCACCCGCGCACCATGATCCCGCTGCTCGATCGCAAGATCCCGCTCTTCGTGCGCAACACGTTCCGCGAAGGCGCGAGCGGCACACGCATCGCGGATGACGTCAGGCCGGGCGCCTATCCGGTCAAGGCGCTCACCGCCATCCACCGCCAGTCGCTGATTTCGATTGAAGGCTCGGGCATGATCGGCGTTCCCGGCGTGGCCGGCCGCGCGTTCAGCGCGCTGTCGCAGGCGGGCCATTCCGTCTCGATGATCAGCCAGGCCTCGAGCGAAGCCAGCATCTGCTTCGTACTGCCGCACGCGGAAGCCGCGCACGCGGTGGCGGCGCTCGAAGAGGCGTTCCTGCTCGAGCGGAAATCGAAGCTCATCGATCGCATCCGCGCCGAAAACGACGTCGCGCTGATCGCGGTGGTCGGACTGGGCATGCGCGGACGTCCCGGCATCGCCGCGCGGACGTTCTCCGCGCTCAGCGGTGCGCGCGTGAACGTGGTGGCCATCGCGCAGGGCTCCTCGGAGCTGAACATCACCATCGCCGTGGCCGAGGAAGACGCGACGCGCGCGCTGCAGGCGCTGCACAACGAGTATCAACTCGACAAACTCCATCCGCTCGCCGACACGTCCGGCCGCGAGTCGAAGCTGACCTTTCTCGGATTCGGGCAGATCGGCCGCGAGCTCGCGTCGCAGCTCAGCGCGCAGGAAAAACATCTGCGCAACGAGCTCGGAGTGGACATCAAAGTCACCGCGGTGGCGGATCGCTCCGGCATCAAGATCGAGGAGAACGGCTTCACCGCCGCGGCGCTGCAAAAGCTGGCGAAGCAGAAGGCGTCCGGCGCGCGGCTGTTCGCGGGAGAAACTCCGCTCACGCTCAAACAACTGCAGACCATGATGCGCGAGGAGCTGTGGATCCTTCCGTCGCACCGGCCGATCCTGATCGACCTCACGTCGGAGGAGACCGCGCCGCTGATCCAGGAGGCGCTCGAGAACGGTTTCCACATCGTGCTCGCGAACAAGAAGCCGCTGGCAGTCTCGCAGATCGAGTTCGATCGCCTGATGGATACCGCGCGCGAGCACGGACTGGCGCTGCGCTACGAAGCGACCGCGGGCGCGGGATTGCCGGTGCTCGACACGCTGGCGAAACTGCAGGAGGCCGGCGATCGCGTGGAGACCATCGCGGGCGCGTTCTCGGGCACGCTCGGCTTCATCATGACCGCACTCGAAGAGGGAAAGCGATTCAGCGACGCGGTACGCGAGGCGTGGAAGCTCGGCTACACCGAGCCCGATCCGCGCGACGACCTCTCCGGAACCGACGTGGCGCGCAAGGCGCTGATCCTCGCGCGCACGCTCGGGCGCAGGCTGGAGTTGAGCGACATCGCGCTCGAATCGCTCTACACGCGCGCGGTGGACAGCGACGATCCGGCGAAGTTCGTCGACAACCTGGCCGCGCTCGACGCGTCCTTCGCGGAGAAGGCCGCGCAGGCGAAGCGCGACGGCAAAGTGCTGCGCTACGTGGCCCGCATCGCCAAACGCGGCATTCGCGTCGGCGTCGAAGCAGTGCCGGCCGCGTCGCCGCTCGGACGGCTGCACGGCACCGACAACACCATCGTCATTCAATCGAAACGCTACTCGACGAATCCGCTGGTCGTGACCGGCCCCGGCGCCGGCGCCGCCGTGACGGCCGCGGGCGTGCTGAACGACATCGTGGCCATCACCATGGTCGAGCGGCGCACCGCCTCGCGCGGCGAGAGCAGGAAGCGGCGCGCATGAAAGACCAGGCCTCCGCCTTCGCTCCCGGCTCGATCGGCAACGTCGGCCCCGGCTTCGACGTCCTCGGCCTCGCAATCGACGGCATCGGCGATCGCGTCACGGTCACGCTCACGAAAAGCGAGTCGCGTGTCGACGCGATCACCGGCCGCGATGCGTCGCACGTCCCGCTGAACGCGGCGCGCAACTGCGCGGCCATCGCCGCGAACGCGTACCTGCTCCCGTACGGCTACCGCGCCATCGTCTCCATCGACAAAGGGCTGGCGCTCTCCGGCGGCATGGGCGGCAGCGCGGCGTCGAGCGTGGCCGGCGCGTATGCCGCGGCGCTCGCGCTCGGACAGGCACCGCAGCAACGCGACATCCTCGCCGCCGCGCTGGAAGGCGAGGCCGCGCTGTCGGGACGCCATCTCGACAACATCGCGCCGAGCGTCACCGGCGGACTGGCGTTGTGCCGCTCGGTCGATCCGATCGACGTCGTGAAGCTCCCCGTTGCCGCTGACTGGTGGATCGCGCTGGTTACGCCGGACGTGCGCATCCGCACGAAGGAAGCGCGCGCGTTGCTCCCCGACCTCACCGAGCGCGCGACCTGGATCCAGCAGATGGCCAACACCACCGCGCTCGTGCACGCGTTCGCAACCGGCGACGGCGCGCTGCTCGGACGCGCGCTGCACGATTTGTATGCCGAGCCGCGGCGCGCATCGCTGATCCCCAACTTTTACGAGATGAAGCAGGCCGCGCTCGACGCCGGCGCGTTCGGATGTTCGATCAGCGGCTCGGGTCCGACGCTCTTCGCCATCGCGCCCGACGAAGCCACGGCCAACGCCTGCGCCGCCGCGATGGCGCATGCGTCGGAAGGATTCGCCACGCAGCACGTAGGGGCGATCGCGCGAGAGGGTGTCCGCCCCACGAGGAATCTGACATGACCGAACGGCTGCAATGCATCACCTGCGCGCACGAGTACGACATCATGGACGTCCGCTACACGTGCGACGCGTGCGGCGGATTGCTGTCCGTCGAGCGCGACGGATTGGTCGACCGCGATGCCTTCGACGACCGGCGCACGTCGCGCTCGGACATCGATCGCAGCGGCGTCTGGCGTTTCCGCGAAGCCGTGCTGAATCTCGACAAGGTCATCACGCATCCCGAGGGTGGGACGCGGCTGTATCGCCGCAAGGACCTGCTGTTCAAGCACGAGGGTGAGAATCCGACCGGCTCGTTCAAAGACCGCGGCATGACCGTCGCCGTGACGCAGGCGGTGCGCGTGAACGCGACCGCGGTCGCGTGCGCATCGACCGGAAACACCAGCGCGTCACTGGCCGCGTATGCAGCGCAGGCGGGATTGAAGGCGATCGTGTTCGTCCCCTCGGGAAAAATCGCCAGCGGCAAACTCGCGCAGACGCTCGCGTACGGCGCGACCTGCCTGCAGGTGCGCGGCGACTTCGACGCCTCGATGCGGCTCGTGCGCGAGGCCTGCGACCGCCTCGGCATCTATCTCGTGAACTCGATCAATCCGTTCCGCATCGAAGGACAGAAGACGATCATCTGGGAGCTGCTGCAGGACCTCGGATGGGAGCCGCCCGACTGGATCGTCGTCCCCGCCGGCAACCTCGGCAACACCAGCGCGTTCGGCAAGGCGCTGCGCGAGGCGCACGCGTACGGCTGGATCTCGCGCATGCCGCGGCTCGCGTCGATCCAGGCGCACGGCGCGAATCCGTTTTTCCGCAGCTATCAGGAATCATTCGAGACGCGCCATCGCATCGCCGCGGAGACGATCGCCAGCGCCATCCGCATCGGCGATCCGGTCAGCCACGACAAAGCCGTGACTGCCATCCGGGAGACGCTGGGCGTAGTCGAGGAAGTCACCGACGACGAGATCATGGCCGCCAAACGCGAGATCGATGGCATGGGCATCGGCTGCGAGCCCGCGTCCGCCGCGACGCTCGCCGGCGTGAAGAAACTGCGCGCCGCCGGCGTGATGCGCGAAGGCGAGCAGATCGTCTGCGTGCTCACCGGACACATCCTCAAGGATCCGGACGCAAACTACAGGGCGGAGAACGTCGTGGAGATCGATCCGACCATCGAGGCGGTGGAGAAAGCGCTGGGGTGAGGGCGGCGGGGCCGGGCAAGTCCCTCACGCCCCGCGCCGCGCATCCTCGGCGGGCGGCTTGCCCGCCAGACGCCGGTACGTCCGGAAGAACGACCGGCGCGTGCCGAAGCCGCAGCGATAGGCGATGCGCGTCGTGTTGAGGTCCGTGGTGCGCAGCAGATGCTGTGCGGCGCGCACCTGCATCACCTTGATGTAGTCGGAGACGCGGATGCCGAAACGGTCGCGGAAGGAGCGGCTGATGTACTCCGGCGTGAGGCCGTGAATCGACGCCAGTTCGGAGACCCGGGGAACGTCCTCGCGCCGCAGACACTCACGTACATAACGCGCCACCACCAGCTTCGACACACCACGCATGCGAGGAATCATACGGATGGATCTGCTTCCGCGCTGCCGTATGTCACGAAATGACTCTACGCCGTACAAAACGAGACGGGCGGCCGAAGCCGCCCGTTCGAGGTACGACCGTCCGTTTCAGGTCAGGCTTTGAGGTGCTTGTTGACCAGTGCCGTCATCTCGAACATCGAGACCTGGTCCTTGCCGCCGAAGATCACGCGCAGTTTGTCGTCCGCGTTGATCATGCGCTTGTTGGTCTGATCCTGCAGACCGTTGGCCTTGATGTAATCCCACACGCGCTTGGTCACTTCGCTGCGTGGAATCGGCTCGTTTCCGACGATTGCAGCGAGCTCGGAGCTCGGCGTCACCGCTGCCGAAAGTCCCTTGCCGCCGCCCTTGGATGCAGATTTTGTCGCCATCGTTCAAACCCCTCGCGTATTTTCGTTCCCGGCGATTCTGTGCCGAAGCGCATCCGCGCGTCAAACCGGGATATTTTGTGCTCTGGAACCGCTCGTGCAATTTCGGCGCATCGCCGTAGGACAACTGGAGGTAGCGACATTGATGAAGTCTCTTCGGATCCTCACCCTGGCCACGACCGCACTACTGCTCGCGCCGGCGCTTTCGGCGGCCGATTTCGGCGTCCGGGCCGGACGTTTCAACGACGCCGGCGAGGAGTTCGTCGGCGTGGAAGCGCTGTTCGACATCGGCGCGATCAACATCAACCCGAACATCGAGTACTCGCTCCAGGATGACGTCACCGCCGGCACCGTGAATCTCGACGTCACGTACGACGTGGTCAGCATCGGCAACATCACACCGTACATCGGCGCCGGCGTCGGCCTCGCGTACTTCGACGACATCGACACGCACACCGACATCCTCGGCAATCTCATCGGCGGCGTGTCGTTCGATCTCGAGTTCCTGAAGCCGTATGCTCAGTTGAAGTACTTCCGCGTGCTCGAGAACGAGGAAGGCGAAGCGGCAGACGACATCGCGCTGACGATCGGCCTGCGTTTCTGACGGCTCACTTCACGCACTCGAACAAGTGCGCCGGCAACACGTTGCGCGGCTCGAACATGCGGCGCACGCGTCCGAACAACTTCTCGAGATCGGCGCGCACTCTCGCCGAGAACTGATAGACCAGCATCACGCCGCCCTCCGCGAGTGCGTCATGGCAATTGCGGAGGACGGCGGTGCGGTCTTCCTCGCTCATGATGCTGAACGGAATTCCGGCGATCACGTAGTCCGCTTTGCCGAGTCGCAGTTCGCGCAATACGTTGCCGATCTCCACGCCGGAGCGATGGTGCACGCGCAGTCGCGGATCGTCGAGGTGCTCCTTCAGATGCCGTACGAAGTCGTCGTTGATCTCGAACGCCAGCAGAACGGCGTCCGCACGCATGCGGCGCAGCACCTCGCGGGTGATGGTCCCGACGCCCGGGCCAAGCTCGACGATCACACGCGCGCGTTCCCAGTCGATGTCGCGCAGCAGGTGGTGCACGAGATAGCGCGAGCTCGGGATCACCGACCCGAGCATGCGCGGATTCCTGAAGAAGTTGCGGGCGAAGACCAGTGCTGAATCGGCGTCCGTGTCCACGCGGCTCACGGACGCCGATCCTTCAATTTTCGAGCCCGCTATTTTTTGCGGTCGGCGTGAAAGAGCTTGTTCACGATCTTCCACTCGCCGTCCACCTTGAGCAGGGCCATGTAGTCGGTGAACGTCACGGCGGGATAGGTCAGCGTGATCCTGGCCACGGCGGCGTCGCCCGTGGCATCGATCCAGTCGATGGTGCGCTTGCGCTGGGCCTCATCAGCGGCCGGTTTTCCTGGCGCGCCGCTGATGTACTCCTCGCTCGTGCGCTGCGCGAATTTTCCGTCCCGCGTAAAGAACAGCTTCGACTCCGGATGGAAGACCTTGCGGAAATGCGCGCCGTCGCCGGTGGCATGTCCCTGGAAGTAATGCTCGATCGCCGCGCGGATCGCGGCATCCTCGGCGCCCGCGCTCGGGCCCTGGGCAAGGAGCGGCGTAGCCAACAGAAGCAGCAGCATGAGTTTTCGCATGCGCCGAGAGTATTCAAATTGCCGGTGGCGTGTCTGCACGGTTTAGTGAACAGGTGTGACAAGTCTTAGAGTCTTAGAGTCTTAGAGGGCTCCGCCGAGTGGGCCCCCTGCGC